>CADBOP010000001.1 GCA_902796255.1 uncultured Ruminococcus sp.
AAAAATCACGCTTGTCAAATCCGGTGAGGAACTTCCGCAGAAAAAGGCAGCCGGTGCTGAAAACTTATCTGTACAGATAAATCTTGAACG
Source organism: uncultured Ruminococcus sp. (assembly GCA_902796255.1). Classification (GTDB taxonomy): domain Bacteria; phylum Bacillota; class Clostridia; order Oscillospirales; family Ruminococcaceae; genus UBA3855. The sequence continues at coordinate 91 of CADBOP010000001.1, forward strand.
AATGCGTCAGGGATACCTTGAACGCAAAAAGCAAAAAGGAGAATGATGATTATGATGTATACACAGGAACAGCTTGACCTGCTCGACAAAGTGGAGCAGTATCAGAACAGCCACGGCTACAGTCAGAACGAAATGGGGAAACTGCTCGGATTTACTTCCGGCTCAATTCTCTCCTCTCTCAGAAAAGGCACATACAAGACTCCGGAATCTGCTTTTCAGAAAATCGCTGCTTATTTCGAGGTCAAGGATGCTGCAAACAAGAGATGTACAGAAGTACATTATGCACCAACCAATATTTCTTCTCACATCTATGGCTTAATTGGCGTGTGCCAAGTCTCCGGCGGTCTGACTATCGCTGTCGGTGATGCCGGAATCGGAAAGACTAAAGCAGCGCAGAAGTTTCATGAAGATAATCCTACAAACAGCTATTATCTCACAATAAACCCTTGTTTGACAAGTGTAAAAAGCCTGTTAAAAGCAATTGCTTCCGAAATCGGTGCAACTGTAGAGCGTTCTGTAGATGACCTCTGGCTTTCTATTGTAAAGAAACTTTCTGACGGTACTGTTCTGATTCTGGACGAAGCACAGAATCTCACTATCAAAGAGATTGAAACACTCCGTAGCTTCTCCGATTACTTTCAGTCCAGAGGTCAGACACTCGGCATCTGCTTCATTGGCAATCCGGAGGCAGTTGTCTACATGAGCCGGAAAGCAGAGTTCGCCCAGATTTCAAACCGTGTCAGACTCCGCCGGTTCTATACCAGTGAACAGATTACCATAGAAGACATCAAGATGCTGTTTCCGGTTCTGGCAGAACAGCACATGCAGAAAGAAATTGAATTTCTGCATAAAATTGCACAGTCTCCGCAGGCTCTCCGTGGTGCAGTCAGTGTATTTCTGAATGCAGACTCCAATCATAATTACACGCTTGACGGTCTGAAAGTTGCTGCTGCTTACGCTGAAATTGAGGTGTAACAAAATTCTGTCCTCACTGCGGAAAACAAATCTGGAACTGGGAACAGTTTAAATAAAAGCTAAAATTTTATCAGAGAGGATTTTTCCTCTCTGACCCTAATGCAGCCGAAGACGGTGACAAGCCCGTGAAAATGCAGAGTCAGGGAAATTTTAAGAAAGGAGTTTTCAGAATATGAAAACATCAAGAAAACTGATGCAGAACGGCGGCATCACGATTCCGAAGGACATGCGGCTGAAACTCGGCTGGAAGCGTGGCATGTCACTGGACATTTCGACCATGCCGGACGGTACACTCATCATCAGAAAGCATATCGACCTCTGCCGGTTCTGCGGTTCGGCTCAGAATCTGTGCCGCTACAAAGACCTTATTATGTGCCACAGCTGTGCAGACACTATGAAAGGAGCATTATCATGAAAGAAAATCTGAATTCCGTTATTGACCGTATGGCAGAAATCGAGCAGGAGAAAGCTGCTCTCTCTGCTGAATACGACAAGCTTCAGGCATTTCTTCAGCTCGATGCCGAACAGAAGCTGACAGATACAAAAATCAAATCTGTCAGCCATACCACTCCGGACGGCAATACTGCTGTCGTCACAATTGCCGATACGGTTTCCGTATCTGCCGGAGAACTGCTGGAATCCATCTTCGGCAAGGTCAGCGAAAGCATGTTCACAAAAGAAATCAAGTACACGCTGAAAGCTCCGGCGAAAAGAATCTTGTCCGCTGTCTGGCATGGTGAATACTGTGAAGGCAGTGTTCCGGATATTATCCGTTCTCTGCCGTGTGATGACAAGGCAAAGAAAGTGCTCCTGAAAAAAATCAAAGGCACGGACTTTGAGAAAGACAAGAAAAATCTGATGCATGTTGCCGGACTTTCCGAAACAGATGCTTCTGATGCGGCTTATCTGATTAATGAAACTGCCGCATGGGAAAACCTTTGTACATTTGTCAGAATCAATCATGACGGGCAGATGACTCCTGAAATTCTTGCAGACATCACAACGAAAATCAATGCTGCTGTGAACGTTTCCAGAAGTATGAAAACAAAAATCATCACTGCTGAATCACAGGAAGGAACAGAGACATGATGCAATGGAAAAAGGCAGGCAATGAAAATAACGCTGCAAAATTTATCAGCAGTCAGATGCAGATGCTTGTCACAAATGCTGCTGTTCTCATAATGCCCCTGAATGAAGCGGATAACTTCTTTGATGATACTGATATGATGACAACTCCTGTTTTTGCTTATGCACTTTATGGTCTGCTCCGTGGAAAAAAACAGGGACGTGAAATTGTTTATCACTTCTTTTCCAAAGAGGATGCAGCATGGTTTCTGGGGATTCTCGGGCTGGATATGACCGATGAAGCAGAAATTGCCAGAACAGTATTTCAGAATTCGGACAGTCAGCAAAATGACGATGAAACATAAAAAGTTCAGGTGCGACCGGAACTGTTTCTGCTGTCCGTTTCCGGACTGCACCCTGCGGGGCGATGCCAGAATGACGGAGTTTGAAATTTTATGCATGACTATTGCACATCCGAATGAAAATCCCGAAACCATCCGTCAGCGGAGAAACAGTCAGTCCCTTGAACGATATTACCGGAAAAAAGCACAGAAATCAAAGGAGTGAAACTATGGCTTTACAGATGAAAAATACAGTTTTAATCCGATGCAGCCGCTGCGGCATGACGGAACGGCATACCAGACCGGAACATTTCATTGCACACGGCTGGACGGCACAGAAACAAATTCCGCTCTGTCCGGAATGTGCATACGAAGAATTCAGAGTTTATTTCCATTTTCTGAAACGCTGTGAATCTGAACGGCTGGCAGCACTCCGGACTGAAAGGAAGTAATCCGGAATGTACAGAGATTTTTATGATACCGCTGCTGCTTATGGCAAATGCCGTGACAGTGCCGTGATTCAGGCGGTCAGTTTCGGAAATCCTGAACCAATGCGGGAACTGTTCCGAAAAAACAGGCTTGCTGTTCCGGAAGACAGAATTCTGCTGGAAACGGCACATCAGCTCTGCTGCTGTAGTACATCCATTTCAGAACCGCTCCGGAAAAAATCAGAAAAATGGATAAGGAAAAGAGGAACATGAATGAAAGAACATACAAGAAGACTTTACGCTGCCGCATCAGTTCTGGGGCTTGTGGAACGTGGCAGCCTTGACGATAATTTTCATATTCTTGTGCATCGGATGACAGGGAAATACCATGTCAGTGACCTGACAGAGACAGAAGCTGGAAAAGTAGAAGCTGAACTGAACAGAATGCTTGTCAGTCAGGGGCTTTATAAACCGAAACAGCGTGAAGATATTCCGGATATGATGACAGGGAAACAGCAGGCAAAAGCATGGGCTATGGCTTATCAGCTGGCAGAACTGGACAGCAATACAAAGGTGGATGTGAAACAGAGGCTTGCCGGAGTTGTCCGGAAAACACTCGGCATTACTGCTCCGCCGGACAACCCTCTGAAATGGGTACGGAAAAATGATGGTATCCGGCTGATTGAAGCCCTGAAGAAAATTCTTGCTCATGCGAAAAAGAATAAGAAATAAAAATACTTGCCAATTTCCGAAAAGTATGGTATCATGAAAGAAAGAATTCGTGATGCCGTACTTTTTTATTGAAAGGGGAAATTGCTTTGGAAATCGAAAAAATCACAAGTCTGGAACAGCTTACCGGAGAGCAGAAAGAACTTGCTGAAACCATCGGACTGGAGGCATATAAAAAATTAGTCGCCAATTATGCCGGCTGTCCTCTTTATATCAACAAACCGGAAAGAATCACCAAACAGATTCGTGATGCAGAAATCTGCCGAAAATTCAACGGCAGCAATTACAGACAGCTTGCCAAAGAATACCGGCTTTCTGTATCTGCTGTCAGAAAAATTATTCTTGCTGCAAATGAGAAAAATTCAGTCAAAAATTCCACTTCAAAATTATAATTTAATTTCAACTGGCTATATGCGGATATATCTGGTATCATAAAAGTGAAAACTTTTATGATACCGTTTTTTTATTCTGATTTCCGGAAGTGAGGACATGCAGCAGGATTTAATTTTCTATATCATTACAACCGTTTTTTCCATAATTTTAGGCATTATCGGATTTTTC
>CADBOP010000002.1 GCA_902796255.1 uncultured Ruminococcus sp.
AAAGCATTTTTGCACGGAGTTCTTCCGGAGACAGCGGAGAAAGATAGCCGGGGGCTACATCAAAAGCAGTCTTGCAGCCGACAGCACCTTCTGCCTTGAGTCTGCTGAGTGCTCTTGCATAAGCAACCAGCACAGAAGCAGTAAATTCCGGATTGGATTCCAGTTTCAGAGAATATTCAATTGTCTGACTGGTCTTTTCCCCGTCACCGGTTTTGCCGGAACGGATAACAAATCCCCCGTGCGGCAGAGTATTATGATTTTTATCAAATTCTTCTTCGCTGATGAAATTAACAGTCGTGTTATATTCATCAAAATAGTTTTTCATATTTTTGATTTCAGATTCAATTTTTGCCTTGTCTGCCCCTTCTTCCGCAACAACATAGCATACACGCTCATGCTTTTCACGGGTAGACAGTTCCGGCTGAGAGCCGCTTCTGACAGCCTCAATTGCCGCTTCAATCGGGCATGTGTACTGAATGCCTTTTTTTACGCCTTCTACACGTCTGATAGCATCAGAATGTCCCTGACTGACACCCTTTCCCCAGAAAGTATAAGTCTTGCCGTTGGAAAGAATAGATTCTGCATAGACTCTGTTCAGAGAGAAAAGACCGGGGTCCCAGCCAAGAGAAATCATAGCAAGATGATTGTTTTCTCTTGCGGCTTTGTCAACATTGTTGAAATGCTCCGGAATTCTTGCATGTGTATCAAAGCTGTCGATAACATTGAAATATTTTGCAAGTTCAGGAGTCTGTACAGGGAGGTCAGTAGCACTGCCGCCGCAGATGATTAAGACATCAATTTTATCCTGATAATTTTTTGCATCTTCCAGTTTATAGACCGGAACACCTGCTGTCAGGAGCTTGACGGATTCCGGTGCACGGCGGGTAAATACGCCGACAAGTTCGGTATCGGGATTCTGTCTGACGGCAAGTTCCACACCTTTTCCGAGATTGCCATAACCGGCGATTGCGATTCTGATTTTGCTCATTGGAAAAACCTCTGCTTTCTTTAATTAAGTTTACCAGAATATTATAGCATATTTTTTAAATTTTGTAAAGAAAAAACTGCAAACAGATTAATATTTTTAAAAAAATAAAGTGAGATTCGGATTTTTGTTAAAATAATTCTGTAGATTCTACAAACACATTTGTTTTCGATACACGGACAAAGGTTTGTCAGGCTTACAGCGTTTCAAATAATTTTAATATTACTTTTTGTAATTTTTTAAGAAACTATTGACAAAGAGTGTAAAAATATGCTAAAATAATGTCATAAAGAAGTTATTTACTATCTTGGGAGGATTATGTATGAAAAAAACAACAAACCGTAAGCAGATGCTTGCCGCTCTGCTTGCACTCACCTGCACAGCCTGTGCAGTACCTGCTTTCAGTGTATCCGCAGAAGATGCAGATACTACTGTCATCTATTCTTCTGATTTTGAAGACGGTGACGTTTCTGCATGGACAAACAGAGGCTCTACAGATACTACTGTGATTACATCCAGTGAGGATAATGCCGTCAGCGGAACAAAATCCCTTTGTGCCGGCGAACGTTCCAAATCATGGAACGGCCCTGCCTTCCGTCTGGATGACAAGTGCGAACCGGGTACAGCTTACCTTGTCAGTGCTCAGGTTATGGGACAGTGGTACACAAGTGTAACTGTCAGCTTCCAGTATACAGATGAGAGCGGCGAACAGCATTATGAAAATCTGGCAAACCTCAACGGAAACGGCTGGCAGGAAGTCACTGACCTGAAAGTCAGCTATACGGAAGATATGACCGATGTCTACGTGTATTTTGAAGGCGGCAGCGATAATATCTATATTGATGACTTTACCCTGAAAGCCGCTCCGGTCTTCCATCCGCAGACAGATATTGTTTCCCTGAAAGAAGCATATGCCGGTTATTTTAAAATCGGTACAGCTGTAACAACAAAAGAACTCGCACCGTCTTCCACAAAAGAATTGATTCTGAAACACTTCAACAGCATTACACCAGGCAATGAAATGAAACCAGATGCTCTTCTGGATAAAAATGCATGTCTGGCTCTTGCTGAAGAAGGTGATGACGAAAATCCGCAGGTCAGCCTTGCAAGTGCCCGCTCGATTCTGAATTTCGCAAGAGATAATAATATTCCCGTCAGAGGGCATGTGCTGGTATGGCACCAGCAGACACCAACATGGTTCTTTAAAGAAAATTACGATGCCGAAGGGGAATGGGTATCCAAAGAAAAAATGCTGGCTCGTATGGAAAATTATATCAAGAATGTTTTTGCTGCTATTGCAGAAGAATATCCGGATGTCAATTTCTATGCATTTGATGTTGTAAACGAATGCTGGCTCGATGACGGAAATTACAGAAAAGCCGGTTCTCAGGAAGAAGGTTCTGCAAACTCTCCGTGGGTGAAAGTATTTGGTGATAACTCTTTCATTAAGCCTGCTTTTGAGTTTGCCAAGAAATATGCTCCCGAAGGCTGCAAGCTGTATTATAATGATTTCAATGAATATATGCCGCAGAAAACAGATGCCATTATCAAAATGGCAGAAGAAATCAATGCCGATGGGCATTATATTGACGGTATCGGCTTGCAGTCCCATCTGGATGCCCGCTCCGGTTCAGATGCTTTCCCGTCTGTGAATGTCTACAAGAAAGCTCTGGATAAATTCTGTGCGACCGGTCTGGATATTCAGGTAACAGAACTGGATGCTACTGTCAATGATACTGACCATTTTGCAGAACAGGCACAGTATTATTCTGATATTATGGATGCGATTACAGAACATAAAGATGAAATTTCCTCTGTTGTATTCTGGGGCACGACAGACGATATGAGCTGGAGAGCCTCGAAATATCCGCTTTTGTTCAATGAAGACTATACAGCCAAACCCGCTTTTGATGCCATTGTAGACGGTCTGGAAGTGGCAGAATCTTCTGAAACAGAAACAGAATCTCAGGCTGAAACAGAAACCGAAACAGAAACACAGGCAGATTCTGAAACAGAAGAAATTATCTGGGGCGATGCTGACGGCAATGAGACAGTCAATATTGTAGATGTTATCACTCTGAACAAAGTAATTTTCGGAAAAGAAAACCTGAAACCGGAACAAGTCAAAAGTATTGATGTGAACCAGAATAACATTGCAGATTCAACAGACTCTCTGACAATTCTGAAATTAATTGTCGGTCTTATCAAAGCAGAAAATCTTCCGCTTGCAGAATAAATCAATTTCTTCCTCCTGCTGTAGTTTTACAGCAGGAGGATTTATTTTAAAGTTGATAATTTCATGACACAAAAAATCCTGCCGGAGCAGGAATTTTTTTTACAAATTTTCTTTTAAAAAATCATCTGCCATTTTTTCAGCTTCTTCATAAGAATTTAACTGATAGCATTTCGCCCGAAAAGCCGCAGCATTTTTCATTCCTGTCAGATACCATGAAGCATGTTTCCGAGCTTCACGAATGGCTAAATGCGGCGGTTTCTGACTGTAATCAATTATCATTCTGATATGCCGCAGCATGATTTGCATTCGTTCTTCCGGAGTCGGGGGGGTATATGCTTCATGATTGAAAAATGCCGATATTTCTTTAAAAATCCAAGGATTCCCATAACTTGCACGACCAATGGCAACCAAATCCACTCCGGTTGTTTCGTACATATTCTGACAATCAAGGGCAGATTTTACATCACCATTCCCGACAACCGGAATCTGAACCGCCTGTTTTACCTGTTTTATGGCATTCCAGTCAGCTTTTCCGGAATACAGCTGTTGTCTGGTTCTGCCGTGAACTGTCAGGAAAGATGCTCCGGCATTTTCGCAAAGCTGAGCAAATTCGACAGCATTAATATGTTCATTATCCCAGCCGGTTCGCATTTTTACCGATACTGGAACAGAGGATTCCTTCACAGCAGCCCTGATGCATTTTTCGGCGATTTCAGGGGTTTTCATCAAAGCCGAACCCGCTCCGGTATTCACGACTTTCGGCACAGGGCAGCCCATATTCAGGTCAATCCAGTCCGGATGATATTCCTGAAGCAAACTGACTGCTTTTGCAATAAATTCGGGTTCACTGCCGAACAATTGCAGTCCCATCGGTCTTTCTGACTGCGAAATCCGGCAAAGTTCGGCACTGCCTTTACTGTCATAGCATAATCCTTTTGCAGAAATCATTTCACTTACTGTCATGACAGCACCCATTTCGGCACACAGTTGCCGGTAAGAAGTATCAGCGACTCCGGCCATAGGAGCAAGGGCAGCAGTCTGAGCGAGTTCTAAATTCATGATTTTTATTTTTTTCATAAAAATTTCTCCTGTTTTCAGATTACTTTTATTTTGCCATAAAATTCTGATTTTGTCAAGTATGGTATTTTCTGCTTTTTATTCTATCATTATATTACTGAAACAAACCGGAATTTTGACAGGCTGTATTTTTACAAAGCACCGAAATATAGCCGATTTGACAAGTTTGACAGGTATTTTTCCATTATATTCTATTTTATTTAAAAAAATATAATATATATATATATATAAAATATATAATATATAAAAGAATAGGATTTTTCCCGTCAAATCCGTCAAATATCCGGAATATAGCCGTTTTTTGCTGTCAGGCAACCTGTCAGAACCCGTCAAAAACTTCTGATTTATATAAATAATGGAATAAAATAAAAAACTTTCTGTATTTTTTCCCCTTTTCTGGTGATACTGTTTTCAGAGAGGAGTGTTTCTGCATGACGATTGTATTAATCCGTTCTTTTATTCTGTATCTTGTTGTGATGTTCTCTGTCCGGCTGATGGGAAAGCGTCAGCTTGGAGAACTCCAGCCGGCGGAACTGGTTGTTACTATTCTGATTTCCAATATTGCTACACTCGCCCTTGAAGATATTGAAATTCCTCTTTTACATGGGATTCTTCCTATTCTGGCACTGGTCTGCTATGAAGTCATTGCTTCATGGATTTCCTTAAAATCTGTCAGATTCAGAAGATGGATTTCCGGCAGTCCGAAAATTTTAATCTGTAACGGCATTATCGACCAGAACATGATGAAAACGCTTCGGTTTTCAGTTGATGATTTAATGTCAGCCCTCCGGATGAGCGGGGTTTTCTTTATTGAAGAAGTACAGTTTGCTATTGTTGAGACTAACGGGAGTATTTCTGTTTATCAGAAATCGGCTTATCAGCCTTGTGAAAAACAAGATTTACATGCTGTTCAGCCCTGCTGTGACCCTCCGCAGACCATCATTGCTGACGGTCAGCTCAGGGAAACTTCTCTTTCTGCTATCGGGCAGGACAGGCAATGGCTTGACACGATTCTGGAACAGGAAAAAATCAAAATCAAAGATATTTTTATTCTTACTGCTGACAAATCCTGTGCCTATCATCTTATTCCGAAGGGAGTCCCTGCTTTATGAACCGCTGCAAAGTCAGTATTTATATTTTATTAAGCTTAATTTTATTATGTATTTTCTCTCTGATAACATTACAGAAGCAATGCCAGAATTATCTGCTTCTTGTACAGAATCTTGAAACTGCTGTGAGTCAGCATCATACAGAGCAGGCACTTTCTGCTTTAGACACACTTGAAGCGAACTGGAAAAGCTATCATAATATCAATGGTACTTTTATTAATGGAAGTGAACTGGATTCTCTGAGAGAAACCATATCTGGTTTAAGGCCGCTGATTATTTACCAGCATCCGGAAGCAGAAAGTGAAATTCAGAAAATGAAAAATTTAATTCTCTCTGTCTATGAAGAAGAACTCCCTGAAATCTGGCATATTCTCTGATGCCTCTTGACAAAACTCCAATCCTGATGTATAATAACAATACAGAATTATTTTTCTTATTTTTCAAAGAAAGGACAGGCTGTTTTATGTGGTATATCAAAGCTGATAAAACTCTTACGGAACAAGTGCTGCGATATGGTGAAGATATTCTCCGTTCTCCTAATATGCAGGCAGAACGCACTTTCATGCAGCACGGAAACACGGACTGTTTTACCCATTCCATCTGTGTTGCTTATATGGCTTTGAAAGTTGCTGAGGCATTACATATTAAAAAAATAGATAAAAAAAGTCTGGTCAGGGGCTGCCTTCTGCATGATTTCTTTTTATATGACTGGCATGATAAAAAATCCGCCTGCAAATTTCACACGCTGATGCATCCTATTGTTGCCCTCAGAAATGCTGAAAAAGAATTTGATTTAAACAAAATAGAACGGGACATTATCCGCAAGCACATGTTCCCTCTTTGTTTTCCGCTGCCTAAATATAAAGAAAGTTATATTATCACCATTGCTGACAAATGCTGTGCGGCGAGTGAAATCTGGCATTTCTATTCTCTTGAAAAAGTCATTCATATGCTGGAAGGCCGGATTCATACGGAAATTCCTGAACTTGTATTTGATTCTGAACCCGTTTATGCGTAAATTATAAAAACGCTCTGGCAATCTCTGTCAGAGCGTTTCTTCTTCTTTTTCCAGTTCTGGTATTTCTTCCGGCACATGCTGGTGTTTTTTTGCTTCTTTCCGCTGGTGCAGCCACGGCAAAAGTTTTTCCTGATATAGCATATCTGCTACAGCCACCACTGGTATTGCGAGCAAAATTCCCAATATGCCGAACATTTTGCCGCCCAATATAATTGATACCAGTGTCAGCACCGGCGACAGGCCGAGTGAATTACTGAACAGCTTGGGCTTTATCACATAGCCGTCCATCACCTGTAAAATCACTGTAAATATGACAAAATACAAGGCATGTATCGGCTCTGTCAGCAGTAAAAATACCACACCCAGCACACCGCCAATCAATGGCCCGAATGTTGGCAGGAGGTTTGTAATTCCTACTATCAGAGAAATCAAAGTAATATTCTGCATTCCTACCACAGCCATAAACACGGCATTTGTCACACCGATGATGCAGGCATCCAGCACACTGCATCCGATATACTGAATAAATATAGCATTACATCTTATCCAGAATTTATTTCCGGCTTCTATTTTTTCCTCTTCTGTCAGAGCAGTGCGAAGGCGGTGCAGGGCTTTTTTCATATTTTTCTTTGACATCATGAAATACACTGCAATAATAAATCCGATAATAATATTAAAAATAGAAGAGCTGATATCTCCGATTTTTCCCATAACAGCTGTCAGATTATCTTTCAGTCCGCTGAAAAATGTTCCGATATACTGTGTGACAGAATCTGCAATCTGTGACTGTTCTATCTGGATTCCCTGCTCTATCAGCCATGTATTCAGATTATTAATCAGATTCAAAACATTTTTATAATATACATCATAATTTGCAACGATACTTGTAATACTTCCGGTAATTGCCGGTACTACCATCAATATCAGCAAGGTCAGCAGTACCAGTACACAGCCGATTGCCATCATGACCGAGCAGGCATGGCGGCTTTCTTCTTTTCTGACTTTCTTGAACAGGTGGTCTTCAAAATAATTTGATACCGGATTCATCAGGTAGCCGAAAATCAGGCCTATTGCTATTGGCGAAAATATCCCCCACAGCGACCCTATCCAGCTGAAAAATTCGTCTATCCGTGACAGCATTGTATACAATATCACAGCCGAACATGTAGCTACACTATAGGCCATCCATTTTTGTTTCAGCAATTCTTTTAATTTCATGTATTTTCCTCATTTTCAGAAAAAATTTTACATACTGATTATATCACAAACTCCTGTTTCTGTCAAGAGGAAAAACCGCCCTGACGTTATCTGGTCAGGACGGTTTTTTTCTGCATGATGCAGGATTAATACATACCGCCGGCGGGCATCGGAGGTGCTGCCGGTTCAGGTTCTTTGATATCTGCTACCAGAGACTCCGTTGTCAGTACCATAGAAGCAACAGAGGCTGCATTCTGGAGAGCACTTCTTGTTACCTTTGTCGGGTCAACGATACCAGCAGGAATCATATCCACATAAGTTTCGTTATAAGCATCGAAACCATAGCCGACTTTATCTGCACTGACAATCTTATCAATAATCACGCTGCCTTCGAGGCCGGCATTCAGGGCAATCTGACGAAGCGGAGCTTCAAGAGCCTTACCGATAATCTGTGCACCGGTCTTTTCGTCACCTTCGAGAGTTTCAATCAGTGCATTTACAGCAGGAATGGCATTAATCAGGGCAGTACCGCCACCAGCAACGATACCTTCTTCTACAGCGGCCTTGGTTGCAGCGAGGGCATCTTCGATTCTCAGTTTCTTTTCCTTCATTTCGATTTCAGTAGCTGCACCGACTTTAATCACAGCCACACCGCCGGAAAGTTTTGCAAGTCTTTCCTGAAGTTTTTCTTTATCAAAATCAGAAGTAGAAGCTTCAATCTGAGATTTAATCTGTGCGACTCTTTCCTTGATAGCATCAGAATCTCCAGCACCATCTACAATGATTGTATTTTCCTTCTGGATAACAATCTGGCGGGCACGGCCGAGCTGAGAAATCTGTGTATCCTTGAGTTCCAGACCCAGTTCTTCTGTAATGACTTCTGCACCTGTAAGGATAGCAATATCTTTCAGCATTTCTTTTCTTCTGTCGCCGAAGCCCGGAGCTTTGACAGCAGCACACTTGAAGACACCTCTTAAATTATTCAGAATAATTGTTGTAAGGGCTTCGCCTTCGATATCTTCTGCAATAATCACCAGTTTTTTGCCGGACTGCACGAGCTGTTCCAGAAGCGGCAGGATTTCCTGAATATTGCTGATTTTCTTATCTGTAATCAATACAAACGGGTCATCATAGACAGCTTCCATTTTTTCTGTATCAGTTACCATATACGGAGAAATATAGCCTCTGTCGAACTGCATACCTTCTACGACTTCGCTGTAAGTTTCGGCAGTTTTGCTTTCTTCGATAGTAATCACACCGTCAGAAGTTACTTTTTCCATTGCTTCTGCGATGAGTTTGCCGACACTTTCATCAGCGGAAGAAACTGTACCGACTCTGGCGATATCCTCACTGCCTTCTATGGGTTTGGAATTTTTCTTAATAGTTTCCACAGCAGTATTTACAGCCTTTGCGATACCTTTTTTAAGAATCATAGGATTTGCACCAGCGGCGATATTTTTCATACCTTCGTTGATGATAGCCTGTGCCAGCAGTGTAGCAGTAGTTGTACCATCGCCGGCGGCATCATTTGTCTTAGTTGCGACTTCCTTGACAAGCTGAGCACCCATATTTTCAAAAGCGTCTTCCAGTTCAATATCTTTTGCGATTGTCACACCATCATTTGTAATGAGGGGTGCACCGAATTTCTTGTCAAGCACTACATTTCTGCCTTTCGGGCCTAATGTAATCTTCACTGTATCTGCCAGTTTATCAATACCGGCCTGCAATGCTTTTCTTGCATCTTCTCCGTATTTAATATCTTTTGCCATGATAAATCGCTCCTATCTGAATCAAAAATAAATTATTCTACAATTGCAAGAATATCTTCCTGTCTTACGATTGTATATTCTTCGCCGTCCACTTTGACATCTGTACCGGAGTACTTACTTGTCAGGACTTTATCACCGACTTTTACAGTCATAGGAATGAGCTTGCCGTTTTCGTCATATTTGCCTTCACCGACAGCAACGATTTCAGCAACCTGTGGTTTTTCCTTTGCCGAGCCGGCTAAAATAATACCGCTCTTTGTTGTTTCTTCTGCTTCGGTCATCTTGATGACGACTCTATCTGCTAAAGGTTTAATAGTCATAATACAAATTCCTCCTTTTGGTTTTAGCACTCTCTTTCCTTGAGTGCTAATTCTATTTTAGCAGCTTTCCAGAAAAAATCAAGTCTATTTTGAAATTTTTTAAAAAATTCAGCTTTCTGCACAAATTTGTTGATAATTTTAATATAATCAAAACAAATTTTCACAATCCTCCTTGCTGCCTTCCTTTCTTTAATTTACAATTTATTCATAATTTATTCACATATTTTTCATATAATTCATGAACAAATCATGTATAATTATTATGAGAGATTTTAATTTTTTTTAAATTTTCTCACAAAATTATCAAAAAGGAGTGTCATGCTTTATGGCTTTAGAAAAAGTATTAGTTGTCGATGACGACCAGAATATCTGTGACCTGCTCAGGATGTATCTTGAAAAGGAAGGTTACAGTGTGATTATCTCTAATGACGGGAAGGAAGCTGTTGTAAAATTCAATGCACTCAATCCGGATATTGTACTTCTGGACGTGATGCTGCCCTCTATGGACGGCAGAGGGGTCTGCCGTGAAATCCGCAAAAATTCCAATGTTCCAATTATTATGATTTCTGCCAAAAACGAAACTTTTGACAAAGTGCTTGGTCTTGAACTGGGGGCAGACGATTATATCTCGAAGCCTTTTGATGCCAAGGAAGTAATTGCAAGAATCAAGGCAGTGGCAAGGCGTATCGGGGCAAACAACACAGAACCGGAAACCAAAGAAGTGCGTTATGACAAACTTGTTGTCAACATGACACGCTATGAACTGCGGGTCAAT
>CADBOP010000003.1 GCA_902796255.1 uncultured Ruminococcus sp.
AAAAATTCCTGATATGAAAATCCCCCCGAATTCAGTTCGGGGGGATTGTGTATTTAAGAATTTATGCCTGCTTTTCGTTTTCTGAAACTGTTTTGATTCCGGCAGCCAGTCCGGCAATTCCCTGAATTTCACTTGGAATAATAATCTTAGTGGATTTGCCGTCAGCAGCTTTAGCGAATGCTTCCATAGCTTTGAGCTGTAATACTGCTGCTGTGGGATTGGCTTGGTTTAATTTTATCAGACCTTCGGCAGTTGCCTGCTGTACAAGGGCGATTGCTTCTGCTTCACCCTGTGCTTCAAGGATTTTCTGTTCTCTGACGGCATCTGCACGAAGAATCATAGCTTCTTTTTCGGCTTCTGCTTTCAGGATTTCAGCACGTTTATCGGCTTCTGCACGGAGAATCTTAGATTCTTTTTCAGCTTCGGCAACGAGTACCTGTGATTTCTTTTCACCTTCGGCCTGTAAGATTTTCTCACGGCGTTCACGTTCCGCCTTCATTTGTTTTTCCATAGATTCCTGAATTTCACGGGGTGGGAGAATATTTTTCAGTTCCACACGGATGACCTTGATACCCCATCTGTCTGTTTCATCATCAAGAATTGAAGTAATCTTTGTATTGATAGTATCACGGGAAGTCAGAGTGGCATCCAGTTCCAGTTCACCGATGATATTTCTGAGGGTTGTTGCCGTGAAATTTTCAATGGCAACCATAGGATTTTCCACACCGTAAGTATAGCGTTTGGCATCTGTTACCTGAAAGAAGACAACAGTATCAATCTGCATTGTAACATTATCTTTTGTAATAACCTGCTGCGGCTTGAAATCTACCACACGTTCTTTCAGGGAAACCTTTTTGGCGACTCTGTCAAAAAACGGCATTAAGAAATGCGGGCCTGTTGTCCATTCCGTCTTGAATGTGCCGAGCCGTTCTACTACAAACACATAAGCCTGCGGAACGATTTTAATGCAGCTGATAAGCATTACCAGCAAAATAATTATAATAACAGCAAGAACATATCCCATAAAAATACCTCCTTCAAAGATACAAGAAAATAATAATTTTAAAAAAATGCTGTCACGGTTTTTCTTTCAGAAATGCATTTTCTGCTGTGCTGACGTAAGCCGTAGTACCGGAAATTTTCTCAACACATACATTTGTGCCGGAAGTGTAGACGTTTCCGTCAAAGGAACGTGCTTTCCAATATACACCGCCGATTTTCACACGACCCGTGTTTTGCTCATTGCTGATATCTTCTGTCACAACAGCAATTTTCCCGACCTCGCCGTCTGCATTGGTGGGAAGCACATCTTTGACCTGCAATTTCCTGATAATTGGCCTCGTCACACAGAGAAGTGCAACAGATACACTGATAAATAACAGTACCTGAACCGACAGCGGCATACCCATACAAGCTGCTGCTACTGCCGCCGCCGAACCGGCAGCAAACCAGATTGTTACAAGCTGAAGTGTGACAGCCTCAGCAATCACAGCAGCAATCAGCACAACCGCCCAGAATATCAGAGAACCCGTCATAATAAAAGCACTCCTTTCTGTGTAAATTTGATTTACAAATCAGGAGAAAATTTTTTATATCTTTCCTGATGAGCTTATTATATCATGTATTTTTGATTTTGTCAATAGCTTTTGCAAAAAAAGTAAATATTTTTTACTTTTTTGTTACTATCTGTTGAAATCTATGAATTTTTCAGAAAAAACAAAGAAATGGCATTGACGAGAAAACATTTTTGTGTTATAATATATTGAGTATTGTATTTTCTATATGCTTATTCTATGGAGGCAACTAATTATGTTTCAGATTATAAAGAAAAAAAGATTAAATTCCTCTGTCACGCTGATGGAGTTTTCTGCACCGTATATCGCTGCAAAAGTCAAAGCCGGACAGTTTGTTATCTTTCGTGTCGATGAACAGGGGGAACGTGTGCCGCTGACTGTTGCAGATGCTAACCCCGAAAAGGGAACTATTACGCTGATTTTTCAGGTAGTCGGCCGGTCTACTATGAAATTAGATGCACTTAATGAAGGCGATTCTGTTTCTGATTTGGTCGGCCCGTTGGGGGTGGCTACAGAAATTCCGGAAAATGCAAAAAAAATTTGCATTATCGGCGGGGGTGTCGGCTGTGCGATTGCATACCCGCAGGCAAAGGCTTGCTTTGCAAAAGGCTTGCAGACAGATGTCATCGCCGGCTTCAGAAATAAAGAAATTGTCATTCTGGAAGAAGAATTTAAACAGCATTGTGATAATCTGATTCTCTGCACAGATGACGGCAGCTATGGAAAAAAAGGCTTTGTCACAGATGCCCTCAAAGAACAGATTGAAGCCGGTGCCGGCTATGATGCTGTTATTGCTATCGGCCCTGTTCCTATGATGAAATTTGTCTGTCTGCTGACAAAACAGTATGAAATTCCTACTATCGTATCACTTAACCCGATTATGGTAGATGGTACAGGCATGTGCGGCGGATGTCGTGTCACAGTCGGCGGAAAAATCCGCTATGCCTGCGTGGAAGGCCCTGACTTTGACGGCCATCAGGTCGATTTCGATGAACTCATGCACAGAAACGGTACATTCCGTGAACGTGAGGCGGACTGCCGTATGATGACACAGGCTGATAATGTGAAAAATTAAGGAGGAGTTTCAAAATGCCTAATATGTCCCAGACAAAAGTCCCCGTTCCGGAACAGAAACCGGAAGTTCGGGCACATAATTTTGAAGAAGTTACACTCGGCTATACAGCCGAAATGGCCGAAGAAGAAGCCACACGCTGCCTGAACTGCAAAAATATGCCCTGTGTGTCAGGCTGTCCGGTCAATATCCGGATTCCGGAATTTATTAAAAAAATTACAGAACATGATTATGAAGGTGCATATGAAACAATTCATCTTTCCAGCAGCCTTCCGGCTGTATGCGGCAGAGTATGCCCGCAGGAACGGCAGTGTGAAAGTCAGTGCATCAGAGGCAAAAAAGGTGAGCCTGTCGGTATCGGCAGACTGGAGCGTTTCGTTGCGGACTGGCATATGCAGAATGTTTCTGACCCTGCCAGAAAACCAGAACAGAACGGCCATAAAATCGCAATTGTCGGCGGCGGCCCTGCCGGACTGACCTGTGCCGGAGATTTGGCCAAGAAAGGCTATGCCGTTACAGTCTTTGAGGCATTCCATGTAGCCGGTGGTGTCCTGATGTACGGCATTCCGGAATTCCGTCTGCCCAAAGCAATTGTACAGAAAGAAATTGAAAATCTGAAAAATCTCGGTGTAAATATCATGACTAACATGGTAATCGGCAAAGTATTTTCAATTGATGAGTTAATGCAGAAAGGCTATGAAGCTGTTTTTGTCGGTTCTGGAGCAGGTCTGCCCAGATTCATGGGAATCGAGGGAGAATCACTGATTGGTGTCTGCTCGGCAAATGAATATCTGACAAGAATCAATCTTATGAAAGGCTATAAAGAAGGCTATGACACACCTGTGCTGAAGTCTAAGGCAGTAGCTGTCTGCGGCGGTGGCAATGTTGCTATGGATGCCGCCAGAAGTGCCCTCCGTATGGGTGCAGAACATGTCTATATTATCTACAGACGCTCAGAAAACGAAATGCCTGCCCGTAAAGAAGAAGTACATCACGCTAAAGAAGAAGGAATCGAATTTCTCACACTCCAGAACCCTGTGAAACTTCTCGGTGATGAAAACGGCAGAGTCCGTGCGGCAGTATGCCAGAAAATGGAACTCGGTGAACCCGATGCTTCCGGCAGAAGAAGTCCTGTGCCGATTCCGGATTCTGAATATGAACTCGCTGTTGATACTGTCATTATGGCAATCGGTACTTCTCCGAATCCGTTAATCCGTACAACGACAGAGGGACTGGAAGCCAACAAGAAAGGCTGCCTGATTGTTGATGAATCTATGATGACAACAAAACAGGGAGTCTATGCCGGAGGAGATGCCGTCACTGGTGCGGCAACTGTCATTCTGGCGATGGGTGCAGGCAAAGCAGCTGCAAAATCTATTGATGAATATATTAAAAATAAATAAGCAGGAGGAATCGGGATTTATGAACCAGAAAAAATTATTGAAAAAATTAGCAGCTTTTACAGGAATATCTGCCATGGCAGCAGCAGGGAATATAACTGCCTTTGCTGCGGACGCTTCTGAAACCGGCATAGGCACAGGCGGTGCAATTATTTCTACTTTTATTCTGCCTATGGTTGTGCTTATCTTTCTTTATCTGCTCATGATTCGCCCCCAGCAGAAACAGGAAAAAGAAACCCGTGAAATGCAGGAAAATTTACAGGCCGGTGATGAAATTGTCACCAGAGGCGGTATTGTCGGTATTGTGCTGCGTGTGGATGATAATACTAAAACTGTCCTGATTGAAACAGGCAGCAATCATGTCAAGCTCAGAGTTGTCAGAGATGCCATTATTCAGAATATTACTGCTGAAGAAGCTGCTTCTGCTGAAAAAGCAAAAGCACAGAAAGAAAAAGCCAATAAGGGTGTCAGCCTCAGCAAGTCAAAAGATGAATAAAGTTCCGGCATTCCGGCATATACTCTGATTGAGGTGAGTACACATGCGGCATGTCAGCTTATGGAAATCACATACCGGAAGATATGTTCTTTCTGTCCTGAAAGGGCTGTTCTGCGTGGGAACAGGTGGGCTCTGCATGGCTGGCATGTTGCTGAAACTGAATTTTTCAGCACCGGTTATGATATGGCTGATGCACGGTTTATGGAGTATCGGTGCGTTTACTGCCGGCCGGTGTGCTGGATTCCATGGCAGAAAACATGGGATTCTGACAGGGCTGTATTGTGCGTTCTGGATGAGCCTGCTGTTTCTTGCAGGCAGTATGCTGATGCAGGAAGAATTTACTGTCAGGATGCTGGTCAGAATCGGCTGTATGCTTTGTGCCGGTACTGCCGGAGGAGTTGCCGGAGTGAATGCCAGACTTACCAGACCGCCGTATTAAAATCCCGTGATTCAAGAATACAAGGAGAAAAATCAAAAAATGAAAAAAATAATTTCAATGCTGACAGCCTCTGCCATGTTTTCTGTCATACTGACGGGGTGCGGCATACAGCCGGAAACAGGTTCGGAAGAACCAGAAATAATACCGGATATTCAGATTGCCACAATTCAGATTGAAACACAGGCAGAGACTGTGCCGGAAACAGTACAACCCCCTGTACAAAGTACAGAAACTGTTCCGCATTCGTCAGATACAAACACATCTCATAAGCCGGAAAAAGCAAGCAGTTATGCAACTGAAATATTTGATAAGGCTGTTTATTCAGCTTTGCTGAGCGGTCTGACAGATTACCCTTCTGATTTTATTGTGACAGATGCAGATGATGACGGCATGCTGGAATTTTTAGTGGCTATGCCGATTTCAGATTCTTCCAGCCAGAATTTTGTATTTGAAAGCGTGGGGACTGCTTCCGGTCTGTATTATTATGATGCAACAGGCATCAAGAATGATTTTTATGTGATTGAACCAGAAACAAATAAAGTCTATCTGAATGAGAATACCCGCACAGAAGATGGTGCAGCAGTGATTTCACAGGAATATTTCCGCTGGGACGGGCGGTCATGGAAAAGTACCTGTATGCTGTACAGCAATAACTGCTACTGGGATAACCAGAATGTAACTACAGGGGAATTTCAGAGTCATGCCGCTGCAATGCAGAATATCTATTTAGAAGATATTTTTAATATTTCTGCTGCCGGTACACCCAGCACAGCCGCCGAAGCTTTTTATCAGTATCTGCTTTCCAAGGGTTTTGCACCGCAGAAACCGCTTTCAGCTGATATGAACGGTGACGGTGCTCTGGAATATTATGTTGCTGTGCAGGATATTGCCAAGCCTTGGTATTCTCATATGAAAAATCTGTATAATCATGATGAAACACTCGAAACGCTCAATTTCTATACAGCATGTTTTATATTTGATAAAACAGAAAACAATACCATGCGTATCCGGTCGGAGAATTTTGACAGAAGATACCGTTTCAGCCAGTCCGGTCAGAAAATATTTGCCTATGATGATACAGAAACCATACAGACTGTACAGTATTCCGGCGAACCAGACGGGTTTGGCGTGCATATCATGTCTGTCAGTATGATGATGGGATAAAATTTTTTACAAAAATCTTGTCAGATTCTCTTGCATTATGCAACAAGATATGTTATAATAATAAAAAAGCGAAAGGAGGATATATCAGCATGAAACATATTATGACAATCAATAAGGCCAATCTGGTACAGAGTGCAAAGAAAGGCGGCTGCGGTAACTGTCAGGCATCCTGCCAGTCTGCCTGCAAGACTTCCTGCACAGTTGCTAACCAGAAGTGCGAAAAAGAAGCTAAGTAAGAAAGACTTCAGGAATCACTGCCCTGTACTCTGTGCAGGGCGTTTTTCTGTATAATTAATATAATAAAGGAGATTTTTTTTATTATGATACACAAATATCAGATGAATGGTTTATATATCGTCTTGGATGTCAACAGCGGTGGAGTCCATCTTGTAGATGAACTGACTTATAAAATGCTCGATGATGTACAGCCCCCCTTTGCAGATGCCTGTCCGGAACAGGTGATTGCAAAATTAAGTCCTCAGTTCGCTGTGCAGGATATTCTTGATTGCTATCAGGAATTAAAAGAACTCTGCGAACAGAAAATTTTATTCTCAGATGATGAGTATGAGAAATATGCCAGATTTGCTGTGCCTGCCCCTATTAAAGCCATGTGTCTGCATATCTCCCATGACTGCAATATGAGATGTAAATATTGTTTCGCTTCAACCGGCGATTTTGGTACAGGCCGGAAGCTGATGCCTGTCGAGACCGGAAAGCTTGCTATTGATTTTCTGCTGGAACACTCTAAAGACAGAAAATTTTTAGAGCTTGATTTCTTCGGCGGTGAACCGCTCATGAATTTCAATGCTGTCAAGGAAGTTGTAAAATATGCCCGTGAACGGGAGAAAGAATATGATAAAAAATTCCGGTTCACTATCACGACAAACGGTACACTTCTGAATCAGGATTCTATTGATTTTATTAATTCTGAAATGTCCAATGTGGTCTTGTCTATTGACGGCCGGAAAGAAACTAACGACAGAATGCGGCCTGTGACAGGCGGTAAAGGTACTTATGATATTATTCTGCCGAAATTTAAAAAGCTTGTCGAACAGAGAGATAAAAATTTAGACTACTATGTCAGAGGGACTTTTACAAAATATAATCTTGATTTTGCCGAAGATGTATTCAGTCTCTACGAAGCCGGCTTTGACCAGATTTCTGTTGAACCTGTTGTCTGTGAAAGCAAATACCCTTATGCTCTTACAGAAGAAGACATTCCGGCTATCTCTGCTGAATACGAACGCCTTGCCAATAAAATTCTTGAAAATGACAGAGCCGGAAAACATTTTAATTTCTTCCATTTCATGATTGATTTGGATGCCGGCCCGTGTGCTATCAAGAGACTCAAAGGCTGTGGATGCGGTAATGAATATGTGGCTATCACACCGGACGGCGATATTTATCCGTGTCATCAGTTTGTCGGTATGGAAGAATATAAAATGGGCAATCTCGAAGAAGGTACTTTCAACGAGGATATGAAATATGAATTTTCACAGTCGCATATTTATAACAAGCCGAAATGCCGTGACTGCTGGGCAAAATTCTACTGTTCCGGCGGATGTAATGCGAATAATTATCAGTATCAGGGAAATATTCTGGAATCGCATACACTCTCCTGTGAACTGGAAAAGAAGCGTCTGGAATGTGCTATCATGATTCAGGCGGTCAAAAAGATGGAGAATCTCGCTCCGGACGAAGCAAGCACAGCTTTCCGGAATTGTTAAGAAAAGAAAAACCGGACTGAAAATTTTCAGTCCGGTGATTTTTTATATATTATAAATCATGCTTTTCGATAAATTCTTTGATATTCTTTACGTTTCCTGCTCCGAGTTCGGCGGAATATATCAGAAGCATTGCCGCATCAGAAGCATCGACTGTGCCGTCTTTTGTGAAATCCAGTGTGATTTTATTTTCTATCATGTAGGGAATATCTTCTGAAGTTTCTGACTGTGTATCAGTTACAGTTTCTGTTTCGGTTTCAGTCTCTGTTTCTGTTTCTTCTGTAGCTGGTTCAGGAGCTTCGCTGAGAGGCTTGAATGTGAAGTTATATTTTTCAGCATAGCCCTGAGCAATGGAAGGGTCCTCACTATAAATAGTAATTGCTGCATTTTCTTCTAAGGAATAACGGGTACCGCCTAATGTATCTGCACTGTCATAAATTTCACAGTAAGGATTTAAAATAGTAATAGATTTCAGTTCAGGACATATATTGAATG
This sequence comes from uncultured Ruminococcus sp., assembly GCA_902796255.1. Classification (GTDB taxonomy): domain Bacteria; phylum Bacillota; class Clostridia; order Oscillospirales; family Ruminococcaceae; genus UBA3855. Next base: position 8,365 of record CADBOP010000003.1, read on the forward strand.
CATCACTTTCAATGCTTTTCACACTTTCTGGAATGACGATAGATTCCAGTTTTGAACAGCCATAGAATGCATAGCCTTTAATTTCTGTTACGGTGTTAGGAATAGAAACGGAAGTCAATTCAGTGCAATAGGAAAATGCATGTCTATTGATACAAGTGATATTTTCAGGAATCACAAGAGAGGTAAAAGGACAGCCACAAAATGCATCCTCTCCAATAGTAGTAACGCTGTTCGGTATTTTAGCAGAATTCCATGAAGTGCAGCCATTAAATGCAGAAGAGCCAATTTCTGTCACACCATCTGGAATAGTAAGAGATTCCAGCTTAGAGCATCCATAAAATGCATAACCTCCGATTTTAGTTACACTGTTTGGAATTTCAACAGATGTCAAATTTTCACAATCACTAAATGTATTGAAAGCAATTTCTGTTAAACCGTCTGGAACTACAAAAGAAGTCAAACTGGAACAGCCGTGAAATGCACCAGTATTAATTTTGGTGATACTGTCCGGAAGAGTAACAGCTTTTAGAATAGAGCAGTTCCAGAATGCGTTATCTGCAATTTCAGTTACAGGAAGCCCGTCTATTTCAGCAGGAACATTGACTTCCAGTGCAAGAGTATTACATTTAGAAACTGCTGCATAAGTATCATATTTTGTATAAGTCAGCGTTCCCTCTGTAATGGTTTCAGCGGCACTGGCAGAAAGTACAGCCTGTTCCGGAATATTTTGTTCTGTAAACGGCATCACTGTACACATCATACACAGAGCAGAAACAACAGATAAAATTTTTTTGAACTTCATAAAAAATATTCTCCTTTCAGATTTCAACAAGTTTTCAACAATAGAAAAACCCTATTGAGAACTATTATACTCAAAAAAAAAAAAGATACAAGTACTCCAGAAAAATTTGTCTGAAAAATCTGCCGGGTGCATAAAATAATATTTCATTTCAGGAAAAAATTAGTAAAAAAACCGGACTGAAAATGCAGTCCGGTTTGATAAATTATAACTGGTCAGCAATTCTTAAAATTAAATCCTGTGTTTTCTCCCATCCGAGACAGGGGTCTGTAATGGATTTTCCATAGATACCTTCGCCGACTTTCTGAGCACCGTCTTCGAGATAGCTTTCAATCATGAAGCCCTTGACCATTTTCTTGATATCGGCATTATGCCGGCAGGCATGCAGCACTTCATTTGCAATTCTCGGCTGTTCGTACCAGCATTTATTGGAATTACAATGATTAGTATCAATAATCACAGCATGGTTTTCAAGATTTTTTTCAATATAATGATGATAAGTCAGCAACAAATCTTCATAGTGATAATTCGGCTGTGATTCACCATGCTTATTGACAAAGCCCCTCAGAATCGCATGTGCAAGCGGATTGCCGGAAGTATGCACTTCCCAGCCTCTGTATAAGAACGTATGCTGTGACTGTGCAGCATAAATTGAATTGAACATGACAGACAAATCGCCGCTTGTCGGATTTTTCATGCCAGCCGGAATATCCATGCCGCTGACGGTCAGTCTGTGCTGCTGGTCTTCGACACTTCTTGCACCAACTGCAACATAAGACAACAAATCAGACAAATATCTGTAATTCTCCGGATACAGCATTTCATCTGCACAGGTGAAACCGGTTTCCTCGATAGCCCTCCTGTGCAGTTTCCGGATAGAAATCAGACCTTCCAGCATATCTTCTGCCTTAGTGGGGTCTGGCTGATGTACCATACCTTTATAGCCTGTGCCGTTGGTTCTGGGCTTATTCGTATAAATTCTGGGAATAATCAAAATCTTGTCACTGACTTGTTCCTGCATTTTAGCAAGCCTGTGAATATATTCCATCACAGCGTCTTCACGGTCAGCAGAACAAGGACCAATAATTAAAATCAGTTTCTCTGATTCTCCTGTAAAAATCTTTGCCGTTTCCTCATCACGCTGTTTCTTGAGCGTTTCAAATGCAACAGATAGCGGATATTCTTTTTTTATTTCCTGCGGAATCGGTAATTTTCTGATAAATTCCATACTCATAGTGTAATTAACTCCTTAAAAAATAATAAATCTATATAATTATACACTATTTTAAAAAATCTGTCAAGGGGGATTTAATTTTTTTCTGAGTGCCATATAATCATGGAAAATTTTACCATACTGCCTGTACAGATGGCAGATTATTTCAGTAATATAGTAATAAAATGCCGAATGCCAGAAAAATATCAAATTTTCCGGTTTCTATATATTGTGGTTTAGAACATTTGTTTCTGTTCCGGATTGAAACAAGGTTTTCGTTTATTTTCTGCGAAAAACTAATAATTCAGATATTTAATTATACAACATGCCCAATACAAACAGCTGTTTATTGTGCATTATGACAGCTTGACAATTCCGGAAATATACGCTATACTAATATATAGTACTTTATCTGGTACACCAGATATTGTATTTTTTATACTTTCAGGAAAAGGAGCTTTCATCATTATGTTAATGTATATTATCAAGCGTGACGGACGAAAAGTGCCGTTTAATGTGGAAAAAATCAGTAATGCAGTGTTCCGTGCAGCACAGGCAGTGGGTGGTTCTGATTACAATGAGGCGAATGCTGTCGCTGAACAGGTATGTCAGTTGTGTGAAGCCAGATGCGGCAATACCCCTCCGACTGTAGAACAGATTCAGGATTTAGTGGAAAAAGTCTTAATCGACCGTGGACATGCACATACTGCAAAAGCATATATTCTCTATCGCTATGAACGCACCCGTGAAAGAGAAATGAAAACCAATCTGATGAAAGTCCTGAATGAATTAACTTTTGATTCTGCAAAAGAAAGTGATATTAAACGTGAAAATGCCAATATTGACGGCGATACCGCTATGGGAACAATGCTTAAATATGGCAGCGTTTCGGCAAAAGAATTTTATGAACTCTATGTGTTGAAGCCGGAACATGCACAGGCCCATAAAAACGGTGATATTCATATTCATGATTTGGATTTCCTGACACTGACAACAACTTGCTGTCAGATTGATTTGGTAAAATTATTCAAGGGCGGTTTCTCCACAGGTCACGGCTTCCTGAGAGAACCAAATGATATTGCAAGCTATTCCGCACTTGCCTGCATTGCAATTCAGTCAAACCAGAATGACCAGCACGGCGGCCAGAGTGTCCCGAATTTCGATTATGCTATGGCGGACGGCATCAGAAAAACATATCAGGCAAGATATAAACAGAATCTCTCCAGAGCACTGGAACTGCTTACAGATTTGGAAAATATTCCGGAATATGTACAGAATCTCTGTGAGCGTATCAGGACAGAAAATAATCTGATTCCGGTGCTGGCAAATGATAATGGCTTTACAGAACAGGCAAAAGCAGTTCTTGAAGAAAAGCTCTCTCCGGAACTTACAGATAAAATTCTGAAATTTACAGCAAAACATGCTTATCAGGAAACAGACAGGGCTGCGTATCAGGCTATGGAAGCCCTTGTGCATAATTTGAATACAATGAACAGCCGTGCCGGTGCACAGACTCCGTTTTCTTCTATTAATTACGGTACAGATATTTCGCCGGAAGGCCGTATGGTAACAAAAAATATTCTGCTTGCAAATGAAGCAGGCCTCGGCAACGGCGAAACACCTATCTTCCCGATTCATATTTTCAAAATCAAAGAAGGTGTGAACTATAACCCTGAAGACCCGAATTATGATTTATTCAAGCTTGCCTGCCGTGTATCTGCAAAAAGATTATTCCCGAATTTCTCCTTTATTGATGCACCATATAATCTCCAGTATTACAAGCCCGGTGATTACCGCACAGAAATTGCCTATATGGGATGCCGTACCAGAGTTATCGGCAATGTCCATGACCCCAGCCGTGAAATCGTTACCGGCAGAGGCAACCTGAGTTTCACTTCTGTAAACCTGCCCCGTCTGGCTATCGAGGCAAATCATGATAAAGATAAATTCTTTGAAAGTCTGGATAATATCATGAATTTAGCTATTGACCAGCTCAAACACAGATTCGCTATCCAGTGCCAGAAGAAAGTCCGTAATTTCCCGTTCCTGATGGGACAGGGCATCTGGATTGATTCTGAAAATCTTGCTCCGGATGACAGTGTAGAAGAAGTTCTCAAACATGGTACACTTTCTGTCGGCTTTATCGGCCTTGCCGAAACACTGAAAGCACTTATCGGGGCACATCATGGCGAAAGTGAAGAAGCCCGTGAACTTGGTCTGGAAATTATCGGCAGAATGAGAAAACGTCTGGATAAAGAAGCACAGGAAACCGGCCTGAACTTCTCGCTGCTGGCAACACCGGCCGAGGGCTTGTCCGGTAGATTTGTCCGCATGGATGCCAAAAAATACGGTGTGATTCCGGGGGTAACAGACAGAAATTATTATACCAACTCTTTCCATGTGCCTGTTTATTATCCTATCAGTGCATTTGAAAAAATTCAGATTGAAGCACCTTATCACGCACTGACCAATGCCGGCCATATCAGCTATGTTGAGCTGGACGGTGACCCGCTCAAGAATCTTTCTGCATTTGAGAAAGTTATCAGATGTATGAAAGAATCCGGTATCGGCTATGGGTCTATCAATCATCCCGTTGACCGTGACCCTGTCTGTGGCTATACAGGTATTATTAATGATGTATGCCCGAAATGCGGACGACCTGAAAAAGACCATCATGGTGTCGGTTTTGAGCGTATCCGGAGAATTACCGGCTATCTTGTCGGCACGCTGGACAGATTCAACGATGCCAAAAGAAGCGAAGTAGAAGACAGAGTAAAACACAGTCTTACAGAATAATCTGCATGATGTCCGGAGTTTTCTCCGGACATTCCCTGCAATATTTGGAAAATATAAGGAGGAATTATCATGTTATTGCGTATTTCAGGAACAGTCAATGATTCTATTGTAGATGGTCCTGGATTCAGATATACTATTTTTACACAGGGTTGCCCGCACCACTGCCCCGGCTGTCAGAATCC
>CADBOP010000004.1 GCA_902796255.1 uncultured Ruminococcus sp.
ACGGTACACCTGAAGAATTAGGTGCAACTATGGCTGTTATGGCAACAGAATAAGCAGATAAAAATCAAAAAATTATGAAAAGCCTGATAGTTCCCATCTGTCAGGCTTTTTTAAAAATAAAATTTTTTGCAAAAGGAGACAGGAATCATGTCCGATGTTTTAGAATATAAATGCCCCTGCTGTAGCGGAAAAGTGGAATTCAGTGCAGAAAGCCAACAAATGAAATGCCCCTATTGCGATGCCGAATTTACAATAGAAGCCGTCAGCGAACAGGAAGAAACTGTTCCGTCAGAATCCCAGATGCACTGGGAGTCTTCCACCGAAGAATGGAATCAGGAAGAAATCGAAAATATGCATGTCTATCGCTGTCAGTCGTGTGGCGGAGAAATCATCGCCGAACAGACAACAGGAGCTTCCAAATGTCCTTATTGTGATAATCCGGTTATCATGACAGGACAGTTTTCCGGCGATTTGCGCCCCGATTATGTAATTCCGTTCAAACTGAACAAAGAGGATGCCAAATCTGCTCTGCTCAAACATTTTGAAGGAAAAAAACTGCTCCCGAAAATTTTCCGGAGTCAGCACCAGATTGATGAAATCAAAGGCGTATATGTTCCGGTGTGGCTGTTCGATGCCCAAGCAGATGCTTCTGTTACGTTCAAGGCACATAAATCTAAAAAATGGAGTGATGCTAATTTTGATTATCATGAAAAAAGCTATTATTCCGCTTTCCGCAAAGGACGGATGGACTTTGAAAGGATTCCAGTTGACGGGTCTTCCAAAATGGATGATGATTTAATGGAATCTATTGAACCATTTGATTTCAAAAATGCAGTAACATTCCAGACAGCATATCTTTCCGGATACCTTGCTGATAAATATGATGTCGACTCGGAGCAGAGCAGGGAACGTGCTGACAAGCGTATCAAAAATAGCGTGGAAGAAGCTTTTAAAAAGACTGTCACCGGCTATGAAAGTGTCAGCACGGAAAAAGTTCAGCTTCATCTGAAAAATGCCACAGTAAAATATGCACTTTATCCTGTATGGCTTTTGAATATAAGCTGGAACGGCACGGTCTACAAGTTTGCCATGAACGGCGAAACCGGAAAATTTGTTGGGAATCTTCCGCTTGACAAAGGTCAGGCAATCAAGAAATTTTTACTGATTATGACAATTATCAGCGTGATTGCGTATTTAATTCTTTATGTGATTAGCATCAGTTTGATAATCGGGGCAGTCATCGCCGGAATTGTAGTTGCTGTTATGTGGTCTGACCTGAAATCTGTCACGTCCAAAAAAGAAGCTAATGACTATGTTACGGCCGGAAGTCTGAAAATTCAGCTTCACAATGATAAATTTCTCTATAAGAAGACAGAAAAAAAACCACATCAGAAAAGCTGATTATTTTCTGAATAGAGTACCCGCAGAGGTACTGGGCAAATCAGAAGTTCTCAGGCCAACAAATTTCGACATGCTAAAAATGAAAAAACAAGAAAAAAATTGTAAATTTTTTGTAAATTCTATTGACTTTGTGGTATCTATATGATATAATTATAAAAGAAGTAAATTTTAATTCAAACCGAAAGGAGAATTTTTTTATGAAAGGACAATTTTTGAAAAAGACCATTGCAGGTCTTATGGCTCTGCTGATTGTTTCGGGCGGTATGCCTTTACAGCCAGTCTCGAAAATATTTGAGAGGACTGCTATCACGGCAAAGGCTACCAATATCGCCCCCACACCCATAACAGGCTTGGTTGCTGAGAAAAATGAATATGGCTATTGGAAATTTCAGGCTCTTGCAAATGCAGGAGAATATGATGAAGTGTCAGATTTTAACTATTGGTATAATGTTAAACTGCTTGAAATCTATGATGATACCATGTCAGATGAGGACAAGGACTTTGAAATTTTCGAGTATAATTGTGATTATTCTTATTATACTACTTCCGTACCGAAGGGCAATTATCCGGGTAAATATAAGGTATATTATGGCATTTCAGATACAAATGATGTAGAAAATCCCAGTTCTTTTGAAGTAATTATCACAAAGGAAGGAACTGTTATTCCGTCAGAAAGCGTGAGCGAATCGGGGCAGAGAGCATCTTCAACAGAACCAACAGGACCAACAGAAGCATCAACAATTGTATCGACAACTGTTGAAAATGGTATTTACACGGGATTTACTGCTACATCAGGTACAAACGGCACGAGTACGTCAGAGGGCTATGCCAAATTAGTGGACGGCAATAAATCCACAAAGTGGTGTATTGTAGACCCTGATGACACTTGCTATGTAGAGTTTAACAGCGACATTCCCTTTATTCCGACAGGCTACATTCTGACTACTGGCAATGATAATTCTGAATATACCGGACGCAATCCGGCAGGCTGGAAACTCTATGGCAAACTGAACGAGAACGATGATTGGACAGTTCTTGACGAAGTCACACAAGATACAGTACTTGAAGACAAGGATAATCAGTCCTATGATTTTGATATTAAGGATAACACCTCCGCTTATCAGTACTTCCGTTTTGAATTTAGTCAAACGAAAGATTCAAATGTATTTCAGCTTTCGGAATTGCAGTTCAAAGGCGAGGCAGTAGAGGAAGCCACTGACCCGACAGAACCTTCGTCAAAAAATACAAGCGACCCGACAGAACCTTCGTCAGAAAATACAAGCGACCCGACAGAACCTTCGTCAGAAAATACAAGCAAACCGACAGAAATTTCGTCAGAAAATACAGATGTAATCACCGTATATTTTGTTGATACTTTTGGCTGGGGCGATGTCCATATATACTATTGGAGAATTGAGGAATTAGTTACTTGGCCCGGCACTGAGATGAAAAAGTACCAAATGAATGATTTTGGTCAGCAAGTGTATTCTGCTGAAATTCCGGCAAATGTAGAAGGTATTATTTTCAACGGAAACGGTAATCAAACTGTAGATATTACCAACAATATTTCAAATGGTACGATGTGGTATCTAACCGGCAATAATGATAATATTGGTCATTTTGAAGTCGGTTCGACAGAAATTCCGTCAGAATCAGAAAGTGAATCTACAGAATCCAACTCCGAACCGGCACAATCTCTTGTTTCTGTCACCTACCTTGACGAAAACGGCACAGAACAGACTGTCGATGCAATTCCTCTCGAAAGCGGTTCAGAAAGCAATACTTATCTTGAAGCCGGCTGGTATGTAGTCAACAGCAATATTACTTATCAGGAAGTGCTGCAACTGAACGGTGATGTCAAGCTGATTCTCGCTGACAATTGCACCATGACAATGACCGATAATGCACAAATCGATGGAAACC
>CADBOP010000005.1 GCA_902796255.1 uncultured Ruminococcus sp.
CAAACCTTTCTCATGTGATATTATTATTATAGCACATCTCCGGAGCAAATGCAATAGTTTTGTAAAAAAATCATGATTTGGCACAGATGACAGTTTCTGGATTTGTGCACATTTCACAATTTATTTTTTAATATATACAAAAAAAGCTTTCTGCAATTTACAGAAAGCTTTAAGATTTAATAAATCAATATCATAGGATTTTTCCCTGTCGAGCCATTGCAGGACAGTCAGCAGAAAAGCGACAGAAATAAATAATATTAATAATTTTTTATTATATAAAATCATGATTAGTAAATTCCTCAAGTTTCGGAATTATCTACTACCATTGCTGCTGAACCATAGGCTTTCAGCGGCTTTCCGTTTTCATCCCGTTCAAGCGTATAGCGGACATGGAACGGAATCCTTGCAATTGAAAGAGGAATAATTTCTTCAATCTCGTCCACTTCCCCTGTTTCGATTTTCCGCAGCATTTCATGATACATGTCATAATAATCCATTGGGAACAGGCCGGAATCAAATAACGGTTCGGGATAATTTTCTACCAGCACCGGCACGTTCAAATCACGGATACAACGGAAACACGGACGCATCTGTCTGGTAGAAAATTCATATTCCCATGCATAGACATTCACCTGTTCACTGGCAAAGCGGAATCTTCTTTCACTTTCAGCAAGCTCATCAAAACGTTTTTTCTCAGCTGTAATATTCCGCACCATTGCATAGAAAATATATTCTTCACCGGCACGGCCAATCATCCGCATATCTGTCCGAATGCAGATTCTGTCCTCTCCGCAGATTTTAGAGCAAACTGTTCTCCATGTTTCACAGGATTCTTCTTCTCTGGTCTGGATAGCTTTCTGAATTGTTTTCTGATATATTTTTTTATTATTCTCATCAAAGCTCTCCCACGGGTCAGAAGTCAGAACTTCTTTTTCACACATATGCATTCCCAGTTCTGTCTGATATTTCTGATTGACTCGCAGTAAGTTCAGAATTCCGTCCTGATAAGTAAAAATAGCAGCACCACCGACATAATGATTAAAAATCAGTGTTTCGAGGGACTGAGGATTCCAGAATCTTCCGGCATCCATACTTTCTATCAGATTAATTGTCCTTGCAACAGGTTCATGCTGGGTATGCTTTAATTTTTCAATAAATTCCTGTTCCGGCAGGGGCTTGGAATACAGATAGCCCTGAATATAACTACAGCCGATACTTTTCATAAAATCGGCCTGTTCTTCGGTTTCGACACCTTCAGCAATGACAGGTGTATCCAGCCACTTGCTCATCTGAATTACAGAACTGATAATCATACCACTACGCCCGCCGATGCCGCCGCTCAGGAAACGCATATCTAATTTAATGACATCAACTTCCAAATCTTTCAGAACATTCAGAGAAGAATAGCCGCTGCCGAAGTCATCCATTTCGACTGTATAGCCGAGAACATGTAAATGATTCAGCACTCTGGAAACGAGTTCACTTCCGCCGATAGCCGAAGATTCTGTAATTTCGACATGCAGAAGATTGACAGGAACCCGATATTTCTGCCGGATTTGTTCAATCTTGCCGACATAGTCACTATGAAAGATATCATATCTGGACATATTAAAAGAAATCGGCACAGTGGGAATATTTTCATCCAGACATTTTTTCTGAAACTTACAGACATCTTCAAAAACGTGCAAATCGGCTTTAGGGATAAGAGTATTTTTTTCCAGTACCGGAATAAAATCTGAAGGGTACTGCATTCCGTTGACAGGGTCTTTCCATCTCATAAGTGCTTCTGCACCAATCATGCGTCCGGTAGCATGGTTAATTTTAGGCTGATAGCATACAAAAATATAATCCTGTTCGAGAGCTGTTTCAAAGCTGACTAATAAATCCTGTTCGCTCATTCTGATTTGATTCATGTAAAATCACTCCTGTTCGCTAAGAATAAATAATAATAATAATAATTAATGCTGTTTTTGTTCCGGATGATTCTGATAATATAATCTTTTATCCTGATACATATTTTTATCAGCAATACGCATAGCCTGTTTGATTTCCTTTCCGGACGGGTCAAAATAACAACCGACAGCAAAGCTGATATTTTTCTGTTTCCGGAGCTTGCCTGCACGGGACTGCAATTCTTGCTTTGTAGTATTCTGAATCAGAATCATAAATTCATCACCGCCGGCACGATAAATTTCAGAATCAAAGAAAATCTTTTTCAGAATTTTTCCGGCTTTCCGGAGCAGAGCATCTCCGGCAGAATGCCCCTGATTATCATTCACAGTCTTCAGCCCGTTGAGGTCGGCAAAGACAATTCCCAGAGAGCCGGCGTTGCTCTCCTCTGTCAGGAAAGTATCTACCCGCTGATTCATTCTGTTCCGGTTATAGACACCTGTGAGGGAATCCATAGAACTCAGAACTTCCAATTCCCGGAGAAGCTGCCGGCCGGCGATTTCTGCACCGATAAAATAAACTGTCAGTTCCAGCGTTTCCCGAATATGGGTAGTATTTTCTGTATCGAAATTTGTTGCCCACAGAAAACCGATTGTCTCTTCTCCGGACTTGAGCGGAAATAATACCATACTGGTGACATGCTTCTCCATCAGTGAAGCATACCAGACCGGATTTTTTTCACGAACCCATTCCATATCTTTTTCATTTCTAAGAATCAGACAGGTACTTCCAGCAACCATATCCGGCCACGTTTTGACAATATCATAGAATCCTTCCTGAATATATTCCCTTACAGACTGTACATTTTTCTGTTCCGTCTTGGCTTCACACAAAACAGAACAGGTCTGGTTCTGAAAATCCGTCATCAGAATACAGCATCTTCTTGAATTGCATAATGCGTGAATATCCTGAATAATTTCCTGCATAGTCTGCTTAAAATTCTGTGTTCCCCTGAGTTTGATACATGTCCGGAGTACATCAACAGCAGTTTCTGCTGAGATATTGCCTGCGATAATATTTGTATCAGCCTGTTTGGCAAACTCCTGTGTATAAGTACAATAAAAATAATTTTCCTCGTTGCTTGTCAGGGGCAGCATAAAGACATTCAGCCAGAAGTCAAACCGCTCCGGATGAATATACGTATGCAGAGGCTTTTTATTTACAGCACACTGAAAGCACATTTCCTCGAAATTAAAATCTTTCGGAATATATTTTTCATATGGTGTATCCGGTACAAAATGCACCGGTTTGAGAGATGAATTTTCAGTGACATATTCTGCCAACCGGATATATGCCTGATTACCGGACATAATCCGGATGTTACCGTAAGAACCATCCGGAAAGCGTTCTATCCGGAGAACACAGGTAATAGGCTGGAAATAGTCTGCAAATTGCTGTAGATTCATAAGAAGAATTCCTCTCTTTTCAAAGAAATTTTTTGATTATTTATATTATAACATAAATTTTTACATTTGTCCAGCAAATTTTTATAAAATTTGCTCTTTCTTGACAAAGCTGTGCTGATATGCTATAATATAAATATCATAAAAGGGGGAATTGTTTTGAGTGGTCCGAAAGTCGATATGGCTGTCCTGAAACAGCAGAATCAGCAGATACTGGCACAAGCCAGAAATCAGCGGCTGGCACTGGCCGAAAAAATCCGCTCCGGTATCGCCTGTATGCAGAATACTCCGGCCTACCTCGCTCAAGCAGAAATTCTGCTCCGGAAAGTCAGCTTTGGAAACGAAATGACAAATCTTTCTGAAATTTCCAGAGACTATGAAATCCTGTTACATAAATTTGAATCTGATAAAAATTTAAAAACTTTACAGGAAGCCGCTGTTGAAAAAATACGGCTGGAAACTTCCGGAATTGCTTCGGCTGAACAGAAAATTTTTCATTTCCATACAATCCAGCAGCCTGCACCCACGCCGGAATTTCATCCCGAACAGGAAATACAGGCTTTTCTTGCTTCTCAGGAGATGACTGCTCTGCACAGGAAAGCTGTGCAGGAACTGCTTTCTGAAATGCGTTCTTCTCCGGAACATAAAGAAAACTATTATCAGGAATATCAGAAACTTTCTGCCCTTATCCGGATGCAGATACATAAAATGCATTTATTATACCAGCAATATCAGAACGAATGCTTTGATATGCCTCAGGAGGAAATCAAAAAATTTTCAGATTTTGAAACCCCTGAATCCATCACGCAGGAAACAGAACGTATCCGGCAACAGGCGGAAAAATCTCTTGCCAAAAACTACATTCAGCGTCAGATTGATGAAGTCATGACAAAATACGGCTATAATTTGATGAAATCAGAACTTCTCCGTCCCCTGACCGACAGCGGTCAGAATCTCTATCAGGTCAGTCCGGATACTGCCCTGAATGTCTTTGTTTCTGATGAAAATCAAGTCACTATGCGGGTTATCGGCATCGGTTTCGATACCGAACTCACCCCCGAACAGAATGATATGCTCTTTGAAGAACAATGTGCTTTCTGCCGGATGCACCCCCAGATTGTCAAAGAACTTGAACTTCGTGGTGTTCTTCTGCAAGAGAAAAAATATCTGCCTGCGGATAAAAAATATAACAAGAAAATCCAGACAGAAATCCGTTCTGATACTGCCGGACGTTCCGGCCGGAACCGTTCTGTACCGGAACAGCAGAAAAATATCATGTACAGGAGCTGAATTTTTTTATGCCGATACTCTGTAAACAATGCGGTTTTACAAACCCTGACCATGCCGAAATCTGTGAAATCTGTGCCGAACCTCTCAACCCTGTGGGAACAACGCTTTTAACTGCACAGCCGGCACTTTCAGAAGCAGAATCTGAATATTACATTTTCTGTCCGGAATCCCAGACCAGAACCATGATTTATGACCCTCATGCAGAAAGTTTTTTCTGCGAAGGCTGTAAAATCAATCACCCTGTAGATGGTTTTATCTGGAATATCGAACAAAAACAGAAAAACAAGAAAAAACCGGTACTTTCTCTTTATCATGAAAAAAAACTGATTCTTCAGGAACTTGAAACCGGTTTCCGGATAGAGCTTGACAAAAGCGGAACACTTGGCCGATATGGTACATATGGTGCAGAATTTTTCCGTGAACACAATATGCTGACCGTCTCCGGAGAGCACTGTTTATTTCTCTACAAAAACTGTGACTGGACTGTCTGGCATATCAGCAGGACGAATCCTACTTCTTATGACGGCAAACTTCTGCCCAGAAATATTGCCTGTCCGGTACAGAACAATAAAATTCTGAATCTGGCTGGAACAGTCTCGTTTCTGACCATTCTGGAATCATGTACCTGAGCCGGATATTATCTCCTGTGCAGAGTCTCGGCCCCGGAAACAGAATTGTCATCTGGACAGCAGGCTGTACCAAGCATTGCCCTGAGTGTGCCAATCCGGAACTATGGGGCACTCATAACCGGAAAAATTACACACCGGAACAGATTAGCCAAATTCTGCACAGAATTGCAGAGCATCAGCCTGTGGACGGGCTTACTTTCACAGGGGGTGACCCGCTCGAACAACATCAGGAACTATTATATCTATTATCTCTGATTCAGGATATTTCCGGCGATATTCTGGTATATACAGGCTATACACTTGAAGAATTGAAACAGGAAATCTTATCAGAAGCAGCATTTCAAGAATTCACTGCTTTGCTTTCTGTCCTGATTGACGGCAGATATATCGCTTCTCTGAACTGTCCGGAAGCGGTGCTGAAAGGCTCACTGAATCAGAATATTTATTATTTCCGTCCGGAATATCAGCCGGCCTATGAAGCATATCTGCATCAGGGGCGGAAAATTCAGAATTTTTTTCTGGATTCTGCACTGATTTCTGTCGGGATTCATAACAGAAAGGAATCTTTCACATGAAATACAGCATTCCGAAATGGGAACAGGAAATTATGGCTTTCAAGGGCATCAAGAGCACTTTTATAATAGAAGGCAATATCAATGATTTTTACCCTGTATATGACAGTACAGATTTTTCCTCTCCTCCGAAAGCTTTTGTTGACCTGAATATGACATTATTTAAATTATTCAACGAAAATGATACCCAGACAGGCTATGACTTTCTGTTCTGCGACCCTGCTACCGGAATTTATAACAAATTCGGTGATAAGTTCGGAAACATTGAAGAAATGCTACAGCTTTACACACCAGAAGAGCAGGAAAACGCTTTTTCTTTCTGTTCTGACAGAATTTTTAAAAAAGCCTGCAAATTAGATGATATTGAAAAATTATCCCTGATTCTCAAGAATGCTCTTGCCGATGCCGACAGAGACAGGCCTCTTGTTGCTGTGATGAATTTTGTCTCCCGTTACATCTCCTCTCCGACCAATCTTGCACCGGAAGAAAACAAGATGTTCCTGAATTTATTGTTTGCTTCCCTGAACGCTTCCAAAATTACCGGCTGTTTCAATACGCTCGTGATGATTGTGGAAAAATTCAATGACCTGCCGGCATGGTTTTATTATAATAATCCGAACGTCAGAACAATATCCATTCCGAATCCGGATAAAAAATTAAGAACTGTCTTTATCTCGAAAGAATATACAGAATTCCGGACAAATCCGGAACTTGCAGTCTTGCAGGACAAATTCACGGATATGACCGAAGGGCTGAAACATCGGGAACTCAAAGAACTCCGGAATCTATATCACAGAATGCTGCTGAAATCTCCTGATACCAGTCTGCTGGATGCAGTTTCCGTCTACAAATACGGCATTGTAGAAAACATGTGGCATATGATAGAAAAATCAAGAATCCAGAATCTGGAAGAAGTTTTAAATCAGCGTGTCATTGGTCAGAAAGAAGCAGTTTCCAGAACCGTGACTGTTATCCGGAGGGCTGTGGCAGGATTATCAGGTTTACAGCACTCGACCGGACAGAACAAACCCAGAGGTGTATTATTTTTTGCCGGCCCAACAGGAACAGGGAAAACCGAACTGGCAAAAGCTCTTTCTGAACAGCTATTCGGTGATGAAAATAACTGTATCCGTTTTGATATGAGTGAATTTTCAGAATCACATTCTGACCAGAAATTATTCGGTGCACCTCCCGGATATATCGGCTATGAAGCAGGCGGACAGCTCACAAATGCTGTAAAGCAGAAGCCTTTCAGTATTTTATTATTTGATGAAATTGAAAAAGCACATCCGAGCATTATGGACAAATTTCTGCAAATTCTCGAAGACGGCCGTATGACAGACGGTCAGGGAAATACTGTCTATTTTTCTGAAACTCTGATTATCTTCACAAGCAATTTAGGCATTGTCCGGCAGTATACTGACAGTGCAGGCTGTTCCTGCCGTGAACAGCTGGTATCTCCAGACGAAGAATATTCTGTTATCCGTCCGAAAATTCTACAGGCAATTAAAAATCATTTCAAACCGGAAGTATTAAACCGAATCGGCAATAATATTATTATCTATGATTTTATCCGTCCGGATTCAGCAGAAGCCATTCTCCGCAGACAGATAAATCTGATTCATGACAAAATTAAAAAACAAAATAAAATTACAGTTTCCTGTGAAGAATCTGTAATAAAATATTATTTTGAAAAATCCCGTGAACCTGAAGTGCTTGAAATGGGCGGACGGGGTATCGGCAATCTGCTTGAAACAGAATATATTAACCCGTTAGCAGATTTTATTTTTCAGGCCGATTGTCAGGAAGGTGACAGCATTCAGGCATTTATGCTGAATCAGAAACTGGAATTTCTCAGAAAATAACCGGAAAGGAGTCAGAATCATGTGGAATTATGCTGGTGTGTCAGATAACGGCATTTATGAACCCAAAAACGATGACCGGATTCTGTGCGGAACAGAATTTACAGGCTATGGAACAATACAGGGACAGACAGAAAATTATTATATTTCCGCCGTGTTTGACGGTGTCGGCGGAATGCAGGACGGCTTTCGGGCTGCACAGATTTCAGCCGAATTTCTGAGCCAGTATAATCAATCCGGCCTGAACCGAAAAGATATCCGCCTGATGCTCGAAAATGTCAATCAGGCTGTTATAAATGCTCAGAATGATTTCGGCCTGCCCAACGGTATGCGGACTACTGTGGCCGGCATCTATGCCGATTCCGGAAAACTTTTTGTCTTTAATGCCGGTGACAGCCGTGTTTACCGCTTTCGGGAAAATCGCCTTGAACAGCTTTCCAAAGACCATTCACTGGTACAGGATTTACTCGACTCCGGCCAAATCACACAGGAAGAAGCTATGCATCACCCGAAAAAAAATGTTATTTTTAAATGCATCGGCCATGAAGAAGTACTCTGTCCGAGAATTATAGAATCAGATTTTCAAAATAACGATATTCTCATGCTTTGTTCAGACGGCATTTCTGATGTCATGACCAGAAACCAGCTTGAACAGATTCTCAGATGTCATCAGAAAAATCTGTTCCGGGCGTGCATGATACTCAAAGAAACAGCGATTCAGCTTGATTCTTCTGATAACATGAGCGTTATCCTGATTCAGAAAAAGGATGGTGAATAATTTGGAAACGGAACGCATTCCCACAATTCCGCAGGATTCCGGCCGGATTCCGACCGTTCCGCAGAGTCAGGCTATGTTTCAGAAACAGACTCCGGAAGTGCTTCTTTCAGAAGATATCTATTTTACCGGACAAAACGGCACGGAATTTCTTGTCAAGGCTTCTGAAATGATTAGTAAAAATTCCGGAGAATCCCAGATTTTCAAAGCTTATCCGACAGATGATTCCATTCAGGTTTATATTGCAAAAATTCTGAAAGCACTCACCCCTCACAGTGAACCAGAACGGCGGGAAACCAGAAATCAGGTAATTGCCTTTCTGAACCAGTACAGCCGGAAAGCCGATTCTCATCTCCTGCCTTTGATTGATTACGGAGAAATTGAAATTCAGAATCAAGAATATTACATTGAATTTTACCCTTACTGTGAAGCAGGCGACCTTAGTCGGGGAGCTGGCCTTTTTACCATGCAGGATTTGCAGGAAAAAGTCATACCGGCCGTGAACAGGGCTTTGCATCTTCTGCATCAGAACGGTTTTCTGCACAGGGATGTGAAGCCGGATAATTTATATTTTTATCAGAATCAGGTTGTTCTGGGAGATTTCGGAATTACCTGCCGTCTTCGTGAAGACGGCTTTGCTTCGGATAAATTCAAAACAGGAACACTTGGCTATTATGCTCCGGAGCTGATGTCACAGTCAGCAATTACTGCTTCTGATTATTATTCTTTGGGGCAGACACTCTGGACACTCTATACAGGGGAAATGATGTATGCAGGGATTCTCCGCCGTACACAGATATTCGGAGCGGAAGAACAAAGAAATCAGATTAATTTTGCAATGATGAATAATACTTTTTATGGTTTTGATGAAATCCGGAAAGAAGATAAATTTTTTGAAGTGTTAATCCGTGGCTTATTGCAGTATGCCCCCTCAAAGCGGTTCGACTATGCCAAAGTCAGCCGCTGGTTAGCTGGTGACAAGTCTCTGACCCGTGAAGTAGATATGCCGGATTCCGGTGTATTTACAGAACCTCTCCGGCTGTTCGGTGAAGAATGCTGGGATAAGAACGAAGTCGGAAATTTATTGTTCCGCAACTGGGACAAAGCTGAGACCGTTATTTATAACGGCTTTCTGAAAGATTTCATGGGATTGCAGGAATTTGAAGCCACCCGCTTTTTAGACGGCATTATGAAAAAATACGCTCACTATCCGAAAGGCGATATTTCTTCACAGGACTGGAAAAAAATAGGCTTAGTCAAGACAATTCTGTATTTTCAGGATTACAAATACCTGTGCTGGAATACTGACCGCTTTACTTCTCTGAAAGAAATTGCCGAGCATATCCGGAGTATGTTTCTGTATGAAAGTCGTTCAGAATCAGTTGAAAAACTGCTTGAACTGGATTTGCTTTCCGAATGGTATGCCCATCAGCCCGACAGGCAGGAAGCTGTTGCAGAAATTTTAAAATCTGTCCGGAATTTATTTCTGACAGGAGATGTTTTCTCACAAGATACTGCTTTTTACTGGCTGACATTTTTTTCACTGGAACAGGGACAGCCTGTGACATTCCGGAAAGCCGGAAATCTGAATGAATTTGTATTGCAATTATTATCTCACAGAAATGCATTATATCAGGAAGATACAGCCCGCCGCTGTCTTCTTGTGGAAGATGCAAAATTCATGGCGGTTCTTTGTATGTGGGGATATGAAGATGCTGTGCATATTTTATTATACTCCGCACAGTATGAAACGCTTGCCAAAAGATTCTATCTGCTTCTGACCTTCTTTGAGAAAAACTGTACAGGAGAAACCGTTCTGACTGTTCGGAAATATTATCACAATTTCGGGACGGAATCCTATCTGTACTGGTTACAGCAGAATCTGGATTTATATCTGTTTTTTGGAAATTATTGTAAAAAATTACAGGCAGAAATCCTGTTGGTTCATATAGATGATACTGCTCCGATTCAGAAACAGCGTGAAAGCTTTGCCCAGCTTGAAGCTCTGGCCGGAGAATTTCAGAAATATTATGAAAATAATTATTTCATGTCTGCTTTAGGACTGAGCTGTCTGACGGAGAATGACTGCATTACCTCGAATCTGCTTAGTGCGGAATGGGGACTTTCTTTCTTAGGCCGTACTGTTCCGATAGGATTCAAATATTATCTAAATATCTAATTTTTTTAGGAGTTTTCATGATTACAAAACAAATTGCAAATCTGAAACCGCTCGAAACGGCTTTTGCTATGCTGGAAGGCCGTCTGACGACAATCAGATTACAGCTTTATCAGGATTATAAACAGATGCTTGCAACAAATGTTCTGTACAGAAAAGGTACAGTCCGACAGCTTACCGGAAATATTATTTTTCTTCTCCTTGCCGGACTGTTATTGTTTTTAGGGTTTCCTTATCTGGGCGGACTTTTGCCGGATTTCACACTGAAACCGGAAATTTTAGAATTATGCCGGTTTCTGACGGGGCTTATCATTTTCTCACAGATGTACAGCATTTACCGCTGGATTTACAGCAGAAATCTCGAACGCTATGAAAAACAGGTGCATCATATTGGAAAAGAACTTTTCCGCCGTCTGGAAAAACTGGAAGATGAAAATTTCTTAGGTGTTTCCCAAACGGCTGTGAAGCATAAAGACCTGAATTTTCAGGCTGCACAGGAAAATGACCTTGGTGCGAGCATTCTTCGGCTTCGGAAACGCTTTGCTGAATCGAATTATAAAGCAGATATTTTCCGCAGAATTTTTACTTCAGCGATTTCGATTATTTTATATTTTGCCGGTTTCTGGGTATGTCTGCTTCACAAGGAAGCTTTTGGAAATGTTTCTGTACAGTTTGTATTCTGGGCAACAGCTTTCGGAATTTATATTTTTTTCATCACAGATATGATTCTGCTTCAGATTGGAGGGTATCTGGGAAAGGCTCTGAAACCTGTAGGTTGTCTGATGGTGCTGATTTACGGCATTTTCATGTATACCAACATCACACCGACCCTGAACATGATTCCTCTTGCGGAAGGGCAGATTCCGGAAAATCTGACAAAATATCTGAATACTGGCAATCTGGTGATTCTGATTCAGGTATTTGGTATGCTGATTAGCGTATTATCAGCAGATTATGCGGTAATGAAACAAAAATGGGAAAATGGCTTTATTCTGCCGTTGGTCTATGGCGAAGATAAAAATAAAACCAGATTTTCCCTTGTGAGCCGCCTGTTTTTTTCTGGTATTGTCATGGGGCTGGCATGGTATGCAAGCTTAACTGAAGTCTTTCTGGCTACCTCCCTGTTCTGGTGGATAGCGATGCCATTGATGAAGCCGTTCGGCTCGACACTCTATGCTTACTGGGGATTTGGCAAGGGCATGGCTCTGGAGGTGACCTGTTCGGGCTGGTTTCTCCTGTATCTGGCCTATGCCTGTCAGGCTTTAGATACAGAGCTGTTCCGCAGATTAGGTATTATTTTTCTGTTTCATCTTGTGATTGCCGGCATTGTCAAAAAAATCAATGATGAAACCATGTATTTTGCTTTCATGCAGAAATGGGTATAAGTATGGGTATTTTATTATCTGACAAATATCAGGCATGGGAACGGGAATGTGAAAGCCGCCGGCAGAAACTCAAAGCCAATGAAGAAGAATTAAATCAGATTTTTATTTCTGCCTATCAGATGCAGGGCATTTTAAAACCAGATGTTTCTGAACAGAGTTTATCCATCCGTAAGCCTGAAAGGCAAAAAGAAATCAAATCGTTGTTAAATTATGCTGTGGGGTGTATTTTCGGCCGATATTCACTTGACCGTGAGGGGCTGTGTTATGCCGGAGGGGAATATCATCCGGAATATTATCATAAAATTCAGCCTGTGGCAGATAATATTCTTATATTATCAGAACAAATTTTTCCCGAAAATTGTCTTTCTGCTAAAATACGGGAATTTCTTGTACAGGCATATGGAGAAGATACGCTCACGGAAAATCTGGATTTTATTACAGAAACGCTTGGCATGACACTGGAAACTTATTTTCAGAAAGAATTTTCTGCCGAGCATTACCGGCTATATCACAAAAGACCGGTTTACTGGCAGTTCGATTCCGGAAAGAAACATGCTTTTCAGGCTCTTGTCTATATACACCGCTGGAAACCTGATATTCCGGAAATACTCCGGAAAAATTACCTTCCGGCAGTACAGAATTTTTATCAGCAGAAATTCACAGAATCCGGTTCTTATCGTATACAAAAACAAGATAAAGCAATCCTGACAGAACTGGAAAACTATGATAAAAAATTAGCTGTTTTTTCTGATGGTCTTTCTCTGCATCCGGATGATGGCATATTAGTCAATTATCAGAAATTAAGTACAGTATTAAAAAAGCTCCCTGCATGACAGGGGGCTTTTTTGTTTACGGATATTCTGATGTCACATGCAGATATTCTTCCAGACACAGCTTATTCTGCATAATTTCCTGAGCGACTTCCTGACCCACATAACGGATATGCCATGATTCGTATTTATATCCCGTCAGAGATTCTTTTTCTCTGGGAAAACGAATAATAAAGCCAAATCTTGCACAGTTCTGTTCCAGCCAGACGGCCTCTGGTGTATCGTTGAAAGCATCCCCCGGCCAGTTGACATCAATCACCATACCAGTCTGATGTTCAGAATAGCCTGCTCTGGCTGAAAACGTATCCGCCGCTTCACTGCCGTACTGGTCTGCATATTCCTGATATAGATACACCTGTGTTTCATAAGACCTGAAATCAGAATGTGAAAAAAGATACAGTCCGGCTTCATCCTGAGCAGCCTGACAAAGCTGGGAAAAGGCTTCTTTTGTGACAGGCGTCATTCCCTGCGGGTTATAATCTGCCGGAAGCGGATAAGTTTTATTTACTATCATGATACCATTGACATAAGTAACACCGCCGATAACATAAATATCATCACGGGGCGAACCGGAACAGCTGACTGTCTGCGGGTCTGGGAGGGGCTCTTCATCAGGGAGGATTCTGACCTGTATTTCTGCCGAAACATTGGGGTTACTGACAGAAATTGCCGTGATACGGCATTCTCCGGCACTGACGGGTGTGATATGGCCGTTTTCATCAACAGAAGCAATATTGTTGTCAGAAGAAACCCAGACTTCTGACAAATTCAGAGCATCCGGAGGATTCATCCGTACAACAGGCATGACAGCATTATCAGAGACATGCAGAAACACATGATAAAAGCTCAGTGTCATATCCGTGACTGTACCAGCCGGAAGCGTTTCTGATTCAGTTTCTGTTTCAGCTTCTGATTCTGTTTCCGTTTGTGTTTCTGTTTGTGTTTCTGTTTCAGTTTCTGTTTCTAATTCTGTTTCAGAATATAACTCTGTTTCCAGATGCTGAACAGGAGCTGTTTCTATATTTTTCTTTCTCCAAATCAGCAATATTCCGGCAATCACGCAGAGCAGTAACAGAAATAATAATAACATAAAAAATGAATTTCTGCTTTTTTTTCTTGATTTCATAGTCTATCTCAGATTCCTTTCTTGACTTACTCATATTATCATAACACAAAACAGAAAAAATAGCAAGTAATTTTATAAAAAACCGTTCTCCTTCCGGAGAACGGCTGGAATAGATTTAATTTCCTGCGTTTGCTTTTTTCTTTCTTCTGACAACTGCAATCACGGCTGCGACTGTTATTGCACCGACTCCGCCAAGACCAACATACAGCCAGCGGTTCGGGTCATTTACAATAACTCTGAAATTATCAATTATCAGTTCGCTTTCTCTGCCGGAAGCATCTTTGCAGATGACTTTCAGTTCATGTGATTTGCTGGAGAATAATGGTTCTGCCTCTACATCAACAACAAATTCACCATCTGCATAGTCGGTTTCAATTTCCTGTTCGCTCCAGTGCCATTCCTGTGAGCCGTTGTCCAGAACAGCCTTGACATCTGTGAGTTTCAGTTCATCTTTTGCCATGATAATAACAGAAAGCTTGTTTTCGTCAATATAATATGAATGACTTTTTTCAAGATTTGTAGCATAGGCAGTCGGTGGTGTCTTATCTACGATAAATTTAATCGCACTGTCTTTTTCATCCTGTGCATTACTGGAGGCATTTCCTGCCTTGTCCACAGATTTGAACCAGATATCATAAGAGCCGTCATCTTCAAATACATCTTTGTGAATACGATAGGTATATTCATGCCATTCTTTTTCTTCTCCTGTTGTGTCGACATCATAGTCCTTGCCCTTTTCGAGCTGCATTTTTTCAGAATTTTTATATACTGTCACTGAATATTCTTTCAGAGCATTCGGATTAATTTCAGAAACTACAATTTCTTTTGCATCCTGCATATAAGTTCCGAGTACTTTCTTAGTATCTTCAAGAATATGATAAGTCGAGCCGAAACGGTTGACAGAAAAAGCATGGTCATTTTTCTCATCATTTCCGCCGTTAGAGGCTCTGCCGGCCTTATCTTCCGCAGCTAAATGAATCGTATAGATATCATCAAAGATTTTATCATTTTCATTTTCAGGGTCTGACGGAAAATCGTCAAGCGTGATAGTTTTACCGTATGATTTACCAGATGCCCCTGTAATATCTTCGATTTTACCTGTCCAGATTTTTGTCACAGGGTGATTGTCCGCATCCTGTGAAGTCAGTGTGAAAGAAACTGTATCGTCTTTAAATTCCGGTTCTGATACAGTAACTTTTGTACCTGTCATGGAAAATTCGACTTTTCCGGCATCCAGATTAGTGTCCTGATAGCGAATTATTGGCATAACTTCTGCATCTCTTCCGTAAGCACTGAAAGAGGTATCGCCGTTGATTGTCACAGAGGCTTCGGGGTCAACAGTATCAATATAGAAATCCGTATTCATACCAGAACCAGCATTTCCGGCCATATCTGCATAAGAAACAGAGAAAGCATATTTTGCATCCTGATTAAATGCCACCTGAGCAGTATGTTTTGTGCCGTCATCACTCCATTTGCTGATAGAAACCGGAATATTCTGTCCGTCATTTTCACCTTTGACCATAATACCAGCAGCCGCTTCTTCAGGATTAAAATTCGCTTCGTCAATTGTGATGACAGCAGTACGGGCAGCCTTATAGTAATTATCTTTCGGTTCTTCATCTGTGTCATTAAATATGACATTAATCTGAGGTGCGGTTGCATCGATTTTAAATGCCGAGGGTGAAACTGTACCTGCTGCGAACTGTACTTCTTCATTTGCATTAGCGGCAAGGTCAGTACAGCCGATACTGAATGTATAGTCACCATCACTTGAGAACGGTACATCTGCACTCCATACAGAGCCATTTTGTCTCCATACGACAGCAGGCTTATATTCTGCTCCGTTGTGAGATACTTTCAGGTCTACATAATCCTGACTGAAATTCCGTTCAGTGATATTGATTCTTGCAGTACGCCCACGGAACAATTCATTCTTCGGGCTGTTATTGTCAAATGAAACTGCAATCTGAGGCGGAGTAGCATCGATGCTCAGATTCAGATACTGTACAGAGGCATTCCGGGCATTATCTTCTGCATAAATTTCTACTACTACGTTATCGGAATTATTGTTTTCACTGCTGACAGTAATATTCCCCTGCCATGTTTTCTGCAATTCCTCATGTGACGGAGCGACTTTATCAAATGTATACAGTGTACCGCTTTCTGTTTCCACACCATCAGTAATAATTCTGTAAGTGACATTCTTCAGACCGGAATAAGCATCATTTACCAGAGGTTCGTCAACTGTAACATCTACAGAAACATCACCGCTGTAAATGCCGCTTTCTGCCTGCTGTGGTGTCATAGAAATATCCGGAGGAAGCATTTCATCATAAGGAGCAGAATCATCTACAATCAGAGCGTCTGTGCTAAGATAAGAAGTATTTCCGGCAAGGTCAGTCAGCTTGACATAAACTGTGCAATATCCATTGGAAGTAAGGTCCAGACGGCCGAAATCTGACCAGTTTGTCACATTCCGGAGCTGGTCTTCTGTCAGAGCGACAGTCGAAGTAGACTGATAATATTCCTGTCGTATTGTGCCATGCGAAGTATAGTCACCACTGCCGCATGTCAGGGAAATTCTGGATTTTGACCAGAAGCCGAAATGCAGAGGGTCAACGATTTCACGCCAGAGTTCCTCACGGCCTTCTTCAGATTCTGCTATTACATAACCTTCAGGGGCAGTTCTGTCAACAGTAAAATTCGGATAACCTGTTGTGCCTTCCGCAGTTTTGATTTCAGCAACATTGCCGGCATTGTCAGCGAAATTCTTGACTTCAAAAATATAATTTGCTTCTTTGTTGAAATCCAGCCTCATGATATGCTTGTCGTTATCAGGGTTTTCAGGGTCGGGAATATCTTCCCATGTGACAGCATTCACGCTGATACCGGAGGGGTTATCATATTCAAAAACAATATCCTGAAAATACAGGCCATTGACAGCGGTTTGTCTGCTGAAGTGATTGCTTCTTTCTGTGAATGTAATCACTGCCGTTCTGTCGTCATGATAATACCAGCGTTTCACACCTTCGGTGCTGGCAGGGTCTTGCTGGCCGTTATTGTTATTAAAACTGATTTCGACAGTCGGGGCAGTGGTATCGATATCCAGAGAGAGTTTTTTCACTTCTGTTTCTGTATTCATATAATCTGTCGCTTTGACACAAAGCTTGACATCACTGCTGTTAAATTCCGGATTGTCATCTACAGAAACAGAAATATGCTTTGTCCAGCTTTCTGCCTCATCGGAATTTTCCACCTGTCTGTTTTCTTCCGCATTATACGAACCGGCATAAACATCTGTTTTTTCGCCATTGATTTCAAACCAGTATTCAACAGTTTTAATACCGGAATAGGGTGCTCTGTCTGTAACAGTTACATCAATTTCAAGATTATCATTATAAATAATATCTGCATCTTCGGCTCTGGGTGTGCCGTTAACGGCAAAGGCAATATCACACGGAGCAGTATCTAAAATATGATAATTTGTCAGAGCTTCTTTTTCTTTCTGGTATTCAATATAAGTCTGGTTTCCGGCGAGGTCAGTCACACGGACATAAACAGCCTGTGTTGTATCCGGAATTTTTTCAATCTCGACAGGCGATTCATAGCGTATCCAGCTTTCCTCCGGCAGATTTTCCAAAAATTCTTTTGTCCTGATAAGATTTTCATCATCAGCAGTCTGCACAGCAGAAGACTGCCAGAGATAATATTCAATCTTTTCGATTTCGTCACTGCCGAGATTGTCTCTGTCAATACCTCCCATTTCTACATGAACGGAAGAATTACTGAATACACCGAAGGTAATTTTTTCCAGAAGCCAGCCAAGCACATTTCCTTTGACATCTGCCCAGCCGGTCGGCTGTGTTCTGTCGATAAAGATTTCAGTCTGTTCCTGAGCAGGATTTCCGGCAGTATCAGTACAATTCACAGCAATCTGATATTTGCCTTCTTCTGTCAGTTTAATTCTTGCTTCATAGATATCAGAATTCACATCATGCTGCATTTCATAAATAAAATCAGAAAGAGCCTGTTCATTGATTCTGATACTGTCTTTAAATTTTTCTTCTGTGAAATTATGCTCTTCAATACGTACAACAGCTGTAACAGCATCCTGATTAAAATATGCATCATTTCTGGGTTCGAGCGTATTTCCGTCAGCATCCAGATAGCTGAATGTCACATCCGGAGCCTGAGTATCAATATTAAATGACTGTGTATAGGGATTTCCGTCTTTATCCAGATTAGTATTGCCGGCATTGTCTGTGATAGTGATATACAGTGTGCAGTACATGCCTTGTGTGGGAATTACAATATCAAAGCCGGTTTCTGTGATAATATCTTTTAATTCCGGAGCTTCTTCACCAGCAGAAAAGGCTGTATCTTCAAGAATTGTCCTTCCATCGGCTTCCAGTCTGTATTTGATTTCTTTAATACCGGAAGTGACTGTGCCGTTTTCACGGACATTCACATGCAGAGGAATGTCCTCTGTAAAGAATTTATTCTCTCCGGCACTGAACGGATTACCATTCTTATCTGTAAGAGTAACTGTAAATTCTCCGTCTTCCTGAGGTTCATCAATTACAACACCATTAGAAGAAATATATGTCCTGTTTCCGGCCTGGTCAGTGAGTCGGGCATAGATGATATAATATTCTGAATTTTCCAGCTGACAACCTGCTTCTGTATAGGGAGTCCATTCCTGTACTTTCTGGAGTTCTTCCCATGTCATAAGCGTTTTGCTTTTGGCTTGGAAAATTTCTATTGACTTCGGGTGTGCATCATACTGTTCTGCCGTAACAGAAACTTCTGTACGATAGAATCCGAATGACAGTTTCTCGAACAGAGTCTGATACCATTCCTGACCGGAAACTTTTATGCTTCCTTCCGGAGCAGTTTTATCGATAATAAAATGATAGGCATCACTGCCATTGACAGCCATATCCGCAGCAGATACACCTGCCAGATTCACATACTGGAATGACCATTCATATTCAGCTTCTTCTGTGAAAAGCAAAGCCACCTGTACTCTGTCAAATTCCTGACCGTCTACAGTCAGATGCTGGGTGTTATCACGCTGATAGGAAATAAACTGTAATTTTTCTTCATCAGAGAGTTCCTGATTATTTTTAAAAATCCGGAATTGTTTCACAAGCATTTCCGGAGACGGCAGCGTATCCCGCCTGTCATCAATCAGAATTGCCGCTGTTCTGCCAGTATGATAATATAACGGGTCAGCTCTCTGAGCATCATATTTTTCTCCGTCAATCAGCACACCCACCTGCGGCTGTGTTGCATTAATGCTGAATGTATCACTGACAATGCTTGTGACCTGTCCGAAAGCGTCTGTCACTTCAGCATGAACGATAAGATTGCTTCTATTATATTCCGCAGCCGGAATCACAAGCTGTTTCGTTTCCAGATTCATAGAATAACGCTGCTTTTCAAAACCTTCTACCCAGTATTCACCCGAAACCAGTTTTGCAGCGGAATCAGGCCGGTTATCCTGAAATTGCAGTGTGACATCAGAAGAATAGCAGGCTGTCCCCTCCGGCAATTCCGGAAGAATCAGTTTTGCTTCTTTCTGTTCAATCAGATTTATTTCAGCATGAATATTTTCTGTCACATTTTCCAGAGTAATCAGATAATACCCATTTGCATCACGCTGCAACGGGGATTCATAAGGCACATTGTTAAATTTGACAGACTCAATATAATAATTCGGTGCAACTTTCATGCAGCAGACAACAGCCTTCCCATAATTGACAAAAGCAGCAGAAGAACCATAGAGATAATTTGCCGGAGAAAAATTTGGCCGGCCGTCATGAACACAGAACGAAAGACTGGAATTGCTGGTATTATAGCCGCCTGTAATCTGATAATGATTCAAGGCAAATTTAATTTCTATCTCATGATTCTGGTCTGCATTAATTTCCTGCGAATAGCGATAATCATTTTCTTCAAAACTCTGGATTCTGCCGTCAACAGATACAGAAGCCACACGATAATTGGCAATCGGTTCAGCTGTCAGCACAGCTTTTTCCCCCTGATTCAAACGTACCTTCCCAATCGTATTCTTAGCAGTACTGTTCTCATCAGCCTGTACTTCA
>CADBOP010000006.1 GCA_902796255.1 uncultured Ruminococcus sp.
AATAATTGATAAAGGGTAACTGCTTCTTCCGGTGTCAGATTCATACAACCGTTCATTTTAGCGGGAATATCAGCCGCCTGTTCTTTGAGGGCTTCACCGGATTCGGTAATTTCTACCAGAAGTACACGTTCGTCTTCTTTGGAACGGGAACGATGGACAAAGCCTTTTTCCTCAAGGCTTTTCAGCAGGGGAGTCAGTGTGCCGGAATCGAGGTATAACCGCTTGCCGAGTTCCTTGACATTGATTTTTTTTACTTCCCAGAAAACCATCATTGCAATATACTGTGTATAGGTCAGATTCAGAGCATCAAGATATTTATGATATTTTTTAATAATCTGTCTTGAACATGCATAGAGAGGAAAACAAAGCTGATTTTTCAGTTTCAGGACATCGTAATTTTTCTCTGTCATGATAATTCCTCATAAGCAGCTCTGACAGCCTTTGCCAGCTGGTCGGCACAGGAAGTGGGTCTTCTGCCACAGGTATTGCCAGAGAGTTTTTCTTCAATCTGCTCAACAGTCCAGCCTTCCAAGAGTTTGGAAATAGCTTTCAGATTACCGTTACAGCCACCCATGAACTGAATATTATGAATCACATCTCCGTCAATATCAAATGTAATTTGCATCGGGCATACGCCTTCTGGTTCATAAACATAGTTTTGCATATTATAACAACTCCTTTATTGCAGATTCTAATTTTTCAGGTTTATCAACAGGTGCATAGCGGCTTTTGACTTTGCCCTGACGGTCAACTAAAAATTTTGTGAAATTCCATTTGATTTTATTACCGAGCATTCCGCCCTGCTGGTCTTTCAGAAAAGTATAAAGAGGGGCTTCATTTTCGCCATTGACTTCAATTTTGGAGAACTGCTTGAATGTTACACCATAGCGGGACTGACAGAAATCAACAATTTCCTCATCTGAACCGGGGGCTTGACCGCCGAACTGATTGCAGGGGAAATCCAGAATTTCAAGACCCTGTTCTTTATATTTTTCATATAAATCCTGAAGTCCTTCATACTGGGGAGTAAACCCACAGCCTGTAGCAGTATTGACAATCAGGAGGACTTTGCCTGCATAATCAGAAAGGGGAATCATATTGCCGTCAACGTCTTTCATAATAAAATCATAAATACTGTTCATAGTAAAAAACTCCTTTTAATTAAATTTTTCTCAATTTGATTGAGTACAATTTAATTATAGCAAATCAATCTGGATTTGTCAAGTAGTTTTTGAAAAATTTTATTATTTTTTTTAAAAATAATAATATGAGATTTTAATTATAATTATTAAATTAACAAGTTTTTCTTGAAAAGTTCATGTAAATATGCTAAAATAAGATTATAAAATTTTTATATTATAAGGAGAGAGATACATGAAAGTATTGATTCTGAACGGAAGCCCCAGAAAAAACGGGAATACCAGCATTGCAGTCAATGAGCTTGTGAAAACATTTCAGGAAGAAGGCGTGGAAACAGAAGTCTGTCAGATTGGTAATAAAGATATTCGGGGCTGTATCGCTTGCGGAACATGTTTTAAAACAGGGAAGTGCGTATTTGATGATGTCGTAAACGAACTTGCCCCCAAATTTGAAGAAGCTGACGGCCTGATTGCTGCAACACCAGTTTATTATGCCTCTGCAAATGCAACAATGATAGCTTGCCTGAGCAGATTATTCTATAGTACACATTTTAATAAAACTATGAAAGTCGGTGCAGGAGTTGTCGTTGCAAGACGTGGCGGATGTTCTGCAACTTTTGATGAACTGAATAAATTTTTTACTATCTCCGGAATGCCGGTTGCCTCCAGTCAGTACTGGAATAATATTCATGGCAAAGTACAAGGCGAAGCAGAACAGGATATCGAGGGTCTGCAAATTATGAGAACACTTGCAAGAAATATGAGCTTTTTAATGAAATCTATTGCACTCGGAAAAGAAAAATACGGTGTGCCGGAAAAAGAACCATGGCAGCCGACAAACTTTATCAGATAATATCAAAAATAAAAAATATTGCCACATCAGAAAAAATCCGGTGTGACAGTATTTTTTTAATCATCATAATCATAATTATTGTCTGCATCAGCATCGTCATTTTCTTCTTCATTCTGACCAGACTGGATTTCCCTGCAAATTCCGTTCTCGTCAAAAGAAATATTACGGGAAATGCTCTCCAGATGCCTGTAATACTGGTACTGCAAATCAGGGTCAGAAATATAAGAAATCGTACAGTCTGACTGTAAAGCCGGCACATACTGCAATTGCAGCTGATAGTCCGAACGTGTGCCTGTTACATGTAGTTCTGCCAGTACACTGTCCTGTGTACGGGAATTGAACCAGAAATTTCCAAGTGAATATACAATCGGCTTTCCCTCATAAAATTCAATGCCCTGTAAACAGTGCGTATGATTGCCGATAACAGCATCTGCCCCCTGACGGATTAACTCTTTTCCCACAGTCTCCTGATAGTCTTCCAGATATTCAACCCCTTCAATGCCCCAATGAATATAAACAATTACTAAATCAGCCTGTTCACGGGCTTCACGGACACGCTGATATAATAATTCAGGGTCAACTGTCCGGAATACCCCCGGTTCTGTTTCTGTTGCCCCTTTGGTAAGTTCTTCCCATTCAACACGAGTACCAGAAATAAATGCCGTTGTCAGGCCGTCTAATTCGACATATCTGATTTCAGAAGCTTCTTCTAAATTTTTTCCTGCTCCTACACGCATCATATCTGTGTTATCAATAGTATCCAGTGTATCAAGCAGACCCTGTGCCCCATAGTCATACATATGATTATTTGCCAGTGCAAGAATATCTACTCCCAAATCTTCCATGAGGGAAATGTTTTCCGGATTGGCTCTGTAGATATAGTCTTTTCCCTCTGTGGGAATGCCCCTTGTCGTATAGGGAAATTCGTTATCTGCAAGACAAATATCAGCTTCACGCATGTGCTGGACAATTGTTTTATCAAAGCAGGCATACGTATCACGGCCGTTATTAATCCATTTCTGTGTTGTCCATGCACCATCTTCAATGCTGATATCTCCGGTAAAACAGATAGTATAATCAAACGGAATCTCCGGTTTCGTTTCTGAAACAGGCTCTGTCACCGGCGGTTCTGTTGACGGCTCCGGAAAATCTTCAGCAGGAATTGTCATAATATTAAGATTATTTTCATTCACAGGCATTTTCTCACAAGCAGTAAACAGTGTCAGACTAAATGCAGCAAGCAGAAATAAAAATTTTTTATTCAAGCTACTTTCTTCCTTTCATAATTCAAATTGCTTTTTTATTATAACATAATATAGCAAAATTTGCAAGTATCAAATTTATATCATAAATTTCATGTTTCAGGGTAATACTATCACAGAGTTGTGAAACTCATAGTCATGCATGAAAGGAGTTGTAACAATGATGAAATCAAAAATAGTATATGCAGTGTTGCCCGTCAGTGCGGCAGTGCTGCTTTGTGCCTGCGGAAGAAATGACGAATATGCCAGAAATGACCATGCTGTTACTACAGCACCCCGTGAAAGTGTTGTGATGCCGGACAGGCCGAATCATGACAGGGCTGGCCGTGATGCAGGTGATGTCATAGATGATGGTATGGATATCGTCAGCGATGTAGTGGACGGCGGCAGAGAAATGGCCGGAGATGTCAACAGTGCAATTGATGATATGGCCCGTAAAGAATCCAGTGCCGGAAAAGATGAAAATGATAATTATTATGCCGGTACAGACGGACGGACAGATGCACAGACAACTGTGAGATAAAAAAATAGTCTGCATAGTATATTTCATACTGTGCAGACTGTTTTTTATCATCATGAAATTATTCTTCCGGAACAGGCCGGAGCAGTATTTTCTGTATATATGGCTGCAATTTGGAAAGCAGTTTATAAAGCTGTTCCAGAAGCAATGCACTTCCGATTGTCAGGCCTGTCAGAATCAGAAAATCAACCCAGACACTTCTTGTAATATATACCAGCTTTGCCATCTCGCAGAAATGAAAACAGAAGAATGAATGTATCAGCCACATTTCTGTACTGTATCTGCCAAAAAAACACATGAGCTTTTTGGCAGGTCTGATGCTGTCAAGCAGCACAGAAGCAAAAACAGTAAATGCAGCAGCATGAATAATTTCAATATATTCGCCTAAAATAAAACTGCGGACATATAATACCCCCAGACAGCCAGACAAACCAATCAGGCTGCTGATGCGGTAACGCATCAGATATTTTTTGCACAACTCAAGCTTATCATGCTTCGCAAAAACAATGCCGGCAAAAAAAGGGCTTGTTCCTGCCATATTCAGAAAATGCGAATAGAAGAAGTTTCCGCCCAGATTGGAAAAAGCTTCAATATTGGGAATATCAGAAAATACATTCCGCACAAGAATGTCAATTATCAATACCCAGAACATATCTACTGTAAAGCTTTTATTTTTCTTTGTTACAATGCAGAATAATAATCCCATCGGCATGACACATAAATAGGCTGCTAAAAACCACCATTCACTGTTGATGCTGTCGGTCAGCCCCAGAAAATTAGCCAGTATCATGCTGATAAGTTCTTTTGTGTCAGTCACAGCGTAACGCTGATAGTTCGGCAGAAAGCCTTCTCCTTTACGCTGAAAGAAAATAAAGGCAATCGGCACAAAGACAGCAAATACTTTCCAGTAGCTCTTATACAGTGCAGCTATTGATGTTACAAGATGATATTTGTTTTTACTCCAGCGTTTGTACATGCCATAACCGCCTACAAAATAAAAAATTGCTACGCAGAGCCGGCAGCTTGTGCCTAAAATAATCAGATATCTTTTTTCAGTAAAATCCGGCCATAAAGACTGAAAGCCCTCAAACTCCGGAGGCATTCTTTCCGGAAAGGCGGCTAAATGATGAAACAGCATCATCAGCACAGCAAGCCCCTTTACAGCCTTAGTGTCTTCTCTTGTGAACATAATTCTTAAAAATTTCCCCTCTCTGATATAATAATTCACATAGAGCATTATAACATAATTGTTGAAGTTTGTCAATAAAAAATCCCTCTGCTTTGAACAGAGGGAAATTTTTTTATCAGAAGCGGAAATCACGTTCGCCGCCATTCTTGATTTTGTCAAGATATGCAATTGTCTTTGTACGTACTTTTTCGTTCGGGATATTGTTTAATTCTGCCTGAATTAATTTTTCACCGACTGTTTTGGTTTCCGGAGAAGCATAATCTTCCAGATATTCCTGCAATGTCATAAGGGCATTCGGGTGGCAGCAGTTCAGAATCTGACGGGACTTGCAAAGCTGCATAAATCTGTCACCGGTTCTGCCGGCTCTGTAGCAGGCTGTGCAGAAAGAAGGAATGAAATCACCCTCCATAAGCCATTTTACAACTTCGTCCAGTGTTCTCTGGTCAGAAACATCAAACTGTTCTGTATCATGCGGACGTTCTTCTTCTGTATAACCGCCGACAGAAGTACGAGAACCGCCGCTAATCTGAGAGATGCCCAGACGCAGTGCCATTTCACGGACTTTTTCAGATTCACGGGTGGAAATAATCATGCCGGTATAGGGCACAGATACTCTGATACATGCAATAATCTTAGCAAAGATTTCATCAGAAATAGAATTGTCAAAAGCAGCAGGGTCAATATCATCAGCATGTTTGATTCTTGGAACACTGATAGTATGCGGCCCGACACCCTGTACAGCTTCAAGATGCTCTGCGTGCATGAGCAATCCGGCAAATTCATAGCGATACATTTCAAGACCAAATAATACACCTAAGCCGACATCATCAATGCCGCCTTCCATGGCTCTGTCCATAGCCTCTGTATGATAGGCATAGTCATGTTTCGGGCCTGTGGGATGAAGCTTTTCATAGCTTTCTTTATGATAGG
>CADBOP010000007.1 GCA_902796255.1 uncultured Ruminococcus sp.
GAAAAAATACAAAGCTGGTATCGTTATGATGAAGAATATTTTACAACGCATAATCTGCTCGCTGTCACCGTCTGGGCGGGAAATCTTGGCTACGAATATCAGGTAACGGGAATTCAGCAGGATGCAGCAAGAAACTGGAATATTGATATTCTCCGCAAAGGGCAGGAAATTATGGCTGATGCTGAAGAAGTCAAGATAATTCTGATTCCTGTACTGAAGGAAGAAACACAAAGTGTCACGGACTTCCGTGTTAATCTTAATGAGGTATTTCCGGAAACACAGCAGAAAACAGAAGAAAAACTCCCTGTTGAAATCGGGAATATTCAGTATTTCGATATCGAGTATAATCCCTATGATGATGATAATAAGACAGAAGTGATTTCTTCTCTTGAAGCATTGCAGAAAAATACACTGATTCCGGCCGAGACAAAACAGACATATCAGGCCGAGTATTTTGAAACCCATGATTTGCTTGCTGTCCGGATTACAGAAGCCTCACTGCCGTATTATCATTATGTCACAGATATACAGGCAGATGAAAATAATAACTGGAATATTAATATTCTCCGCACTGGTAACGGCATGTGTGATGCGATGATGTCCCGTCTGATTCTGATAGAAACTAATAAATCAGCAGAACAGGCTGCATCTTTCCGGCTGATTTTTACGGACGGTGAAAATATTAATCTGAAAAATATCAGGTCTTTTAATACCAGTGCAGAATATTATCAAAATACAGAACCGGAAACAACGGTCATCAAATCCCGTGAAGAACTCCGGAATTATTGTGATGATGATTTCTGGAATCAGATTGAGAAATTATATCCGGAAACTTATTTTGATTCCCGTGACCTGCTTCTTGTCGCATTACATGAAAACAGCAGCAGCTATCAGCATTATGTAACAGGATGTTTTCAGGAGGAAGACTGGACATTCCAGATTCTTCGTACCAAAACAAGCGATGACCTGAATGCAGAAGAACTCAGCAGACATTTAGTGATTGAAACAGATAAGTCTGTTGAATATACCGGAAATATAAAAATTAATATTACAGATGATTTCGGCGAGCATTATTACAGAACAAACAGCGGAACACAGAATTATGAAAAAGAAATCAATCCGGTTGTGATTACTTCTCTGGAGGAACTGAAACATTATACAGAAGAAAATCAGGTAACCGGAAACAGAACCGGAGGTATGTTTGGCAGTACTTCGCTTTATGACCTGTGTATCGCTGACGGATATGATGAAGCATTTTTCGAGAAGCATAATCTTGTACTGGCTGTTATCACAGCCGAAAGCGGTTCTTATCGCTTCGCCGTTTCGAGGTATCACTATAACGAATGGGACAACAAAGGTAATATCGGGATTGTAAGAATTATGCCGGAAGTCTGCACATGTGATATGGCAGAATGGCATATTGCTCTGACAGCTGATAAATCTGTTACAGCAGATAACAATTTCTTTATGTATACTACTGATGTTTATGTATGAATATTAAATATCTAAAACAGAAATGCAGAGGAAACTTCCTCTGCATTTCTTGGTTTATAATATCAATGCTGAATTTTTATCCGCCGTTTTGGCGAAAATACACTATGATTTTTTAAACTATGGCAGTTGATTTATTTTATCTGATGTGCTATAATATAGTTGTCACGTAAATGAACACTAT
Organism: uncultured Ruminococcus sp.; assembly: GCA_902796255.1. Lineage (GTDB taxonomy): Bacteria > Bacillota > Clostridia > Oscillospirales > Ruminococcaceae > UBA3855. The sequence goes on from CADBOP010000007.1 coordinate 1,676, forward strand.
GCATAAAAATATTTTTTTTGAAAGGAACATGATTATGAATATTAACAAAGTGAAAGAAAATACCACACTTACTGTCGAGATTATCGGCAGAGTAGATACCACAACTGCACCCGTACTGGAAAAGGAACTGAAAGGCAGTTATGATGGTATTACAGAACTGAAATTCGATTTTGCCCAAGTAGAGTATATTTCTTCTGCTGGTCTGCGTGTGCTGCTTCTGGCACAGAAGGCTATGAGTACTCGGGGCAGTGTAAAAATTATTCATGTGAGCAGCAGTATTATGGAAATTTTTGAAGTTACCGGCTTTACTGAAATCCTTGAAATTGAATGATTTTTTATAATATATTAAAAAATAATAATAAAAGGAGATTTATAAAAAATGAATGCAATTTTTAAGCGTACCAGTGTCAGAAAATTTCAGGATATCCCCGTTGAGGAAGAAAAACTGAATAAAATTATACAGGCAGCAATGACTGCACCGTCCGGCGGAAATCAGAAACCTTGGGAATTTTATATTGTCACAGACCCTGAAATATTAGACCAGCTTTCCCATACCAGCCGGTATTCCATTTTTACTAAAAATGCTCCTGCTGTGATTGTTCCCTGCTGCCGTTCAGAACATCTGGTATATCCGGAACTGACAACAATTGACATGGCTATGGCTGCGGAAAATATTCTTCTGGAAGCAGCGGAACTGCATCTCGGCGGTGTATTTCTTGCAGTATATCCATATGAAGACCGTATGCAGTATGTAGAAAAAATATTGCAGATTCCTGACAATCTGCACCCGTTTTCACTCATCCCTGTCGGCTACCCGATAAGAGAACGCATCAGGTCAGATAAGTTTGATACTGCCCGTATTCATAGAAAATAAACAAAAATATCTGCCGTGTGAATAAAATATGAAATGAAATTTACAAATTATTCATAAATAAAAAATAAGCGAAATATTGGCATATTTCAAAAAATTTATTTTTTAAAATATCACAAATAGTATATTTTGGCTATAGATTTTGCAAATAGCATAAAAATAAATATTGACAAATTAAAAAAAAGATGATATAATATGATTGTTCATTAGTGATAAGATTCTAATAAAAAATTTAGAATCTACCATCAATTTTCATAAAATTAGTAGCTGCAGCTATCCTTGATTCTAATATAATTTGTTAAGGAGAAATTTATGAATACCAATTTTGAAAAAAGCAGAGAATTGCATACAACCGCAAATTTAGCATTGCTTCCGGAAATTTCAGAATTTGTAAAAGATGCATTTGTTTCGTTCGGTGTTCCGGCAAAAGTATGTCATCAGATGGATATTGTAGTAGAGGAGATTTTTAGTAATATTGCTTCTTATGCATATCCTCCTGATGCAGCAGAACAGCCCGTGAATGTCATTTGCGGACTGTGCGAAAATTATCTTTATCTTACTTTTTCTGATAAAGGCATTCCATATAACCCCTTAGAAAATGACGACCCTGTAATTGGAATAGCAGACGAAATGACTATTGGTGGCTATGGTATCTTTATGGTCAAAAATATTGTAGATGAAATTGAATACCAATATGCATATGAAGAAGGTAAAAATATTCTGTATATGCGGAAAAAATTCTGATAAATATCAGAAATAAAATTTTGATGGGAGGAACTATACCTTGAAAATTCAAAACCTTGAGTTCTCTGACCTCATTTCTGGTTATGTAAAAGAGTATGACGGCGGAGAAACATTTACTATGACAACTTCTGATGGCAGAGATTTTTCTGTTATCCTTGGCAGCAATTTATATGCAAGATTGCTCCGGAATCTTGGTTCGCCTTATTCTGATGCTACTGCTATGATTAAAACTCTGCTCAAGCCCGGACAGATGCTCTTCGTGTATGGTATTTTTTATCCTAACGGTGAGGACAAGGATGATTATGTGTTTGAAGCAAAATGTATCGACTTCCCTGGTAAAACCAAAGATGACTTCCGCTTTGAAGAAGCAGACTGGTGGGCAAAACAGTCGCAGGAAATTTGCGATTTCTTCCTGAGAGCACAGTTCCCTGACGGAGATATTAATTATGATAATTACAGAACTTCTCTTATGCTGACAGGTGAGCGGAATGACAATACTTACAGACAGGAAACAGATACAATTTCCAGAATGATTTACGGTATGGCTTCCGCTTTTATGCTGACCGGTGAAGAAAGATTTCTGGAAGCAGCAGAAAAAGGCTGTGCCTATATGCAGGAACATCTGAAATTTTATGATACAGATGAAAATATCGTTTACTGGTATCATGGAATTGATGTCAAGGATGGCAGAGAACATAAAGTATTCGCTTCTGAATTTGGCGATGACTATGATGCAATCCCGATGTATGAGCAGATTTATGCACTGGCTGGTCTGACACAGACTTACAGAATTACAGGTAATCCGTCTGTATATCGTGATATTAAAATGACTGTTGATTTGTTCAAGCACTTCCGTGATAATGAACGTGGCGGCTATTATTCCCATATTGACCCCATTTTTATGGACCCGCTGGCTGATTCCTTAGGCGGCAATAAAGGCAAAAAGAACTGGAATTCTGTTGGTGACCATGCACCGGCTTATCTGATTAATCTCTGCCTTGCAACAAATGAAAAGAAATACTGGGACTTCTTGGAAGAAACCGCAGATACGATTACAGAACATTTTCAGGATTATCAGAACAGTCCTTTTGTACAGGAAAAGTTCAATGATGACTGGTCTCATGACTATCACTGGGGCTGGCAGCAGAACCGTGGCGTTGTCGGCCATAACCTGAAAATCGCATGGAACTTAATGCGCGTCAACAGCTATGCACCCAAAAAAGAATATGTTGAATTTGCAGAAACTATCGCTTCCAAAATGCCGGAAGTCGGTATGGATATCCAGCGTTTCGGCTGGTATGATGTCATGGAAAGAAAAACCATGGACGGCGAAAACTTCCACCGTTTCGCATGGCATGACAGAAAAGCTTGGTGGCAGCAGGAACAGGGTATTTTAGCTTACCAGATTCTGTACGGAATCCTCGGAAAAGAAGAATATCAGAAATATGCAAGAGAATCTGCCGCTTTCTATAATACATTCTTCTTAGACCATGATGACGGTGCAGTTTATTTCAATGTACTCAATAACGGCCTGCCATATCTGTTAGGTACAGAACGTATGAAGGGCAGCCATTCTATGAGTGCTTATCATTCTGTAGAGCTTTGCTATCTTTCTGCTGTATATCTGAATCTGCTTTCCACCAAAAAGCCGCTTGACCTTTATTTCAAGCCGCAGCCGGGTGCATTCCGTGATGATATTCTCTATGTTGCACCGGATATTCTGCCGAAGGGTTCAGTAAAAATTGCAAAAGTAACTGTAAATGGCAGCGAATGGAATAAATTTGATGCAGAAAATCTGACTGTTACCATTCCTGCAACAAATGAAGCACCTAAAATTAAAGTAACACTCGTTCCAACTGAAAAATAACTGGCGGTGAGATTATGATTAGAATTGACGATTGCCCCACACATGAATTAAATGGAATTAAATATCGCTGCGGCAGAGTCAGGCCGTTTGGTGCAAGTATCATCAGCAACGATGCAATTAATTTTTCTATCTTTTCCAAAGATGCAGAAGCATGTGAATTGCTTCTGTATCACAACGGAGAAGCAGAACCTTTTGCAGTGATTCCATTTCCGGAAGAATTTCGGATTGGTAATGTATTTTCTATGATTGTCTATGGTCTGGATTATGAAAATTTAGAGTATGGCTACCGGTTTGACGGAAAATATGCCCCACAGGAAGGCTACTGGTTTGATAAAACCAAAATTTTGCTTGACCCTTATGCAAAACTGGTCAGCGGCCGGGATACATGGGGAGAAGTGCCTGATTATTCCAATACATTCCAGCACCGTGGACGAGTAATTCCTGAAGACTATGACTGGGAAGGGGACAAGCCTCTGGAAATTCCCATGAATGATTTGATTATTTATGAAATGCATGTCCGCAGTTTTACACGGGATGCTTCCAGTAATGTCAAATATAAGGGAACATTTGCAGGGCTTCTTGAAAAAATTCCCTATCTGAAAGAATTAGGTGTCAATTGTGTAGAGCTTTTGCCAATTTTTGAATTTGATGAATTTGAAAACAGCAGAGAAAATAACGGCGAACGGCTTTATAATTACTGGGGGTATTCTACAGTAAATTTCTATGCACCTAAGGCTGGATATGCTGCTTCTGCCCCGTTCGGGCTTGCAGCAGAAGAACTGAAAAATATGGTCAAGCAGCTGCATAAAGCTGGTATTGAAGTCATTCTTGATGTGGTATTTAATCATACGGCAGAAGGAAATGAACAAGGACCTTATATTTCTTATCGTGGTATTGATAACAGAACGTATTATTTGCTGACACCGGAGGGATATTATTATAATTTCAGCGGGTGCGGCAATACCATGAACTGTAATAATGCAGTGGTTCGTAATTGTATTTTGGATTGCCTGCGTTATTGGGTTTCTGATTATCATATTGACGGTTTCCGTTTTGATTTGGCTTCGATTCTTTCAAGAGATGAGAACGGTGCTCCGATGACTTCGCCTCCGCTTCTGGAAGCACTGGCACATGATGCTGTACTTGGCAAAAGCAAGCTGATTGCAGAAGCATGGGATGCCGGCGGATTATATCAGGTCGGCAGCTTTCCGGCATGGGGACGCTGGGCAGAATGGAACGGAAAATACCGTGACTGTGTCCGTAAATTTGTCAAGAGCGGTGCAGAATGCGGTCCGGAATTAGTATATCGCTTGCAGGGGTCGCCTGACCTTTATAGTAATCGCAGTGCAGAAGCTTCTATTAATTTTATTACTTGTCATGACGGCTTTACATTATATGATTTAGTTGCTTACAATGAAAAACACAATCTGGCAAACGGTGAAGACAATCGTGACGGAAGCAATGATAATGACAGCTGGAACTGCGGTGCAGAAGGCGAAACAGATGATGCTGAAATCAATGCACTCCGCAGGCGGCAGGTAAAAAATGCAGCAGCATTGCTGTTGTTAAGCCGTGGTATTCCTATGCTGCTTTCCGGAGACGAATTTCTGAATACACAGTCCGGTAATAATAATGCATATTGTCAGGACAATCTTATTTCTTGGCTGGACTGGAAAAAATCAGAAGAAAACAAAGATGTGCTGGAATTTTTCAAGACACTGATTGCATTCAGAAAAGCACATCCGGTTCTTCGCAGAACAGATTTTTATGCAGATAAAAATAGCACAGATTATCCGGAACTTTCTTTCCATGGTATCAATCCGTGGGCATTGAATACTTCTGAACCATTTCTGACATTTGGTTTTATGTATGCCGAATCACAGAAAGATTACCCTGTAGCAGAAGATGCATTTATTTACTGTGCAGTCAATGCACACTGGGAAGAACATGATATAAAGCTTCCTGTGATTCCTGAAGGAATGGGCTGGGAGGTTGTTGCATACAGCGGTGATGATGCTTTGCAGCATACCAGAATTGAAAATCAGGTTCATCTGATGCCCAGAAGCCTGATGCTGTTAATCGGCAAAAAAATTTAATTTATAATAAATCTATAATATTTAGGAGGAATTACCCATGTTTGATTTTAATATTACAGAAAATAACGGCGATATGACTGTGAAACTGAAAGGCAGGCTCGATGCAACTGTTGCTCCTCAGCTCCATGCAAAAATGAGTGAGTTTCAGGGAAAGAGCATTAAGAAGGTTACTTTTGATGCAGGCGAATTAGAGTATATTGCCAGTGCTGGTCTGCGTGTGATTATTTTCGCAAAACAGAAACTGGGTGCAGATACTGAAATTTTTATGAAAGATGTATCTGAAGACGTACAGTCTGTTATTGAAATGACAGGATGCGATAATTTCGTAACAATTATCTGAGAGGGTATATCATGGCAAAAAAAATCGGTATTCTGTTAGAAAACAGATTTATTGAAAAAGAAATCTTTTACTATGCTTCTTATTTTGAAAATGAAGGCTTTGAACCGGTATTCTTAACCAGATTATGGGGACAGGAACAGCTTACATTCAAAGGCTTGGAATATCAGATAGAAGTAACAGCAAATCATAGTTTTGAAGATTTGACAGATGAACAGCTGAAAGACTTTGCAGCAGTGATTGTTCCTGCCGGTTATGTTGCAGATTATCTTCTTTATGCAGAAAAGCCGAAGGAAATTTCTCCGGCATGTGCTTTTATTAAGAAAATCATGGCGGACAAAACTATTGTCAAAGGCTTTATCTGCCATTCCCTGTGGATTGCTGCCCCTGTAAAAGAAGCTTTTGCAGGCAGAAAAGTAACTTGTCATAATAATATTATTGCTCATGTTGAAAATGCTGGTATTCAGTATGTAGACGAAGATGTTTATATTGATGACGATTTAATTACTGCCCGCACAGGTGGTCATCATCCGGCTTTTGCAAAGACAATCCTGCAAAATTTGAGAAAATAAGGAGAATGTAATATGTTTGAAAAGGCAATTATTAAAGGTGCTTCTCTCCGGAAGATGAAAACGGCTGAAGGCATTTTGATGCAGAACCTTGGCAGAGGTGTCAGAATGAATGGTCTGCACTGGAATATGGAAGACGGTGCAATTGTAGACTGGCATTCACACGAAGCAGAACAGTTCGGTTATGTAATCAAAGGCGGTTTCAAAATCTGGCTGGAAGAAGAAGAATTTGAAATTCATGCAGGTGACTGCTACTTTGTACCGCCTAATGTAAAGCATAAGTTCATTGCACTTGGCGAAACAGAAGCAATTGACCTGTTTAATCCGATTAAAGAAGATATTCCGAAGGAAATTTCTTAATGGTGCTTTATGTTTCCGGAGGCTGCTTCTTCTGGAAGCAATAAATAAATTTATTTAATTCCATTAAGGAGGAAATTATTATGGGAAAATTGAAAGTACTTGTACTGGCTACAAACTATGGCTCTTGGGGTGAAGAATTACAGGCTCCTTGGGACGAACTCAAGAAAGCTGGCTATGACCTGACTCTGGCTACACCGAAGGGACTCAAGCCCCTGCCGCTGACTATCAGCGTTGACCCTGAATTCTTTGATGGTGTTCAGAAATATAAGACCAATCCGCCTGAAGTTTGTGACAGAATCAAGGAACTCGTTCAGGGTGATGAATGGGCTCACCCGATTAAGATTAAAGATGCTAATATGGCTGACTATGATGCTCTGGTACTGACCGGCGGTCTGGGTGCTATGATTGACTTAGCAAATGATTACAACACACACAAGCTGATTCGTGACGCATTCTATGACGGCAAAATCATCGGCTCTCTGTGCTATGCAGTAGCTGCTCTGGTGTTCTGCCGTGACCCGAAAATGGATTATAAGAGCGTTGTTTACGGCAAAACTATTACTTCTCATCCGAGAGCTTGGGATTTCTATGGCCCTGACATGGCAGCAGGCTATGAACTGTGGGGTGCAACAGAAGATAACAAGGGTACTGATGTAATTACTCCCGGCTTCCTGTATCCGATTGAAGACCTCATCAGAGATGCTGTTGGTCCTAACGGCAACTGTGTTGCAAGAAATGGTGCATCCAGAGAAGACCCTGAAGCAAACTTCTCCTATCCTTTCATCACAGCTTCTTCTGTAGAATCTTCTATCGCTTACGGAAAGCTGCTTGTAAAGGTTCTGGATAAAGTTGCAGCTGGTGAAGATGTTTCTAATCAGAACATTCATCTTTAATTAATAAAATAATTTATGATTGAGGCAAGGCAGCGTATCAGACTGGTTTGTGCGGCTTACAGAACTGTAGAAATCCTATTGATTTTTGCAGCAGGCACAGCAATACAGAGATTTTCTGCTTTGCCTCCGTTTTTATGTATTACAGGCGATTGTAAAAAAAATAGAAGATACTGGCAGAGTGTCTTAAAGAAGATTTGTATGCAAACAAGACTTTAATGCATATCAATATTGACCCACACGAAATCAACAAAAAATGGTTCGATATGCCTAATGTCGGAATTCTCCCAGAAAATGCACCCTGCGAATGTGGCAAGAGTGATATATATTGTATTTTATTAAACTTGTCTGCATAGACTCCTGTCATGCAGGCAAGTTTTCAACAAAAGACAGCAGGGAAAAAAGAAATCCCTATATTGTCATAGGGCAATCCACTTGACAGCTTTCTAATGATATGATATACTATAAAGTAGTTCGCATCGCTGGAAACTGTCAGAACTTATGCATGACAGAATTATCCTTTTGGCATGGATTGAAAACAAAAAACACGAACAAATAAATGATATTAAGTAAAGGAAAATTTATATGATTACTTCAACCGCAAGAGATTATATCATACCAGAACAGAAAGAAGCTTATTTTCATCTGATATTTGAACTGATTGATAAAACCAGAGAAGAAGAAGGAAATATTTCCTATACGCTTTATGAAGATACAGAACATGCAGGCGAGTTTGTTCTGATTGAAGAATGGCAGGATGAAAAGAGTTTGCAGGCACATTTCCAGACAGCACATTTTACAGGAATTGTTCCGCAGATTCAGAAGCTTCAGGTCAAACCGTCTGTCGTAAATGTATATCATAAAATAAAATAACAGGAGGTTTTTTCATGGCAACAAACAGAACGATTATTCAATATTTTGAATGGTATGTCGAAGGTACACATGTACTGTGGAAAAAATGTGCTGCACAGGCCGCTCATCTTGAAGAATTCGGCATCACAGATGTATGGCTTCCCCCTGCATATAAAGCCGGATTTATGGAAGATAATGTTGGTTATGCTGTTTATGATATGTATGATTTGGGAGAATTTGAACAAAAAGGCCTCCTCAAGACAAAGTACGGCAGCAAAGATGAATATCTGGAAGCTATCAAGGCGTTCCATGACCACAATATTCGGGTATTGGCCGATGTAGTATTGAATCACCGCATTGGTGCAGATGAATTTGAAGATGTGCAGGCCGTGAAAGTCAACCCCGGCAACCGGAATCAGACATGGTCAGATGCATTTACAATTTCTTCTCCCAGTGTATTTAATTTCCCTGGAAGAAATGGAAAATATTCTGATTTCAAATGGAATCATACGCATTTTACAGGTGTTGACTGGGATAACCGCTCTAAACAGACCGGAAATATTTATCGGTTTGCAGATAAACAGTGGGCACAGGATGTCAGCAACGAAAATGGTAATTTTGATTTTCTGATGGGTGCTAATGTAGATGTCAATCACCCTGCTGTTCGGGAAGAACTTGAAAAATGGGGAAAATGGTATCTGGATTTCACGGGTGTGGATGGTTTCCGGATGGACGCAGTAAAACATATCAGTGCTGCTTTCATGAAAGATTATATCCGTAAAATGTGTGCATATAAAAATAATGATTTTCCGGTTATCGGTGAGTACTGGCATGGCGATGTAAATGTTCTGGAACAGTATCTGAACCAGATTGACAATTCCATGCGTTTGTTTGACGTGCCACTGCATTTTAATATTATGAAAATGTCGTATGCAGACGGAAATTATAATATGGCGGATATTTTTAAGGGTTCTTTGCTCCAGCGTCGCCCCCAGAATGCAGTTACATTTATTGATAACCATGATTCCCAGCCGGGACAGGCACTGGAATCTTTTGTAAATACATGGATGAAACAGGTAGCGTATGCTATGATTCTTCTGCACAAAGACGGTATTCCCTGCTTGTTCTATGGCGATTTGTATGGCATTCCCTGTACAAGAAATATTCCGATTCCTCGTCTGCGTACATTGGTAAAAGTGCGTCATGACTACGCTTACGGCGAACAGCATGATTATCTGGACCATTATGATGTAATCGGCTGGACAAGAGAAGGCGACAAGGAACATCCGGATTCTGGTATTGCTGTGCTGCTGTCTGACAAGCGTGACGGAAAGAAACGTATGTATATCGGAAAACAATTTGCCGATATGATATTCCGTGACTGTATGAGAAAGATAAGGGAAACAGTTGTAATTGATTCTGAAGGCTATGGGGAATTTATAGTACAGGGATTTTCTTCGGCGGTATGGGTGACAGAAAATGCTTATGAAGAACTTGTTATTCATGAAGACTGATTATTATATGATAAGGAGTTGGATTTATGAATTCCCCCAAAAATAAGTCACTAAAATCCAGTTCGTTTAGAAAAAAAATTAGCCGTGCATTTGCCATGCTTTTATCCGTTGTGTTTTCAAGTGTGTTTTTAGCGTTTCTTATTTTAATGCTGATAACTAATCTTATGGCAACTTCTATTAGTATTGCAAACAGCGGCGAACTGACAAATATTTCCATGCAGGCAAATGATGAACTTGTCCGTGCAAATATGGATGCTACCATCATAGCAAAAGCAGAAAATGCCAATACGTATTTTCAGTCGCTTCGGGATAAAGTTATCTTATTACGGCAGACAGCGGAATTTCTTTATGATAAACCAGAAGATTCTGGAAAAAGTAAAATAGAACCGCCCAAAAATACAGACAAAATGACACTGTATGCCACATATGCTTCTGGAATAGACCCTGATTCTCCGGAAATTCAGGAAGAAATGAGGATTCTTGACAATCTGAGCGGACTGCTTCTTGCAATTAATTTACAGGACGAAAATGTAACATCAGATTATATTGCGACAGAATCTGGTATCATGATACAGGTTGATGCTTTGTCGAAATATCAGCTCGATGAAAAAGGAAATGCACTTCCGTTTGATGCCAAGGAACGCCCGTGGTATAAGGGTGCATTTGAAAATACACCGAAAATCGTACATTTTTCAGATGTTTTCATTGATGCCTCTACCGGAGAATATGCAATTGTTGCCTCTTCACCAGTATTGCATGATTCACAGCCCAAAGGTGTAGTAGGTGTCGGAATGCTGCTGGATGATTTAGAAGCTCTTGTTTCTCCTGTAATTGAAGAAGGAACAGACCTGATTATAGATGCTAACGGTGTTGTAATTGACAGTTCTGCAAAAAGCGGAGAGTTAGTAGCTTCCAAAGATAATCCGAACAATATACTGGAATCTGATAATACAGATTTAAAAAATCTGTTCCAGAATTTTATCAAAGATTCAGAAAAGAAAAGTACAGTTGAAAATATCGAGATTGACGGAGAAAAACAGTATGTTTTCTGTGCAAAAATTTCCAGCGTGGAATGGGTATATGCTTCTATTGTACCGGAATCTGTTGTAAATGCTTCTACATCAGAACTGAGAAATGAACTGAATTCGCAGACAAAAGAAATGACAGAACTGGCTGCTTCTGTTTTTGGATATACATTTATCAGCCTTCTGATTGTCATGATTATTATGATTATATTATCAGTTATTGTGACAGGCAGACTGACTAATAAACTCATAGAACCCATTAACAAGCTCAGCAAAAAAGTAAATGAATTAGACGGCGAAAACCTGAAATTCCAATGGGAGTCGCAGGCTGTAAATGAAATTGATACACTGGCAAGCAAATTCTGTCATCTGACACAGCGGATTCAGGATTATATTCAGGATATTACTTCTATCACTGCCGAAAAAGAACGTATCAGCACAGAACTCTGCGTTGCCACACAAATTCAGGCAGATATGCTCCCGATTGTGTTCCCGCCATTCCCTGAACGGACAGAGTTTGAAATTTATGCTTCTATGACACCCGCAAAAGAAGTAGGCGGCGACTTTTATGATTTCTTTATGCTGGATGATGACCATCTGGCAATGGTGATTGGTGACGTATCCGGAAAAGGTGTGCCGGCAGCATTATTTATGGTAATTTCTAAAACTTTGATTAAAGACCATGCCCAGATGTGCGGTTCTCCCAAGGCAATTCTGGAAGAAGTCAATAATCTGCTTCTGGAAAGCAATGCAGAAGGCATGTTCGTTACTGTATGGCTTGGTATTCTGGAAATCTCTACAGGAAAAATTGTTGCCGCAAATGCCGGCCATGAATATCCGGCTTTACAGGCAGCAAACGGAAAATTTGAACTGTTCAAGGACAAACACGGCATGATGGTCGGTGCAATGGGCGGTATTCACTATAAAGAATATGAAATGCAGCTCGAAAAAGGCGATTGTCTGTTTGTTTATACAGATGGTGTGCCGGAAGCAACCAATGCAGAAAATGAACTGTACGGAACAGACAGAATGATTCTCGCTTTAAACCAGAATCCACAAGCCGTACCGGAAACTATACTGAGTACTGTCCGTGCGGATGTAGATAAGTTTGTAGGGGCAGCACCGCAGTTTGATGACCTGACAATGCTCTGTATCCGGTATTATGGACAAACAGAAGAAAAAGCATCAGAATAATTTAATTTTTAGTGTATATTTCGTTAGGCAGATATTTTTCTGCCTAACGAGATTATATTTGAAAGGAGAAATAAATTATCATGCAGAAAAAATTCTGCTGTCTCGGAGCAGAAATGATGTTATTGCTTTTTCTGACAGCCTGTGCTTTTCCGTTTCAGAAGACAGAACAGAAAGAAATACAGGAATATCAGCCAAGAGAACATATCAGGGTCGGCTGTATGATTGCAGAAGAATATGACGCTTTTACAGAACAGCTTTCTTTTATGGCTGAAAAATTGCTTCCGGATTATCAGTCCAGCGGTGATACTGCGGAAGAAGTCTGGAAAGAAATTTGCAGCAGTCCGCAGGCTGAAAATCTGACTTTTGAAGGCGAACAGTTTTATAATATGGATACAATGAACAGTCATCAGCTGGAATCGGTATTTTTTAATTGCGAGGCATTTGACTTGCTGCTGGTGTTCGGTACATCGGCAGGCGTATGGCTGACACAGAATGCAGATGAATTTTCATTTGATTATATGGTATTTGCCAGTGCTGACCCCATCAGTGCAGGCATTGTTCAAAGCGAAACACAACGGTATAATTCGCATTCTTTTGCCCATGTTGACTCCGGAAGAATCCGCAGGCAGATTGAACTTGCTTATGAAATGTCAAAATTTCATTGTATTGGCGTTGTGTATGAAGATTCAGATGCGGCTTATAGTTATTCTGGTATTCAGCAGCTGGAGGAATTAAGCGGACAGTACGGATTTGATATTCACAGATGTTATGTGAAAGAACCGGAAAATGCAGAAGATTATGAAAGATATTATCAGGAACTGAAAAATGCGTATCATTCTTTGCTGCCTTATATCGATGCATTGTATATTACAACGGGTATGATTGAAGATGAGAAGCTCCCTTGGCTTCTGGAAGAAGTGCATCAGGCCGGTATTATTACAATAGCGGAAACTTCTGAAAGTCAGGTGGAATACGGGGCACTGATGCATATTACCATGTCAGATGCTATGGAAGAAGGGCAGTTTGCAGCAAAGACCATTCAGGATTATATGAACGGCATTCCGATAGACCAGCTGGAACAGGTCTTTCTGATTACACCGCATATTTCACTGAATGAAGATACAATTGAAAAAACAAATGCTGTTGTGCCGATGCGGATTTATCTGATTGCCGACAAAGTGTATCAAGGAGAAGAGCATGAAGAATAAATTAAGTTTGGGCATTATATTGCTGATATTTATGATGACAGCAATTACTTTTTCACTTGGCAACATGATGTATAATTTTAATCTGAAAAAAACAGAACAAAACGTCATTGGTGTTGAACTGGCAGATTTTATTTATAATATTAATTACAGTATGCAGTTCGGCAAAAAAATAGAAACTTTCTATGGCATGGAAGAACAGCTTTACTCCGTGGCAGAAAGTTTTCAGGATATTCAGGACTTGTATATTATTTCAGAAGAGAATCAGATTCTTTTCGCAACAGAAAAAGCTGTTCCGGATAATGATATCTGTACTATGATTGCCGGAGAAAATAAAATAGCAGGGCAGTATTTATATTGCATGTATCAGCTCAGCAAAAATGCAACCATTCTTGTCAAAAGCAGTTCCCGAAATATCAAAATCCAGCTGATAGCCCATATGAAAAAACTGCTCCGGATTGCACTGGCCGGTATGGCAGCTGTTATGATTCTGACAGTTTTATTCTGGAAGATACTGAAAAATAAAAATACCGCATTCAGGGTTTCTTTTATTTTGCTTCTTGTATGGATATTACTGTTTGGCGGCTGGATTGGCTTTGAAGGATATCAGGTATATTGTACCAGTCTGGATACGGTATTTGAAACAATCCGGTATTCCATCCGCTCGGACTTTAATCAGATTGCTGCTTTAGGTGTTCCCGAAAACAGAATTTTTGAAATAGAACAGTATCTTTTAAGATATACAGATATGATTCCGGAAGTGGAGCAGATTCAGGTACATCAGGAAGAAATTGTCTGCATTCCTTCGTCTGCTTACCGCCAGAAGATTATTTTGGATTACAGCTTGCAGACTGTTTTGTTGCTGACATTTTCTGTTTTGATTCTGACAGAATATCGGTTGTTTATATTCATACAGTCGAAACAGTTATTAGAACCCAGAACAGCTCAGGAAAGGATGATGCAAAATGGAGAAAGCTGAATTTTTAAAACAAAATGCCATTGTCCGCATCATTCTGCTTTTTTGTTTTTTTTCTTCTTCCATTGGTGATGCATTCAATGCAGTTTTTATCCGGCATTTGCTGACACAAAGCGGAAATCTTTCGGATTTTTATCTGAGTTTTCCGGTTACGCTGTCTTCCGGAATGATGGCGGCAGGAGTTCTGGCATCAGGGAAAATTTTAAAAAAATCGAAAGATTTTACAGCTTATCTGAGAATCAGTATATCAGTAGTTCTTTTAGGGAATATGTTAAAAGGCTGTGCCGTTTATTACTGGCTGCTGGTGTTAGGGTTTGGCATTTCCGGTTTGGGAATAGGGCTTTTGTTTATCGGTATCCGATATTACGCATTTTTATTTCAGAAGGAAAAACAACGTATGAAAACCCTTGTATATGTAAACAGCGGTGCATTTGTCGGGCAGTGCCTCGGGATTATTTTAGGCGGTATTCTGGCAGGACAAGTGCCGTATCGATATATTTATCTGTTTTCTGTTATTTTTCTGTGTGTGATATTTTTTTTATTAAAGCATGTCCAGATACAGGGACAGATTACAATAGGAAATTATTCAGATATTATTGAAGTGCTGAAAAACAAACGGGCAGTACTGTTTCTTTTATGCCTGCTGATTCCGGTCTATGCCAGCTCGGTGTTTATTACTTATGTATTTCAGCTTGATGTAGAAGATTATGGATATTCTTCAAATGTGACTTCTGTGCTGATGCTGGCAAATGCGTTGCTTTCTGCTTATGCAGGGCCGTTTTTTACAGATTTAATGCTCTCCAGAATGAGTGCATTAAAAAGTACAGTAATTTATATTTTACTGACAGCTGCTATGATTTTAGGGTATATGGTTTTCCCGTCTATGGGTGTGCTGGCTTTGGTTGTGATTGTTTGCGGAATTTTGGATTCATTCGGTCTGACTGTAATTATGGATGCATTTTCCAAAACAAAAGGAAAATATTCTTATTCAGATAACAGTGCTTTGATTATTTATATTCTTCTGTCAAGAGTAGGGCAGACCGTAGGGCCGGTTATGGTTTCAGCAGCCGGAAATATTGCGATTTTCAGTGTGCTGTTAGTAATTGGAACAGTAATTTATTTAATGGCAAACGGAGGAAAAAAGGAATATGAATTATAATTATGTTCATCAAGAAGATATTCCTGTTTTAATGGAAATGTTTGATGAAAATCTTGGCAAAGGCTATATGACAAAAGAAAAAATGATGCATTATATTACAGACAAAAATGAATTGTTCTATGCTGCCAGAAGGGAAGATAATACACTTTGCGGAATTTTGCTGTTCGGGGAAGAATCAGCAGAAACACTGGCAGAACAGACAAAACTTCCGGCAGAAAAATTGCTGCATATGGCAGCAGGAAAAAAACTTCTGAAATGCCGCAGCATGTGTATTGCAAAAGACTGTCAGAAAAACGGTGTCGGCAGAGAATTGTTTCAGACAGCACTGACAGAAATTAAAGCAAGCAATAAATATGGCCTGATTACTTCTTTGTTATGGGAATATAACGGCACAGTTCCGGCAGAAAAGCTGCATCTTGATAATAATTTCAAGTTTTTGTACCGCCTTAAAATGCCATGGTATGGCTATGAAGATTATCACTGCATTGTGTGCGGAGGCCGCTGCTGCTGTGACGGACTGCAATATATTCTGAAACTTTGATAATAATAAAAAATGCAGAGGAAATATCCTCTGCATTTTTTTTAATCATAGCGAAGTGCATCGATAGGATTCATCTTGGCGGCTTTGTTTGCCGGATAGTATCCGAAGAATACACCCGTCAGAATTGAGAAGCCGACAGAAATCAGAATTGCCGGAACGGATGGCTGAATAGTAATGCTGAACAACTCTGCATATTCAGAATAGAATTGTGATACCAGTGTCTGTGCAATATAACCTATTGTCATACCGCCGAGAATACCCAGTATAATACCAATTACACCGCCAATCAGGCAAAGCAGAATCGCTTCTACGACAAACTGCATCCGGATAGCAGAATTCTGTGCCCCCAGTGCTTTTCTGACACCAATTTCTTTGGTACGCTCTGTAATGCTGACCAGCATGATATTCATAACCCCGACACCGCCGACAATAAGCGAAATCGCTGCAATAACAGAAATTGCAATCGTGATGACATTGATAACTGTATTAATCATACCAAGCTGTGTCTGCATATTTTCAATTTCAATATACATGTAAGGCTTTTCAGCATATTCGTCATCGAAAAATTCCTGAAGCGTATTTTTCAGCATGTCGATGTCATATTCAGGATTATAATATACTTCTGCAAAATAATTATAGCTGTTTTCCGTATGTGTCAGAGCCATGACAGTATCATAAGGCACATATACTGGCGTGACCTTTTCAATTGTCTTCTGGCCGGGTTTATAAATCTGTTTTTCATAGATAGACGGAAGCTCAAACACACCAACAATGACAAAATCGCCCAAATCTGTGGAAACTGTCTGCCCGATAGGGTCAGCATCCGCCGGAAGATACTGTTCTATAAACAGTGTGGAAACATTCATTACCTGTTTGTGCAGGTCATTGTCCGTCTTATTGATTTTTCTTCCACGGACGAATTTAATATCATTGTCATCTTCTACATTCATACGGCCGGTAAGGCTGGCTTGAAATGTCTGGCCTTTCCAGTTTTTCATTTCAAAATTGCCAAACGATTCGGTCATGTTCAGATAGAAATAATCCGGATAGGTATTTACCAGTTTATCCAGCATTTCACGGGAAATTAAATCTTCATCTGTATAATTGATAATTTCATCATCTTCCTGACTGCTATAGTTGACCTGTACATAAAGCTGGAAATAATTCATGTTGCCAATAGAATTGAACGTGTTGACAAGCGTTTTCTGGATAGATGTACCAATTGTTGTAATCATGATAACGGCACTGATACCGATAATAATACCAAGCATTGTCAGAACAGAACGCATTTTGTTGGCAGCAATTGAGGTCAGTGCAAGCCGGAGATTTTCTATAAAATTCATTCTTCTTTCACCCCCGTATCAGAAATGACACTGCCGTCACTGATAGTAATAATTCTTTCTGTTTCAGCGGCGAGTTCGTTACTGTGTGTGATTAATACAATTGTTGTGCCTTCTTCCTGATGCAGCTTATGAAACAAGTCCATAATCATACGCCCTGTTTTGGAATCCAATGCACCAGTCGGCTCGTCTGCAAGCAGAATAGACGGCTTGTTTGCCATGGCTCTGGCAATTGCCACACGCTGTTTCTGACCGCCGGAAAGTTCATTCGGCTGATGGTCGGCACGGTCTTCCATACCAACAATTTTCAGCAGTTCCTTGGCACGTTCAAGCCGTTGCTTTCGGGGCATTCCTGCATACATCATCGGCATTTCAACATTCTTCAGAGCATTGGTTCTGGAGATTAAATTAAACGTTTGAAATACAAAGCCGATTTCCTGATTTCTGATACGGCTTAATTCATAGTCATCCAGTGTGCTGATATCTACACCGTTGAGCAGGTAAGTACCTTCTGTCGGTCTGTCGAGTGCTCCAATCATGTTCATAAGCGTACTTTTTCCTGAACCGGACTGGCCGACAATCGAAACAAATTCATGTTCATGAATATCCAAAGAAATTCCGTTTAAAATCTGTAATTCATTTGGCTGGCCGATATAGTAACGCTTGATGATATTCCGCATTTCGATGACTGTTTTATTCATCGGCTTTCGCCTCCTGTACAGCCTGATTGAAGTTAAATAAAGGCAGTATATCACCATCTTTGAAATCACCGGGTGTCATCACAATTTCATCACCGTCTTTGAGTCCGCCGGAGACGATTTCGGTATAATAAGAACCCTCCATGCCTGTTTCGACCGGAACAGCCTTGGCAGTAGCTGTGCCGTCAGCGTTTCTGACAACCGTCAGGACAGATTTGGAATCATCTTCTTCATTGGTAATAATAGATTCATAAGGCACGGCAAGCACATCTTTTTTCTCATCCAGAATAATCTTGACTTTGGCATTCATGCCAATCAGCAGATTATCAGTATTTTTCATCGTAATTTCAGCAGAATAACCACCGGAAGTAGTACCAGCTGCCGCACCGGCAGCACCAGCAGCACCAGCAGCACCAGCATTATAAATATTTATGACTCTGGAAACTTCTGCTTCAATTTCCTGGTCGCCTGTGGCATTGGTCTTGACAATAGCCGGCTGACCTTCATGAATATTTAAAATATCCGCTTCATTAATCTGTACTGTAATTTTCAGTGCATTGGAGTCTTCAATTGTCATAAGGGCATCTGTCGTAGGAATGCTGCCTTCAGAGACATTCAGAGAAGTAATAATTCCGCTTTTGGGAGCTTTTACTACACAGTCTGCAATAGATTCAGAAAGTTTATCCAAATCAGACTGGGCATCATTATTTTTCTGGAACTGTTCAGCATCAATTACATCCTGATAATTCTGGATAGCCGCATCAGCAGAGCGTTCTGCCGCAGCATAAGCATCTGTAGCTGTACGGACAGCTTTTTCATAAGAACTGAACTGGTCACGGACAGATTCAATGGCAGCATCTTTGGACTGTGCCAGAGCATCGGCTTCCTGATAAGTCTGCATAGCTTCCTGATATTGTTCAGGGTCTGTTGCATTGTCCATTTTATTTTTTGCTTCATCACGGCGGGCAATCTGTGTATTATATTCATTCACAAGCTTTGCTTCTTTTTCATAGATTTCATTTTTTGCCTGAACAGCGTCATCAATTGCCTGCTGAGCCTGCTGGAGACTGATTTCTTTGTCTCTCTTGGCATTTTCCAGATTTCTCTGATTGATTTTATGCTGATTTTCTGCCTGATTCTGAGAATTGTCCTGTGTTTTGCTGAGAGAATCATACTGCTGCTGGAAATCAGAACTGTCAAATTCGCAGAGAACATCTCCTTCTTTGACATGGCTGCCGACTTCGACATTTAATTTTTTAATTTTTGCATTGAGCTTGCTGGTAACTTTTACGATATTCTCACTTTCCACCGTACCCGAAACGCTGATAGAATTGGAAATATCACGTTTTTCGGCTTTAGTAACTTCTAAGGACATGCCGGAAAGTCCCTGCATAGTCTCACTCATTTGTTTCATGCAGGAGGTAATGCCGACTGCTCCCCCACCTAACAGCAGGACAAGAACCACTGCAACAATAATGCCTTTTTTCTTTTTCTTTTTTGCCTGTTCCATGTTTAAAAAACTCCTTTCTGTTTTTGAAATCAAGTGTATTATATGGAATAGTACAGATGATATTATAACATATTATCATAAATTTGTCAAGGGGGTATTTTATATTTTTAAAAAATTTAAGAAAGTAAATTTAATTTACTAATTTTAGTTATAGCATATTTTGCAGTATCTGTCAATATTTTTTATTCATTTCAGCATTAAGAACAGATTTTCCTGCGAATTATTGACTTTTCTATTGAAATATGCTATAATGAAATTCAGAAAGGAGTGAGGGAATGGAAACCAGAGTTGCTATCATCGGCATTATTGTGGCCAATCCGGAACAAGTCGGAAAACTAAATGCGATTCTGCATGAATACGGAGAATATATCATTGGCCGGATGGGGATTCCTTACCGGCAGAAAAATATTCATATTATCAGTGTTGCCGTAGATGCACCGCAGAATATTATCAGTACCCTGTCCGGAAAAATAGGCAGATTAGAAGGAATTTCTGCCAAAACGGCCTATTCTGATGTCATCACCAAACCGGAAATATAAAAACAGAACCGCCGGAGCATTTTTACATTCCGGCGGTTTTGTTGATATTGCTTAAATTATTATATTTTAATTTGTATATCTTTACAAAATTTAAAATTTTATCTTGACTTTAAAGTCGCTTTAAGGTTTATCATAGAAAGAAAGGAGGAAAAATAAATGAGCAAAGTCTATCGAATCGGAGAAATCAGTAAAATAACCGGAATTTCTGAAAGTGCTTTGCGGCATTATGACAAAGAAGGACTTCTTTCCCCTAAACGTCAGAAAGAAAATCGATACAGAGTTTATGATGACGAAGATATTAAAAGAATCCGGCATATTAAATTATTCAAAAGCATGGGATTTGAACTGGATACAATTAAACAGATGCTTGATAATCCTGCACCAGAGGAAGAACTGTTTGAAAAAAATGAACAGTTTCTTCAAAATAAAATAGATGTTTTGCAGAGGCAGATAGATTTTAGCAGAATTTATGCTTTTCTGGGAACAGATTTTATTGTAAAAATAAGTTTTATTACAAACATTATTGAAACATGGTCAGATATCTTTACTTTGCCTTGCTATCGGGAACTGATAGACCACAAAGATAACATCACAAAAGAAGAAATTCAGACCCTCATGAAATTTTTTTGTGAATTTGCAGAACAGAATCAGGCCAACCTGCATTTCAGTGAGGATATACCACAAAAAACTGCTCAGGAATGCTATGCCTATTTTTCAAAACATTTCGCATATATTCCGCTGGAACTGTTGCCGGCTGTGATTTGTTTTATCGGAAGCGGGGGATTGATTACCAGTTATATTGATGAAAAATGCGGAAAGTATACATCAAGATTTGCTGCAAAAGCTTTTTTAATTTTCTGTGAAAACAATGGGATAAAAATCCGTACCAAAGAAGAGGAGGAATTACAGTATGAATAAAAATATCAAAAAGAAAACAATGCTTTTACTTGTATCTGCATGTTTGCTGACATGTGGATGCAGTCAGCAGAAAACAGAGTCACTGAATGTTTTTTCAGCAATTAGTACAGCAAGAGAACTGACTACTCTCAAATATGAATACATGGATTTCGGCACGTATCAGAAAGATGCAGAAACAGTATCACTTCCCATTATCGGCGAAAAAGAAATCCCCCTGACAAAAGATGAATTTATTTTTACTTATGGTGGTACAATCTGTATAGGATTCCATCTGGAAGATATTGTACCTGTTGTGGATGAAAATACCAAAACCATTACTGTCAAAATCCCAGAGCCTGTCATTTTAAGTCATACTCCCAACCATGAAGCCGAAAAAACTTATGTAATTAAAAATTCTGTAATGACAAGTACAAATGAAGCAATTGATGCCTATGAAGAGGCGAAAAATGAACTGCAAAAAGCCAAGGAAGAAGCCCTCATGCAGGACGAAAGCATAAAAGAAGAAGCAATTCAGGAATATAAAGACATGTGTCAGGCATGGCTGCTGAATGCAGATTCTGCTGCCAGTGAATATACTATCAAGTACGAATAAACCAAACCGCCGGAGCGTAAAAACTCCGGCGGTTTTTGAGACAGAAAATTTTATTATAATAAACTTTGATACAAAGCTTTGATTTCTTCTACAGAAGTTTCCCTCGGATTCCCCGGACGGCAGGCATCTGCATAGGCGGATTCTGCTAAGAAATCCAAATCTTCCGGCTTGACAATTTCTTTCAGGTCTGCCGGAATACCAACATCTTCTGAAAGCTGCCGGACAGCATCTACAGCGGCTTTCCTGTATTCTTCCACTGTCATGGATTCTGTACCCGCAACACCCATTGCAGCAGCGATATGCTTGAATTTATCACCTGTTTCCGGTGCATTGTACTCCATCACGGTCGGCAGGATAATCGCATTGGCCACACCATGGGGCGTATCATACAATGCACCGAGCGGATGTGCCATAGAATGCACAATACCCAGACCAACGTTTGAGAAGCCCATGCCTGCAATATATTGACCGAGTGCCATGCCTGCACGGCCTTCCGGGTCGTTGACAACTGCCTTTCTCAGAGAGTTTGCAATAATTTCAATGGCTTTCAGATGAAACATGTCCGTCATTTCCCATGCTGCTTTAGTAGTAAACCCTTCAATCGCATGTGTCAGGGCATCCATGCCGGTAGCGGCTGTCAGACTCTTCGGCATAGTATTCATCATATCAGGGTCAATAAATGCCACAACAGGAATATCATGCACATCGACACAGACCATCTTTCTGTTTTTTTCTTCATCTGTGATAACATAATTAATAGTCACTTCTGCGGCAGTTCCGGCAGTAGTCGGTACAGCCAGAATCGGCACACTGCGTTTTTCTGTCGGAGCGACACCCTCTAAACTCCGGACATCAGAAAATTCCGGATTTTTAATAATAATTCCAATCGCCTTAGCAGTATCTATAGAAGAACCGCCGCCGACTGCAATAATATAATCAGAACCGGATGCCCGATAAGCTGCTACACCATTCTGTACATTATCAATTGTCGGGTTTGCTTTAATTTCTGAATAAATTTCATAAGGCATATCATTTTCTTCAAGAATTTTTGTCACTTTGGAAGTCACACCAAATTTGATTAAATCAGGGTCAGAACAAAGAAAAGCTTTTTTAAATCCTCGGGTTCTGACTTCGGTTGCAATTTCTTTCACAGCACCTGCACCATGATAAGAAATTTCATTCAGTACAATTCGATTAGCCATAATGCGTATCATCCTCCTGAAATAAAATTACAATTATAATATATTATAACATATTTTTAATCATTTGTCAATAGCAATTTAGTGATTTATCACAAAAAGACGATTTTTTGACCTTGCAGAAAAAAAGACAAATATTTAAAATTTTCTCTTGCATTTTTTATGATTTTGTGCTATGATAATAAGTAAGCATAAATATATCATGCCGAAAATTTTTGTGCATATGCACAGTCAGGAGAGTTACTATGCCAAAGAAACAGGACATCCACAAGATTATGATTATCGGCTCTGGCCCTATTATTATCGGTCAGGCCTGCGAGTTTGACTATTCCGGCACTCAGGCCTGTAAGGCTCTGAAAAAACTGGGATATGAAATTGTACTCGTCAATTCCAATCCGGCAACGATTATGACAGACCCCGATGTTGCTGATATTACTTATATCGAGCCGCTGAATCTGCACAGGCTCACACAGATTATCGAAAAAGAAAAGCCGGATGCTTTACTGCCGAATCTGGGCGGTCAGTCCGGCCTGAACCTCTGCTCTGAACTTGCAAAAGCCGGTGTACTGGAGAAAAACCATGTACAGGTAATTGGTGTTCAGGTCGATGCTATCGAAAGAGGCGAAGACAGAATCGAATTTAAAAATACAATGAATCAGCTGGGAATCGAAATGCCCCGCAGCCATGAGGCATATTCTGTAGAAGAAGCTGTCAAAATTGCAGAAGAACTGCATTATCCGGTTGTACTCCGTCCGGCCTATACAATGGGCGGTGCCGGCGGTGGCCTCGTTTACAATGTAGAAGAACTGAAAACCGTTTGTGCAAGAGGCTTGCAGGCTTCTCTGGTACATCAGGTACTCGTAGAAGAATGCATCAGCGGCTGGGAAGAACTGGAACTGGAAGTTGTCCGTGATGCGGATAATAATATCATTACAGTATGCTTTATTGAAAACATTGACCCCATCGGTGTACACACAGGCGACTCGTTCTGCTCTGCACCAATGCTGACCATCTCTGAAGAAGTGCAGAAAAAATTACAGGAATATTCTTATAAGATTGTTGAAGCAATTGAAGTAATCGGCGGCTGTAACTGCCAGTTTGCACATGACCCTGTTTCCGGCAGAATTGTCGTAATTGAAATTAACCCCAGAACTTCCCGTTCTTCTGCACTGGCTTCCAAAGCTACCGGTTTCCCGATTGCCTTGGTTTCTGCTATGCTGGCCTGCGGTCTGACACTGAAAGAAATTCCCTGCGGAAAATACGGCACTCTGGACAAATACGTTCCGGACGGCGATTATGTGGTTATCAAGTTCGCAAGATGGGCTTTCGAGAAGTTCAAGGGTGCAGAAGACAAGCTTGGCACACAGATGAAAGCTGTCGGCGAAGTAATGAGCATCGGCAAAACTTACAAGGAAGCTTTCCAGAAAGCTATCAGAAGTCTGGAAACCGGCCGCTATGGTCTGGGCTTTGCAAAGGATTTTCATAATAAATCCAAAGAAGAACTGCTTGCTATGCTGAATGTGCCGACAAGTGAACGGCAGTTCATTATCTATGAAGCTCTCAGAAAAGGGGCAACGGTTGAAGAAATTTTTGAATTAACTAAAATCAAGCATTATTTCCTGAACCAGATGCTTGAACTTGTTCAGGAAGAAGAAAAGCTCCTCACAATGAAAGGCTCTGTACCGGAAACTGCTGTCCTGAAACAGGCAAAACTTGACGGCTTCAGCGACAGATATTTAAGCCAGATTCTGGAAGTGCCGGAAGAAAATATCAGAAATGCAAGATTAGCAGCCGGCATTCGTCAGGCTTGGGAGGGCATTCATGTCAGCGGTACACAGAATGCAGCATATTATTATTCTACTTACCACCTGAGCGAAGACAAGAGCCCCTGCAATACAGAAAAGCCGAAAATTATGATTCTCGGCGGCGGCCCTAACAGAATCGGACAGGGTATCGAATTTGACTATTGCTGTGTACATGCAGCACTTGCCCTGAAAAAACTCGGCTTTGAGTCTATTATTGTCAACTGTAATCCGGAAACTGTTTCTACAGACTATGATACTTCTGACAAGCTTTATTTCGAGCCGCTGACACTTGAAGATGTTTTAAGCATTCACGAGAAAGAAAAGCCTGTTGGTGTGATTGCACAGTTCGGCGGACAGACACCCCTGAATCTTGCCAATGACCTGAAAAAATACGGTGTCAAGATTCTGGGTACTTCTCCGGAAACTATCGACCTTGCTGAAGACCGTGACCATTTCCGTGCTATGATGGAAAAATTAGAAATCCCGATGCCGGAATCCGGTATGGCTGTTACAGTCGAAGATGCTCTGGAAATTGCTAATAAAATCGGTTATCCTGTTATGGTGCGTCCGTCCTATGTTCTCGGCGGAAGAGGTATGGAAATCGTTCATGATGACGATATGATGAAAGTATACATGTCCGCTGCTGTCGGTGTCACTCCGGACAGACCTATCCTGATTGACAGATTCCTGAATCATGCAACAGAATGCGAAGCAGATGCTATCTCTGACGGTACACATTGTTTTGTTCCGGCAGTAATGGAACATATCGAGCTTGCCGGCGTACACTCCGGAGACTCCGCCTGCATCCTGCCTTCCAAAAATCTGACAGAAAAGCAGATTGCAACAATTAAGGACTATACAAAGAAAATCGCTGTGGAAACGGGTGTCTGCGGCCTGATGAACATGCAGTACGCTATCGAAGATGATACTGTCTATGTACTCGAAGCCAACCCCAGA
>CADBOP010000008.1 GCA_902796255.1 uncultured Ruminococcus sp.
AACAAAATTAGAGAGATATATTTCTCCTCTGCCGTTTGTTCCGTCTGACAGGGTAGTGCTTGACGGAAGATGTGAAGAAATTCTCAAGATTCAGGCGGTCGGCCTTGCAACAAGATTAAAGCATATCGGCTGTAAGAATGCAGTTGTCGGTTTGTCCGGCGGACTGGATTCCACACTGGCACTGATTGTCATGACACATGCATTTGATATGCTCGGCCTTGACCGCTCCGGTATACTGACTGTGACAATGCCCTGTTTCGGTACAACCGACAGAACTTATACGAATGCCTGCCGTCTGGCAGAAGCCTATGGTGCAGTGTTAAAAGAAATTGATATTAAAGCAAGTGTCCGCCAGCATTTTCAGGATATCGGTCAGGAAGAATCCAATCATGATGTCGTCTATGAAAATGGGCAGGCTCGTGAAAGAACACAGATTCTGATGGATATTGCCAACCAGTGCAACGGCATTGTGATTGGTACAGGAGATTTGTCTGAACTCGCTCTGGGCTGGGCAACTTATAACGGCGACCATATGAGCATGTATGCCGTGAATGCCTCTGTTCCAAAAACACTTGTCAGATATTTGGTTGCTTATGAAGCAGGACATGTGGAAGAAACACTCAGCACTGTCCTGAAAGATATTCTTGATACCCCCGTCAGTCCGGAATTGCTTCCCCCTGATGAAACGGGAAATATCGCCCAGAAAACAGAAGATTTAGTAGGCCCTTATGAATTGCATGATTTCTTTTTGTATTATATGCTTCGTTTTGGATTCTTGCCGTCAAAAATTTTCCGTATGGCAAAACATGCTTTTCAGGGAAAATATTCTGACGAAGTCATTCTGAAATGGCAGAAAAAATTTTACTGGCGGTTTTTCTCACAGCATTTCAAGCGTTCCTGTCTGCCGGACGGCCCTAAAGTCGGAAGTGTTACACTTTCTCCAAGAGGTGACTTCCGTATGCCAAGTGATGCCTGTGCCAATATCTGGCTCAGGGAACTCGAAAAGATGCAAATCTGAAAAAATAAGAAAGGAAGGTGTTTCTCCATTGGGAGATAAGAAAAACAAAAAGAAAAATTATTATCTGGTAGACTATGAGAATGTGCATAAAGCCGGCCTGAATGGAATTGAAGAACTCAAAAGCTCGGATACTGTAATTATTTTTTATAGTGCGAATGCAGATTCATTATCATTTGAACTGCATCATTATCTGGGCGAAGCAAAGGCTGTCGTTAAGTACATCAAAGTCGACACCGAGGGCAAGAATGCTCTGGATTTCCAGCTTTCTTCCTATATCGGCTATCTGATAGGCAGGGACGAACATTGTAAATGCTACATCGTCAGCAATGATAAGGGCTATCATAATGTACGGGATTTTTGGCTGAAACGGGATGCCAAAATCAGAATGATTCCCTGCATCAAAAGCCAGACAAACAATGCTGTTCTCAAAAAAGCAGAACTTATGGAAGCCCTCAGAGAACTGCCGTTATCCAATGAAGAAAAATCAGAAGCTGCTGATATTGTCCGCAAACATATCAAAGTCGGAGCACCGCAGCTTTCACAGCTGAAAATTAATATCAATAATGAATTGATTCATGCTTTCGGAACAGATAAGACAAAATTGATTTATTATGTTGTCAAGCCGCTGATTAAATAAGCATGTTGTCCGGAGACGGAAAAGCCAGTGCTTTCTGTCTCCGGAGAATATCTGAGGAAAAACTGTGGATAAAAACGGAAAATTATGGAAAAAGAAAGTGAATATTTTTCTGGAAACGCTGGATGTGACAGAAGAAGAAAAAAAGAAATTAAATCTGATTTTTAAACATGCCAGAAGATTTTCAGAAGTAAGCCGCAGAAAGTGGGAAACACATAATAAAATTCAGAATCTTGTCAGAAACCGGAAACGCTGTACGGAAATTTATCAGGCATTTCTGCCGCTTCTGCTTGAAATTGATAACCGGAATCTGTAAAAATAGCAGAGTTCTCCGGAAACTGACAGCAGAATCTGCTGCTGTCAGTTTCAGAAGAATTTTATTATCAGCATAAGGAGGTTTTTTATATGAACCGTTATTTCTTAGTAGATTTTGAACATCTTCAGCATAGAAATATCTGCCTGAACGGAATTGAAAATCTGAAAGAAGAAGACGAAGTGTATATTCTGTTTTCTGGTGAGGAGTCCGGTGTCAGTTTTTCTATGATGGAAAAAATCAATGCATCCAAAGCACAGATTATCCGGAAATATGTCAGCAAGGATGTCAATGAAGAAGCCATGCGGTATGCAATCGGCTTTTATATGGGGTATATCAGAGCCAAGGAAGAAAATAATAATAATTATGCTCTTGCCATTATTTCAGATGAAAAATTCGGTTTTCTGCCAAAAATAAAAGATATTAATCTTTATGCCTGCCAGACAATCGCAAAAGCGATTTCTGTAATGCCACAGGAGGATATGGACGGCAGTCCGGAATGGGAAAAGAAATTTTCTGAAATTATGGATGGCCTTGGAATCGGAAAAAATCTGGAAACAGAAGTGCATAAGGCACTGAATAAAGCAAGAGAAACCGCCGATTCTGTTGCCCGTGCAGCTTATACACAGGCAAAAGTCAATGATTTGCTGAAAGGTGTTCCGCAGGATTTGGCGGATTCTGTCTATAATGCCCTGAAGCCTTTGCTTGACCCTGATAATGATAAAGATAAAAAATAATATATTTTAATATAAATATAAAAGGAGAATTTGTTATGACTTATAAAGAAAGCTTTATTCAGTTTATGGTAGAATGCGGAGTTCTCACATTCGGAGAATTTACCCTCAAAAGCGGCAGAATTGCACCGTATTTCAT
>CADBOP010000009.1 GCA_902796255.1 uncultured Ruminococcus sp.
CGGGATTTTGTTCTGTGCCTTTTTCAAGAATAGCATCATACTTCTGTTTCAGGCATTCCATGTAATGCTGACGTGAACCGACTTCCAGATTCTGATGATAAAAATTTGCTACACGATACATAGAAAGCAGTTCATTTCCCGTGCCCATCCCTGCTCCGGATGATTTTCAAAGATACCTGTCAGTTCACGTAAAAGGTGTGCACAGCACATGGCATACTCCGCTTTGGTTACCTTAAAATACGGCATCCAGAAATCATGTACGACGATACCCGTATCCGTTCTTCCTTTCTGCACGGCTCAGCAGTCCTTTCATATATTTTTCTGCTTCCTTCAGTCCGGATTTACTGTAACTGCATAAAAAAATATTTTCAGAACCACTTCAGACGGCACAAATCATGATACTATCATTAAATTCTATAATATTTGATAAGAAAGGTGTATTGGACAAAATCATTTTTCTATGCTATACTAATAACATACTAAACATATCAAAAATATCTGATTAGTATAATTAAAATTTCAGAAAGGACAGATTGGATTTATGAGCAAAAGAACGATTAATCTGGATATGACCGAATGCGAAAACCGTGAAATGCGTCTGGGTACAATCATCGCATGGGACGGCAGTGCATCGGAATTGATAGAACAATCTGACTATGATTCCAGAAGTCAGCATAAAGGAAGTGGCGGATGTCCCGGAAATGGCAGCAAAGCCTGCAAATTATGTGAGCTCAATTCCCCTATGAATCAGCAGACAATGTGTACAAATGCAATTGTGGAATGTCAGGCAGGAAATTTGACAGACTGCATTCTGATTCAGCATTCTCCCATAGGCTGCTCTGCGGATAATGCCCACTTTAATTTGGCATTCAAGAAAGGATTGAAAAAACGGCACAAACCTGTGCAGAATCTTCAGATTTATAATACAAATCTGCTGGAAAATGATATGGTATTCGGTGCAAGCGAAAAACTCCGCCGGACAATCCGTGAAGTCATGGAACGCCATCACCCGAAAGCTATCTTTGTTTCTATGGCATGTGCCACGGCAATTATTGGTGAAGATATTGACAGCATCTGTGATGAATTAGAACCGGAAGTCGGTGTGCCGGTGATTCCTCTGCATTGTGAAGGATTCCGTTCCAAACACTGGAGTACAGGGTTTGATATTGCACAGCATGGTGTTCTCAGACAAATTGTCAGGAGAGAAAATATTCACAGACAGCCCGATTTGATTAATATTATTGCACTGTGGGGAACGGATTATTTTACAGAAATTCTAAAGCCTTTAGGTCTTCGTGTCAACTACATGATTGATACTGCAAGCTATGATGAACTCGCTCAGGCAAGTGAAGCGGTAGCAACTGCAACTTTTTGCCATACACTGGGTTCTTATATGGCAACAGCTCTGGAAGAACATTTCGGTGTACCCCAGATTGATGCTCCGCAACCTTATGGTGTTGCCGGTACAGATGCATGGCTCAGGGCTATCGGAAAAATTGTCGGAAAAGAAGCTGAAACAGAGACCTATATTCAAAGCGAACATGAACGCATTTTCCCGAAATTACAGGAACTCCGGAAAAAGCTGCACGGGGTGAAAGGCTTTGTCATGACAGGTTCTTCTTACGCACACAGCCTGATTTCTGTACTAAGAGAACTGGAAATTGAAGTGGACGGTTCTGTGGTTTTTCATCACGACCCTGTTTATGACGGCGGTCACGAAAATTCCAATACACTGAAAACACTTGTGGATTCTTATGGCGATATTCCGTATTTTACAGTCAGCAAGACACAGCCTTATCAGCTGAATGCATTATTCAAAAGAGTGCATACAGATTTTGTGATTATCCGTCATCAGGGGCTCGCTCCGGAGGCTGCCAAGCTGGGAATTCCGTCACTTGCAATGGGTGATGAACATTATCCGGTCGGCTATGACGGCATTATCCGGACGGGAGAAACGCTGCTTGACATTCTCAGCCGGAAGAAATTCAATCAGGTGCTTTCACGTCATGCAAAAAGCCCCTACAATGACTGGTGGCGTTCGCAGACAGACCCGTTTCTGCTGGCACATCAGCCGGAAATTCTGAACGAACGTGTAAATCTTAACAAAAAAAGAAAGGGGAAATAAAGCATGGCAAAGAAAACAAAAAAACATGGTGCAATTACCCATCCGCATTTTGGCTGCACTGTCGGCGGTGCGTATTCTGTAGTAGCAATCAAGGGTGCTGTTCCGATTTCCAATTGTGGGCCGGGATGCATGTACAAGCAATATTTTCATCTTAGTTTTCTGAATGGCTTTCAGGGCTCAACAGGTGCAGGCGGCGGCAATATTCCGAGTGCCAATGTAGGAGAAAATGATATTGTCTTCGGTGGTGCGAAAAAGCTGGATGCTCTGATTCAGTCTACGCTTGCGTTATACAGCGGCGATTTGTTTGTCGTTCTGACAGGCTGTTCCGGTGAACTGGTCGGTGATGATGTCGGCTCTGTTGTCCGGAAATATCAGGAAGCCGGCTATCCGGTCGTTGCTGCCGAAACAGGCGGTTTTAAAGGCACAAACCTGAACGGTCACGAAATCGTTGTCAAGGCAGTTATTGACCAGTATGTCGGCGAAAAACCGGACACACCCAAGAAAAAAGGCCTGCTCAATCTCTGGTTTGAAACACCCTATTTCAATACTAACTGGCGAGGAGATTATCTGGAACTTGTCCGGATTCTGAAAGCAAGCGGTTTTCAGGTGAATGTCCTGTTTGGCCCGCAGAGCGGCGGTGCAAAGGAATGGAAAAAAATTCCGGAAGCACAGTTTAATCTGGTCGTTTCACCGTGGGTAGGTGTCGGCATTGCAGAACATCTCAAAGAAAAATACAATCAGCCGTATCTGCACATTCCGGTGATTCCCATCGGAGAAGAAGCCACGACTGCTTTTATTCGTCAGGTAGTCGAATTTTCTGGCATTGATAACAAAAAAGCAGAAAAATTCATCAAAGAAGAAGCCGAATTATATTATTATTTTCTGGATTCGTTTGCGGATTTCTTTTCGGAATACTGGTTCGGACTGCCGTCACGGTTTTCCGTTGTGGGCGACAGTGCGACAAATTTAGCATATTCCAAATTCTTAGCCGACCAGATAGGGCTTGTTCCGGTCAAGCAGATTATTACAGACAATCCGCCGGAACGTTTTCGGGAAGCTATTACAGAACAGTTCCGGAATCTCTCAGAGGGTGTTTCTGTTGAGCCGGAATATCTGGAAGATGGCTATCTTGTGGAACAGTCTCTTGATACTGCGGAATTCGGGCAGAGTGTCCCGCTGATTCTCGGCTCGACATGGGAGGGAGATGTTGCAAAACGGAAAAATGCCCTTCTGATTGAAATTGCTGCACCGTCTTCTGAAAAAGTCGTGATTAACAGCAGTTATATCGGCTATCGTGGCGGCCTCCGGCTGCTGGAGGATATCTACACGGCATCTGTTGCCGGAAATTAACATAAAATCAACAGACAGAAAAGGGGTAAGATTTATGAGAAAAAAATATATATTCGCACCGATTGTATTATTATCCGCATTTCTGACGGCCTGCGGACAGTCCGGTACAGCAGAAAATTCCGTTCCGGCAGAAACACAGGTACAGGAAGAAACTGCTGCTCAGACAGAAGCGGCTGTTTCTGAAGCGGATATTCAGCCGGAAACAAATGCTGTTCCGGAATATGGTACACCCGAAAAAACAAAACTTGAAGTCGGTCATCTGAATTCAACAGCCCATCTGCTCGCATTTGTTGCTAAAGAAGAAGGTCTCTTTGCTGATGAGGGACTTGATGTCACTCTGACACAGCTTGCCAATGGTACGGAACTGGCCTCCGGTCTGGAATCCGGCAAACTGGATGCTGCTCTGATTGGTTCTGTTCCGTCAGTCACCATGCAGGCGGCTGGCCATGATTTGACGATTTTCGGCGGTGCAATGACAAATGGTCACGGCTATATTATTAAACCAGAATTTACACAGAATCTTGAAAGCTGGGATTATACTATCTTGCAGGGAAAAAATGTTGCTGTTGCCAAAAATACAATGGACGATTTGGAACTCCGGCTTCTGCTCCGTGATGCCGGAATTGGTATCGGCGAAGGTGAAGACCAAGTTAATCTTGTGTATTTCGACAGTCAGAGTAATGCTTATGCGGCACTCTCCAATGATGAAATTGATGCCTGCTCAGTATATTCACCCTATGCTTCCCTTGCAAAAAGTCAGGGCTATGAGGTAGTATATTATGATAAAGATTTCGCACAGTTTGAAAACCAGCCGTGCTGCCGTCAGGTTGCCACAGGGACACAGCTTGCAGAATCTCCGAATACTTATATTGCATTTGAACGTGCTATGATTCGTGCCTATCAGTTCACACAGGAAAATCATGAGGAAACTATTGAAGATGTTGCAAAATATATCGACATTCAGCCGGATTTGATTGAAATTGAAGTGTACGGCGGATTCAGCAGTTCTCACCCTGACCCCGACAAGCAGGCAACTCTCAGACTGAAAGAGGATATTGTTTCACTTGGTCTGATTGAGGATTATGATATCGAACCGCATTATAATACAGAAATTTATCAGACCGCACTTTCTCAGGTGCTGGAAATATATCCCGAAGAAAGTATTTATCAGGATATGAAAGCTCATTTTGATATTTTTGAATAAGAGGTGATTGCTTATGAAATTCCGTGTTGCTGTTGCTTCTACAGATGGCATTGTGATTAATCAGCATTTCGGCCATGCGGAAAAATTTCATATTGCCGAACTGGATACAGATGAAAATACATGGCAATATCTGGAATCCAGAACGGTTACAAGAGTCTGTCAGGGTCATGAACACAGCGAACCCAGTTTTGATGCGGTTCTGAAAACACTCTGCGATATACAGGCGGTTCTTGTCGCCAAAATCGGAAACGGAGCTTCTGATTATCTCGAAAATCATGGAATGCTGGTCTATGAATCGCCGTTTCTGATTGATGCGGTTCTTGAAAAAATCCTGAAAGATAAAATCTGGGAGGTAGACGCATGGCAATCTCATATGAAGAATTAACAGACAAACATCCCTGCTATGCCAGAGGAAAACGTAACCAGACCGGACGCATTCATCTTCCAATCAGTCCGATATGCAATATCGAATGCCGGTTCTGTGACAGAAAAATCAACGATTTTGAACAGCGTCCCGGCGTGGCTTCTACAGTAATTCAGCCGGAAGAAGCCATTGAAGTGATTCAGAAATCTCTGGAACTCTGTCCGGCGATTAAAGTTGCAGGTATTGCAGGGCCGGGCGATACTCTCGCTTCTGATGATGCTCTGAAAACCTTCCGGCTGATAAAAGAACATTTTCCGGATTTGGTAAAATGCATGAGTACAAACGGATTATTGTTAGCTGAAAAAGCACAGGAAGTTATTGATGCTGATATTGATTCTTTGACTGTAACTGTCAACGCTGTTGACCCCGAAATCGAAGCTAAGCTCAACAGAGGTATTCTGTGGCACGGAACGCATTATACCGGTGTCGAAGCCGCTGAAATCTTAATCCGGAATCAGCTCGAAGGCATCCGAAAAGTCAGTGCCGCCGGCATTACAATTAAAGTCAATACCGTTCTGGTTATCGGCATTAATGATAATCATATTGAAGAAATTGCAAAAACAGTCAAAGCAGCCGGAGCTTCTATCTATAATATCATTCCGCTGATTCCTCAGCACGAATTAAAAGATTATCCAGCTCCGACCTGTGTACAGATTGACGGTGCAAGGCTTCGGGCTCAGAAATATATTGATGTATTCCGGCACTGTCAGCGGTGTCGTGCCGATGCTATCGGCATTCCTGGTGAAAAAGACTATGGCGACCAGATATGGATTTCCAGAATTTCTCATAAAGATACTTTTTCACACGGCTGAAAAACAGAAGTCCCCATGCCCGCAGGAGCTTTATCCTGTACGGTCTGCACCGCAGCTCATAGCGGTGCAGTACCTCCGTAACATCATCTTGATTATTAAAAAAATTCATAAAAAGGAGTATAAGATTTATGTCAAAGGAAATCAGACAGATTGCAATTTATGGAAAAGGCGGTATCGGTAAATCTACCACCACACAGAACCTCACAGCAGGACTTGTAGAAAGAGGCAATAAAGTCATGGTTGTCGGATGCGACCCGAAAGCCGATTCTACCCGTCTGTTGCTGGGGGGGCTGGCACAGAAAACTGTTCTGGATACTCTCCGTGATGCCGGAGAAGATATTGAACTGGAAGATATCCTGAAAGAAGGCTTTCACGGTACACGCTGTGTCGAATCCGGCGGCCCTGAACCCGGTGTCGGATGTGCCGGCAGAGGTATCATCACTTCTATCGGACTGCTGGAACGCCTCGGAGCTTATACCGATGATTTGGATTATGTCTTCTATGATGTTCTGGGTGATGTTGTCTGCGGCGGATTTGCAATGCCTATCCGTGAAGGAAAAGCCAAAGAAATCTATATCGTTGCTAGCGGTGAGATGATGGCACTCTATGCCGCAAATAATATTTCCAAAGGTATTGCAAGATATGCAAAACAGGGCGGTGTCCGTCTGGGTGGTATCATCTGCAACAGCCGAAAAGTTGACCGTGAACGGGAACTTGTTGCTGCCTTTGCCAAAGAACTCGGCACACAGCTGATTCATTTTGTTCCTCGGGACAATGAAGTTCAGCGTGCTGAAATCCGCAAGAAAACCGTTATTGAATACAATCCGGAAGCCAATCAGGCAGATGAATACCGTGAACTCGCCCGTAAAATTGAAGAAAATACTTCTTTTGTGATTCCAAAACCGCTCACACAGGAACGTCTCGAAGAAATTCTGGTAGAATACGGACTTCTTGACGGTCTGGAAGACCAGTATTCTATCTGACATGCAGCACTAAAAATTTTGTTAATAATCCCCTCTCTAAAAAATGCTTTTCAGAACTTTGGGAGGGGATTTATTTTGGACATGTTAAAAAAAGCACAGCTCCTGAAAGAAGCTGTGCAGAAAATAGTCATATCGTTTGAAGAGAGGCTTCAATTTCAGAAGCACGCATCAGTGCAGTATCAATATGCGTGCAGAAATTTTCCTTTCCGACACGTTCGAGAAAACCTGCTTTTTCCATCACATGAAGCGGCTGTTCGTTGACATGGGAGAAAACAACTCTGATATGATGCCGTTCGCATCTGTCAATGATATGCGACAGAGATTCCACACCAGCCGCATCCATCGCCGGAACATTTCGCATCCTGATGATTAAAACATCAATATTGATATCATCCAGCAGATACTTGTATTTGTCTGCTGCGGCAAAGAACATAGGTCCATTGATTTCATAAACACGAGTTCTTTCCGGAATCTTCTTGTGCAGAATATTGTCCGGGTCAGTGTCTTCGTCATCAACATCCACCCATGTATGTGCTTCGGTCACATCTGCCATACGCTTCATGAACAGCAAAGCCGCCAGTACCAGTCCTGCTCCGATAGCAACTACCAAATCAAAGGCAACGGTCAGAATCAGTGTGATGAACAGAACAGCAATATCACTCTTCGGGGCAGTTTTCACCATGTTCCGGATGTTACGCCATCCGCACATATTGTAAGCCACAATAAACAGAATCGCTGCAATTGTCGGCATTGGAATCATGGAAGCATACGGCATCAGAACCAGCAGAATCAGCAGAACGACAACAGAATGCACCATGCCGGCAACCGGAGTCCGTCCGCCGTTCTTGACATTGGCTGCCGTTCTGGCGATTGCACCTGTGGCAGGAATGCCTCCGAACAGTGCAGAACCGATATTCGCCGCACCCTGTGCAACAAGTTCCATATTGGAACGGTGCTTCGAGCCAATCATACCGTCAGATACTACACAGGAAAGCAGAGATTCCACAGCGGCAAGCACGGCAATCGTGAATGCGTTCGGAAGAAGTGACTTGATTCTGCTCAGTGATACCGCCGGGAGTGTGAAATGAGGCGGTGCAGAGGAGATGGTATACAAATCCCCGATGGTATTGACTTTCATACCTGTAAGTTTCACCACAGCCGAACATACCAGCACGGCAATCAGAGAAGCCGGAATCTTTTCGAGTTTTTTCGGCCACAGAATCAGTACGGCAAGCGATAACAAACCAATCAGAAACGCTTGCAAATTAAACGTATCTAAACAGAATATTACTTCTTTGAGTTTGTCCATCGTTTCAACAGGAGATTCACGGAATGTCAGACCGAGAAAATCCTTTATCTGCCCAATAACGATAGTCACGGCAATACCAAACGTGAAACCTGAAGTAATCGTCCCCGGAATGTATTTAATCAGCCCGCCAAACCGGCAGAATCCCATGATTATCATCATGATGCCGGCGAGTACAGTAGAAATGACAAGTCCGTCCATGCCTTCCGAAGCGACAATACCGGCAACAATGGTTGCGAATGCAGCAGTAGGGCCGGCAATCTGGACACGGCTTCCGCCCAGAAGCGACACAATAAATCCGGCAACAATTGCAGTATACAAGCCCTGTTCCGGATTGACCCCCGATGCTAAAGCAAGTGCAATCGACAGCGGAAGTGCTATCACAGCGACAATAATTCCTGCTACAACATCATTTGCGAACTGTGCACCGGAATATTGCTTCATGACCGAAAATAATTTCGGCTTGAGTTTTTCTTCCGTTTTTTTTTTGACTGTTTCTTCCATAAAAGCACTCCTTTTTTCAGCAATATAAAAATTTCAGAAACGTGTATCATTATACAACAAAATTGATAAAATTGCAAGATGTTTCCGGATATTTTCCTGATTTTGTAGAATTGTCCATTTTCGTGCTTTAAGTTCATAAAATAAAGTATAATATAAACAAGGCCTCCCTCACTGAAACAGTGAGGGAGGCTGCTATGCAAAGATTAAGATTTCAAAAGCAGTTGTTTCATCAGACAAAGGTCATAGATGTTAATGATTTCATCCTGATTGAAATCAGCAGCTTTCCAGTCGGCAAGTTTTGCCTTGGGGTCAGCATGAAGCCATTTCTGAAGCAGAATGACATCATCTGTATTGAATATGCCATCCAGATTAACATCCCCGATGAGAGCAGTTTTGCCTTCTTTGGCGAGTACGATATAATTCACAGATTCTATCAGACCGCCGTCTGTGCCAAGTGTAATGGTTTCACCCGCAGAAAGCGTTTTGGAATAAAGATTCATAGTCAGGTCATTGGAAGTGGAAAGGCTTGTGCCGGTATAGTTCCAAGTTTTGAGCCATGCCGGAAGCGGTGTGACACGGGTATCCATTGCCACAAATACAGTCATTGTTGTACCAGCTGTCATTTCTGCAAGGTTTTCTGTGGAAAGTTTGGAATCACAAGCAGTACGGATATATTCCGCACCTTCCAGAGCAGAAGGCAGAGCTGTGCAGGTTAAGTCACGGTCACCGAACATTTTGGAATCTTTCTGGAAATTGCTTTGAACTGACCAGTCAGAAGCATTTTCGCTGTCGTAAACAGAAAGGTTTTTAAACAGTTTGCCGTTTAAAATTTTTTCTTCCGGCTTGACAAA
>CADBOP010000010.1 GCA_902796255.1 uncultured Ruminococcus sp.
ATTATAAAAATATTACTTGTTGTCAATTTATATTTTGTTTTATGAAAGGATTTTTATACTATGGGAGACGGTACGTCTATCTTAATGATTGTTATTTGTATCCTGTTTTCGATGTATTTTTCTGCTACGGAAACAGCATTTAATTCTGTCAGCCGTATCAGGCTGAAAAATAAGGCCGAGGAAGGCAATAAAAAAGCGGCACTCGTCCTGAAACTGTCTGAAAAATATGATGAATTATTATCTACTATTCTGATAGGCAATAATATCGTAAATATTTTATGTTCTTCTGTTGCTACATTGCTATTTGTCCGCCTGCTGAATGACAATGACCTTGGTGCAACGGTTTCTACTGTCGTTATGACGGTGATTTTATTAATATTCGGCGAAATCTCTCCGAAAACAATTGCAAAGGAATCTCCGGAAGCAATTGCTATGTTCTCTGCACCGTTCCTGAATATCCTGATTTATATTCTGACCCCGTTTTCTTTTGTTTTCAAACAATGGCAGAATCTTCTCTCCAAAATTTTTAAATCTTCCGAAGAATCCGGCATTACAGAACAGGAACTGCTGACAATTGTAGATGAAGCCGAACAAGGCGGCGGCATCGATAAGGATGAAAGCGAACTCATCCGGAGTGCCATTGAATTTAATGAACTCGAAGTGCGGGATATTTTTACTCCCCGTATTGATATTGAAGCCATTCCGTCAGATATTTCCAAAGAAGACGCAGCAAAAGTATTTTCAGAATCAGGCTATTCCCGTCTGCCTGTCTATGAAGGTACGATTGATAATATTACAGGTATTTTATATCATAAAGATTTCTTTAATATTGCATTCAGAAGCAAGACAAATATTTCAGAAATTGTCAAACCGGCCATTTTCGTTCCGAAAAGTAAGAAAATCAGCGATCTGAGAAAAGAGCTTCAGGAACAGCAGCTGCATATTGCAGTTGTAATGGATGAATTCGGCTGTACTGTCGGCCTTGTCACACTGGAAGATATTCTGGAAGAACTTGTCGGTGAAATCTGGGATGAACATGATGAAATTGTTCGTGAAATTTCTAAAGTCGGAGAAAATACGTTTGTAGTCTCCGGCAAAGCAAATGTGGAAAAAGTTTTTGCAGTTCTTGGGCTAGAATCTGAATTTGAAGCCATGACCGTCAGCGGATGGGTCATGGAAGTTCTGGAGAAAATTCCCAGTACAGATGATACATTCCAGAGTGACGGCTTAAAAGTCCGTGTCATGAAAATGACAGGAAAACGCATTGAACAAGTAGAAATTATCCGTCTGACAGAAACGGAAACCAATGAAGAACAGGATTGATTTTCAAGAGGTGTATTATGCTATTAGCTGTGATTGAAAGCTTTGTGCTGAATTTTGCATTATTGCTTGTATGTGTGGTAAATATACAAAACGGTGCAGTCGGTGGTGTGCATTATTATGAACAGCAGGTACAGCAGCGTGTTGTAGAACTGGGGCTGATTACAGAAAAGGAAATAAAACGGAATCTTGTGCTTTCATCACTGGTATTCCTGTTTGTACTTCTTGCAGCAGCACCGTTTATGGTATTTTATGTAAATCATGCAGTTTCTTTTTCAGAAGGGTTTATACAGCTTACAGTGATGTATCTGTTATGCGGATTATTTGACCGTATATTTATAGACTGGTACTGGGTCGGACATACCAGAGCATGGCTGATTGCAGGGACAGAAGATTTAATGCCCTATATTCATAAAAGCTCATGGGTGAAAAAAATAACAGGTACTGTCATAGGCTATCCTCTGCTTGCTGCCCTGCTTGCATGGATATTTACATTTTTTCAGTAATTATTATTAAGCAGCCCCGAAATATCTGCTTCAGGGCTGCTTTTTTGATGATTAATAAAAACCTTCTGTGATACCGTTTCCGGTATTGGGATGCATGACAGACCAGACACAGTCAGCAGCAAATAAAATAATGAGTACTGTGCAGAGTATTTTTCTCTTTTCAGGAGACAGCTTTTTCAAAAGATTATCAGAAACAGGGGCGATAAAATATGTCACAGCTACGCCGGCTAATCCGAATACTGTCAGCCCTTCCAGACAAACTCTGCCGTTGATATTCATGAAATATCCGGTATAATCCCACCATCTCTGATGGGCAATCTGTTCCAGAAGCCATGAAGTGAAATATTCCAGCGAACCACATAATACAAATGCACTTGCAAACAGCAGAGACGGCTTTTTTCTGAGAGGTTTCAGCAGATAGATAATAATCAGTCCGCCTGTCCCGTAAATTGGCAGCCATGGCCCTGTCATTGTCCCTCTGTTGATAAACGAACCTTCGTTGACAAGATAAAAACATACTTCAAACAGATAGCCGATAAAAGAAAACAGAAAGAAAAATAATACAGCTGTCTGCAAGCTATAATTTTTTTCATAATCTGTCGTAAGCCATCTGTGTTTTTCCAGATGTGGTGTCGGGCAGTCATCATCCGGATAGGACTCTGTTCCGGTGCTGACTGTCAGCATATCATCATAAAGCAGGCCGCTTTCTGTAAGATTTAATTTTTTTTCTGCCCGCAGGGCTGCATAAAATTCCGCAAACAGGCATTCCCGATAAGGATTCAGGAAAAACAGAGAACTCAGATGAAATGTTGCACCATCCAGAAGGGCAAAAGGCAGCAA
The DNA here is from genome assembly GCA_902796255.1 of uncultured Ruminococcus sp. Lineage (GTDB taxonomy): Bacteria > Bacillota > Clostridia > Oscillospirales > Ruminococcaceae > UBA3855. The sequence continues at coordinate 2,667 of CADBOP010000010.1, forward strand.
AGACAAATCCATTTTAAATGCCTGTTTTTTATCTCCGTACATCATCTGCTTTGAAAGCGAAAATGCTTCTTTTTCAGTGATATTTGGATTTTCTGCTAATAAATATGGTATCATAAAATATTCATAATGCTTAATAAAACCGCCGACAATTGTCAGATTCCAGAGTGTCTGGCGGACAGCACGCAGAAGCATAATTTTTGCTGTATTTTTCACACAGCCTGTTCTGTAAACAAACAGCAGCCGGTCCGGCTTGGTTTTGTGGTAGATTCTCCGTTCAAGAAAATAGCGGCATCTTCCAATCAGAATCAGATTTTTAATAAATATCCAGAAAAGTGCCGTGCAGGCCGTCATTGTAAAAATAGTGACAGATTCTGCAATTTTCCCGTCAAATAAAATTTTATTCATTCCGTTCAGAATGCCGAAACCTAATGAACCGGAAGCTGTAATTTCATTCACAATCACTGAAAAATACCCCATTGTGTATTTTTCTGCTGTTGTGTCTGCAAGCGGACTGAAATCGATAGAAATGATATTCAGCCCGTTCAGAAGTTCTTCCAGAATTTCTGTATTGGTTCTGTGATTTTCACGGAGTTCATGAACAGCCTTTTCACTTTCTGTCAGTGTGTGATTCCAGTCCGTTGCATACTGATAGCCATCATGCAGAAGAAAGCCGACTAAAAACGCAATCATGACATTCAGAAAATAATGTGTCTTCAGGTCTTTCCATGCAGATTTGTAGAGCGTTCTTGTAGTTTTCATAGTTTCACCTGATAATAGTTAAGATTCACTTTCCGTTTCAGGAATCACAGGTTCAGAAGATACAGGAAGTTCTGGCAGGCCGGAAGTTTCCTGAACAGAATATTCTTCATGGGCTTCGGTATACACATCAAAATCGGCCAGCTCATCCAGTCCGGCAACACGGCCTGTATTACATCTCTGCCACATGTAATATTTTCCGGTATAATCCGTCTGTTCTGCATAATGAGCCAGCCAGACAGTTTCATTTTCCGGCTTTTCCCAGATATTATCAAGATAATATTTACTGGAATACAGCATTGTTTCATAGCCGTTCTGTTTCATCTGGTCTTTGAATGCCTGATAGAAAATATTCAAATCATGCAGATTAATATTATACTGCTGAAAATTGGTAAAATCTTCCCAGTCAAATGCAACCGGAAAATCTAATTTTTCATTATTCAGCCTTTCGGCAATCCAGTCGGCTGCCTGTCGTACCTGTGTTTCATCATTGTCAGCAGAATAGAAATAAACCCCGACTTTCATACCGGCTTCCTTGGCAGCATTGAAATTATATTCAAAGAAATTATCTTCTTCCGGAGTGCCGTAGCTTTTTGCAATCCGGAGCATGACAAATTCACAGCCTGCCCGTTTCAGGGCATCAAAATCAACATAGCCCTGCCATGAAGAAATATCTACTCCGGCAAAGTCGTGAATGCCGGAGGCATATTGCTTTTTAAAATCTGCAAAATCAATGACTTCTCCTGACCCAGAACCAAGTGAATCCGGCTTTTCGTCAGCTACAATCACACTGAAACGGCATGTGGACTGATTACCGGAATTGTCTATCAGATGTGCAGAAAGCATATATGTCCCCGGTACAGAAGTATCTACTTCCCCGTCATATGTGAGGGAGACTGCTGTATCATAATTATCACCATAACCGATTAAATTTCTTAAATCAAACGGCTCACCTGTTTTAATCCATGCAGAAGCACCATCATTCAGAATCAAAGGCGGTGTGGTATCTTTGACCTGATAACTGCATACTTCTTCTCTGGTTTCCTGTCCGTAGAGATACGGCACAGTGATTTCAAATGTGCCGATTCTGCCGGTATCCACTTTCTGTGCAGGGTCTTTGAGTGTCACATTGGAAGCTGTAATAAAATCTTCCACGGTCAGATTGCTGTTTGCCTCGACAGTATGCATATAGTTTATAAACACCACATCCGGAGCAGGCGGTTCTGTCGGGGGGTCTGTCCAGATAAACTCTGTTTCCGGTTCTGTTTCCGGAAGGGTGGTCATTGTTTCTGTTTCTGTCAGTTCGAGCTGTTCTTCTTCTGGCTGCTGAGAAGTATCCTGTACACTGCAACCTGTAAGCAATATCAGCAGACTGATGCCTGCAAGTAAATTTTTATTCTTCATAAATTAAAAGCCTCGATTCAGATTATTTCAGATTCAAATACATTGCCGGACGGATACCCCGTTCATAATTGGCATAATGTCCGAGTGCAAATACAGAACCATCTGACCACACGACACCGAAATTATTCGGCTCGTCTCCTGTAGAACGCAGCCACCACCAGCAATTTTTCATTTCTTTATAAAAAGGCAGAAGATTGACAAAATCTTTTAAATCCTGACTATATCCGACAGCATGTGATTCAGCTGGTGCAGTACGTGAATCGGGATTCGGGAGATAATGATATAATTCTTCTTCGCTTAATAAAAATAATTTATCTTTTGTATAATTTTCTCCATAACTACCAAAATCACGGCAATCAGGTGTAAAAATTTCTGATTCAGAAATCCGCTTCTGTTCTTCCGGAGCGAAAACTTCATGAAAAAAATCCTGATTCAGCCATTTCCGGAGGGTACTTCTCTCCCAGCTGGTATAGATACAATCTGGGAACATTCGTTTGGCATCCAGAATATATTTGCTCAGGACAAGTATTTTTTCCTTTGTTTCATGCAGCACAATCCATTCTACGGGGACACCTGCATAAGTTCCTAATTTTATTGCTTTATCATACATAATTTAAAAACCTCCTGACTTATTTATTATACACGAATTTTAAAAAAAATGCAATAGTTTTCCGTATGAAACTGAATTTGATTTTTAAAAAATATTTTACATATTCAGTTCTCTGTCTATTGACAAAATACAGAATTTCGTGCTATAATAAATATGTAATATAATCACAGAAAGGAGGTAAAGGCATATGAAAAATATAAAAAAATATGTTGCAGAAGCTATTGGCACAATGACACTTGTACTCATCGGCTGCGGTACTGCAATGCTGACAGGCTGTGAACACTGGGCAGGTTATCTTGCAACAGCATTTGCATTCGGTCTGACTATCGTAGGCATGGCCTATTGTGTCGGCAATATTTCCGGCTGTCACATCAATCCGGCAGTATCACTGGCAGTATTCATGAATGGTGGTATGACTGGTGCAGAATTTGGCGGCTATGCGGTTTCTCAGTGTATCGGTTCGCTGCTGGGTTCTGTTCTGCTGATGATTATCTTCGCCCTTGGCGGTGTGGAAGATGCAACAGGCGGTTTCGGCTCAAACGGTCTGGGTGGTGTCAATGGCAATGTCATTGCTGGTTTGTTAGTAGAAATTCTTCTGACATTTATTTTTATTCTGACTATTCTGGGTGTAACATCCAAAAAGGCAAATCACGGTTCATTTGGCGGTGTTGTTATCGGCTTTACGCTGGTACTGGTACATCTGCTGGGAATCGGTCTGACAGGTACATCTGTGAATCCGGCCAGAAGCTTAGGCCCTGCAATTATTGCGGCAATCACAGGCAATACAGAACCGATTGCACAAGTATGGGTATTTATTGTCGGACCTTTTATTGGTGCAGCTCTGGCAGCTGTCACACATAAATTCCTTGAGAACGAAGCAAAATAAGTTTTCTCAGAGTTCAAAAAATCCCCTCTCATGAGCAGAGGGGATTTTTTATTTTTTTCTTATCAGATATGAATGCTGATTGTACTGTTTCCAGAATGGTCTTTTTTGACAACAATCTGTTTTTCAATGCGGGTTTTTAATTCTGCAACATGCGAGATGATTCCCACAAGTCTGTGATTTTCTGATAAATCTGAAAGCGATTTGATTGCCTGCCGGAGCGAATTTTCATCCAGTGAACCAAAACCCTCATCTACAAACATGGTATCTAATTCAATACCACCGGAAGAAGACTGAATTTCTTCTGACAGTCCCAGTGCCAGTGACAGAGAAGCTTTGAAAGATTCTCCGCCGGAAAGGGTTCTGACACTGCGGAAAGTGCCGTTCCAATTATCAATTACATTCAGTTCCAGACCATCTTTGCTGTTTCCGCTTCCACGACCTCTTTTTTTGTCTGTACTCCGGACAAGTGAATATTGTCCGTCTGTCATAATATACAGACGTTTATTGGCACGTTCGATAATTTTATCAAAAAATGCAGTCTGTACATAGACTTCAAGTGAAACAATGCCGTTTGCTGTCTGATTCAGCGGTGCAAGCATATAATATAATTCATTTGCCTGTGCAAGAGCATTCTGCATTTCGGACAGAGCTTGTTTTTTCTGGAGATTATTTGCTTTCTGGGCAATCAGAATATCACGCTGCTGTACAAGCCTGTTTTTTTCTTTTTCCAGAGAGCGTTTCTGATTTTCAGTTTCTTCCTGATTGATAACAGGATAATCTGCAATTTCTTTTGCAAGCTGTTCTGTCCGGCCATGCAGCCGGCTGCATTCTTTTCCGATATTATCAGCATCCTGTCTTCTGGAAGAGATTTCCTGCTGAATTTTCTGATTTTGTGCTTTCAGGTCGGAAATCTGTTTTTTCAGATATACAGCAGCTTCTTCAGGTGAAGCATGATTTTGCAGGTGTTGTTGCAGTTCCTGAAAGCGAAGTGTATATTGGCCATTGAGTGTATTAAAAGCCGTTTCTGCTTCGGCAACAGACTGAGAGAGCCGTTCCAGTTCTGTATTTTTCTGTTCTGACAGGGTTTGTTTTTCTTTCAGCAATTTCTGATTTTTAGCAAAAAGATTTAAATTTTTCTGATTTTGTTCTGTTTTCTGATGAATTTCAAAAATATGATTTTTTATTTCCTGCTCTGTCTGCACAGCTTTTTCCTGTGCCTGTGCAAGCGGACAGGAGAATAATTTTTCAGCTTCTGCTGTCAGCTGTTTTTCCTGTTCCTGAATCCGGACAGCAAAACCTGCGGCAGAACGGCTGGCTTTTTCTGATTCACTGGCGGCCGTTTCAGAGGATTTTTTTAATTTCTGGAGTTCCGCATCTGTAGGGATTTTCAGCGTATCCGGACAGACTGCCGGAAACGGGTGTTCCCGTGAACCGCAGACGGGACAGGGTTCACCCTTCTGAAGCCGTCCGGCCAGCACACCAGCCTGATTATCTAAAAATAATCTGTTTGCCTGTTCATACTGCTCTGCTGCTTTTTGGCGTTTCTGTTCCTGCTGAATGTAGAAATTCTGTGCATTTTTCTGTTCTGTATATAATTTTTGGAGTGCAGAAAAAGCAGTTTCAAAATTTTGTATCTGATACAGAAGTTCCTGATTAGTTTCTAATTCATGATGCAGCTGAATTTTAACAGATTCACAGTCAGAAAATTGTTCCTGTGCCTGCTGGAGCTGATGCAGTTCCTGTTGTAACTGTGTATAGTTCTGTGCACAGGCTTCTTTTTTCCGGACAGCATTGAGTTTAATGGCTTCTGCTTTGGCTCGCTGCTGGGTCAGCTTCTGGAAATCAGCGAGCAGCTGATATTGCTGTTCCAGCTGCGTGATGTATTTTTGATTTTGTTCTGTCTCCGGCTGACGGGCTTCGGCATTCTGGAGAGCTTGCTGAGTCTGCCGGAGCTGTTCAGAAAACAGGAGAGCCGTTTTTTGTATTTCAGACAGTTCCTGCTGTTTGCCTGCAATTTCAAGATTTTTTTTCAGAATTTCAAGATTTTTTTCTATCTTGCTGTTTTCTTCTGAAAATTTTGTTTCTGTCTGCTGATGATAGATTTCAATTTCTTTTATCATTTGCATCAGAACAGTATTATCCAGTATATGTTTTTCATTTTTTGTTTCCAGTTCCTGTTTTTTTCTGATAAAATAATCTGTTTCAGGAAACTGAATCTGAGAGCAAAGCTCTTGTTTTTTCTGCATCAGATTTTTAAGATTCTTCTCTGCTGCATCTGTTTCTTCTTTGATTTGCTTCTGGAGTGCTGCAAATTTTTCAGTTTTAAATAACGTCTGAAGAATGGGTTTTCTTTCTGTGGTGCTTGCCATTAATAATTTCAGAAAATCGCCCTGTGCAATCATAGCAATCTGGGTGAACTGCTTTTTGTCCAGACCGATAATCTGTTGAATCTGGTCTTTCACTCTGGCAGAAGAAGTGAAAACATGCCCGTCATATTCTAATTTTACAGAAGTTTCAAGAGAAAGTTTTTCTTCACCGTTCTTGGTTTCTTTTTTATATTTCTGAGAACGTCTGATAGTATAGACTGTATTTTTATAGATAAAAGTCAGTTCTACATAAGTAGGAACAGTATCTGCTGCATATTTGGAACGCAGCATGTAATCTTCACGGGTATTGCCGCTTGCATTCCCATAGAGTGCATACGTAATCGCATCAAAAATAGTAGTTTTTCCTGCACCGGTATCCCCTGTAATCAGATACAGCCCCTGTTCCCCGAGTTTATCCATATCGATTACCGTTTTTCCGGCATATGGCCCGAATGCAGAAATTTCAAGTTTAATCGGCCTCAAGTTTCATCCCTCCATATTGCTTTTATTTTATCAGAAAGCCATTCTTTTTGATTTTCCGTCATTTCTTTTCCATTCAGCTGTGTAAAAAATTCAGAAACCAGTTCCAGAGGGGAAAGCTTTTCCGCATCCGGCAGGGTTTTAAGTTTTTCTGCACTATGTTGTTGTCTGTTTTCATATTCCAGAATCATGAGATTCGGGAACACTTTCCGGAGACTTCCGACAGCATCTAAAATCATTTCTTCATCTGTCAGAATGATTCTTGTATAGGCATCTGATTTCTGCATCTGCATGATATGATAGAAACTGTCATGAATTTCCAGCATGTCTCTCACAGGCACAAGCGGAATTTCTGTAATTTTCGGAAGCTGGCCTTTTTGTCTGATTTCTGCAATTGTCACTGATTTTCGGTGATTGATTTCAGAAAATGAATATTTCAGGGGTGTACCGCTATAGCGGATTCTGGTACTGCCGACATTCTGGGGACTATGCAGATGGCCTAAAGCGACATAATCAAAGTCTGAAAATACAGAAGCATCGATATTCTGGAGGCTGCCGACATAAATTTCTTCAGAATCGCAGCGTTCCGCACCGGTGACATACTGATGGGAGAGCAAAACATTTCTGACAGAAGTATCCGGCTGCATGGCTTCAATGGCAACAGAAAGAGCATCGGTATAATTATCAATCTGTTTTTCTTTAAAAACATTTCTGACTTCGTGCGGACTGAGAAACGGCAGAAGATAGAAACAGACTTCTCCGAACGCATCATGCAGTGTAACAGGGGCAACATTTCCGGAATAGACAGGAGAAAACCAGATATTGCTTTTCTTCATAATTTCTGAGCCGAATGCAATCCGTTCTGCTGAATCATGGTTGCCGCTGATGACAAACAAGGGCAAATCACGATTTGCAATTTCTGTAATAAACTGATTGAATATTGTAACAGCTTCGGCCGGCGGAACGGATTTGTCATAGACATCTCCGGCAATTACAATACAGTCCGGCTTCTGGTTATCAATAATTTCTATTATTTGATTCATAATATATTTCTGGTCTTGCAGCATAGAAAAATTATGCAGTCTTTTTCCAAGGTGCAAATCAGAAAGATGCATGATTCTCATAAATAAACCTCCTGAAACAAAAATAATTATGTATAATTATACCATATTTTCAGCATTTTGTCAATATTATTTTATGTAAAAATAAAAAGCCGGATATTTCCGGCTTTTTGAAAAATATTATAAATCCGTATCTCTGACAGTGACAGGCAGAACCTGTGCAAAAACTGCAAAAAATTTTACAGGAATATATTTATCGATATGGCATTTTCCGAAAAACCATTTCCGATAGCTGCAATATTTTACCATCTGTTCAAAGAACATATGAATTTCCATACGCTGTGCAGCATCTACACCAAGGCAGTCTTTCAGTACACCAGGGGGTTCATGTGTCAGAATGTAATCTATTTTATTATGATATTTCTGTAAATTTGCTACTGCTGTTGTTACTTCTTTATGTGTCGGGCGTTCCTGTTTCCACCATGTCTGCGAAGTTCTGTATTCATAGTCCTGACTATGTCCGCCGCCGAATACAAAAAAAGTCCGCTTTTCAATTTCAAAAATCTGTCCTCGCATCAGATGAACAACATTCGGGGCAATTCTGTGAATTTTACCGCCATTCCATTTTTCCTGCGGATATTCTGAAAGCAGGTCAAAATTTTCGTGACAGCCATCCAAAAAAGCGACAGTAAACGGCAGTTCTGACATTTTTTTCAGAATCTGCTGTTCTTTCCGGCTGCCGTCCCAGATAAAGCCAAAATCACCGCAGATTATCAGTGTGTCGCCTTTTTTCAGCCGCCGGATTTGTTTTTCTCTGAATCTTTCCCATTCTCCGTGGGTATCGCCTGTTACATAGACCATAAAATTTTCTCTCCTTTAGCTATATTCTTTTGTTTTGTTATTATTATAACATGTCAGAAAGGCTCATGTCAAGAATTAGAAAAGGAAAATTCCTGTTGACAAATATGTATATTTATGTTAAAATGTAAGAGAATAAAAAAGATAATTCATGACAGGAGGATTTTTTCATGAAAAAAATAAAAAAGCTTTTGTCTGTTTTCATGTCTGTGCTGATTGTCTGCTGCTTCTGCACTTCCCTGACAGGACAGGCGATTTCTTTTACACCAAATTTTGAAATCAACAGTGCAGCCTGTGTGCTTATCAATACAGATACTGGCGATGTGCTGTATGAAAAAAATGCAGATAATCAGTATATGCCCGGTGCACTTGTGCAGATTATGGAAGCTGCCCTGATACTTGAAAACTGTACAGATTTGAAAATGCAGCTTACTTGTGATACAGAACTGCTGAAACGCTATCAGGAAACAGAACATGCAGATGACCTGCGTTATGCAGATATCAAAAACGGTGATGTACTGACAGTAGAAGAATTATTATATGCACTGATGCTGACTTCTTCCTGTGAAGCGGCTGTCATGCTGGCGAACCAGTTCGGTAACGGCAGTGTGGCGGGCTTTGTGGATATGATGAATGCAAAAGCAAAAGAAATCGGCTGTACACAGACAAATTTCACTAATGTAACTGGTATTGCTGAGCCCTCACAGAAGACCACGGCACGGGATATGACCAAAATCACACAGTATGCACTTTCTGTCAGCAAATTTCTCACATATGCTTCAGCGGTATCCTATGCACCAGAAACGCAGAATGCTGACCGGCATAAAATGGACGAATGGATATGGACACATTCCAATGCTATGATGCAAGAAAATTCAGTATATTATCTTGAAGGCACAAAGGGCATCAAAACGGCAAATCTGGCAGACCAAGGCAGAAGTATCATCTGTCAGTGCACAAAAGACGGCAATACGTTTTTAGTTGTTCTGCTGGCTGCACCGTTTAACGATTCTGACGGTACACTGAAATTTTTCCACATGACTGATGCTTCCAATCTGCTGAAATGGGCTTATACACATTTTAATTATCAGACACTTCTGAGCGACAGTACAGAACTGGGACAGATTACTGTACAGAATGGTGATGGTGTGGATTATGTACTTGTCCGGCCGGAAAAATCTTTCATGTCGCTCTGGTATGACGGGGCAGATATTAATTCTGTCGTACAGGAAGTAAAATTGCAGGATAATGTCTCTGCTCCGGTAGCACAAGGCGAAAAGCTTGGTACAGTAACGCTGAAATTTTCCGGACAGGAACTGGCTGTCATTGATTTAGTTGCCACTTCTTCTGTCGAATTATCACAGAAAAAGTATTATCTTGCCTTGGCGAAGCATTTTCCGCATACAGAATGGATGACAAGAGCGATTTTCCTGAGCGTTATATTATGTGCGGTGTATCTGGTATTATGTATTTATGCCCATGTATTATATACACAGAAAACAAAAGCCCCTGAGCCGGTACATCTTAAACCAAAGGCTTCGGCTGTCAAGAGAGAAGCAGAAAAATCGGCCAGAAAAAAAACAAATAAAAAATAAAAGCCAGATGTCCTCTGTAATGCCAGACAGAGGGCATTTATTTTTGAAAAAATCTCTTTACAAAATTATGATTTTATGCTATAATTAGAACAATGCTGAAATAAAACAAGAGCAGACAAGAAAGGATTGATTTTTTTCATGAATCTTACAGACCCTATTGTGCTTGGCAATATTGTATCATTTATTGCTTGCAGTATTTCCGCAGCGAGTGGCTATGTCAAATCCAAAAATAAAACGCTGATAATGCAGACGATTCAACAGGCTCTGAGTATGACAGCCTGTATTATTTTGCATTCTCCCTCCGGAGCGGTATTGAATGCCCTTTCTGTGCCGAGAAATCTGCTGGCATGTAAAGACAAGCTGAACTTTCCGGCAAAGCTGATACTTTCTGTTTTATCCGGTGGTTTCGGGCTTTTTTTTGCGATTTCTGTATGTATTGAGAGCGGCCATTTTGTACTGGCCGGATTTCTGCCGATTATTCCTACAATTCTGTATACTATCTGGCTGGATACGCAGGATGCTGTAAAATTCAAGCTGCTTGTGATTCAGATGATTACTTTCTGGACAATTCATGATATGCTGATTAAAAGCTATACTTCCAGCTTTTTTAATTTATTCCAGATTTTGTTTTCTGTTCTGGCCATTATCCGTATCCGGAAAGAACAGAAAGAACAGAAAACACAAGCATAATATACCATAAACTAAACATAGCTTTTGTGCATTTTCACTATTTTTTAAATGCTATTGACTTTTCTTTCTGTATATGATATAATATAAAAAATATCTTAATCTGATAAAGGAGGACTGCGTTCTATGACTTCAAAAGAAAAACGAATCCAAGGTCTTATGAAACTTCGGAAAATGCGTATCTGGATGATTTTTGCCTATGCAGTGATTGTCATTGCTGCTTTATTTTTCGTGTCTTTGTTTACTTCACAGAAAAATGAAACTGTAATGAAAGAAAAAGTCAGCTCTATGACCTCATCCCTGAATGTACAGCTTCGTATGAATCTGGAAAATTATCTTTCCCGTATGGAAAGCGTGGCAACTCTTGCATTTTCAATAGAAGATGCCTATACTTATGATGCAACTACTACCACGCTGGAAGAATATGACAAACTGACACTTGAAAAAAATCTTTCTGATGAATTATTTAAACTTTGTCTGATGGAAAATTTTGTCGATTATGGTATTATCTATCGGGATAACAGCAAACTTGGAAAAATTTCAAACGGTACACTGGAATTATTCGGAAATGATATGTTCATTGACCTGAAAGCTATGATATCCAGACAGCGGACACATGACGGCTGGTTTGCCGGTTATAAAAATAATTATGAACGTGTCTATTATGTCAAGCAGATTCATGACAATGCCATTCTTGTCATGTCATTCTATACAACAGAACTGGAAGATATTTTCGATAATCCCGAAACGCTCAATGATATGATAATCAGACTGACAGACAAGAATTATAAAATCATTTATTCTTCTGAAGGAGATGAACTGGGCTATCCCCTGCCGGACGATATCAGCGAAATTGCTCAGGAAAATACAGCCGGAGCAGTTCTGGATGAAAACAACCTGACAACTGTAAATATCTGTAATGGCGGCTGGAAAATTATCTGTTCTATTCCGACTGCTGTCATTCTTCAGGAAGAAGAACAGACACAGGCTTCTGCCAGAATTGTGACTGTCATTGCTGCATTTTTGGCAATTGTTGCCGGAAGTGCATTCTCGTTTATGCTTTCTGACCCTATCAGCATGATTGCCATGAATCTTGATGATGACAAAAAAGAAGAAAAAGGAGGAAATAATTTATTATGAAATTTCGTTCTTTTCATAAAATCACTGCCCTGCTTTGCAGTATGGTTTTGCTGACTTCTGCCGGATGCAGCTCTGAACCTGTTGTGACAGAACAAATGCAGCAGACAGAAATTTCCCTTTCCTGGTGGGGAAATGATGCCAGAAATAAATATACCATTCAGGCTGTGGAAAAATTTGAAGAACTCCATCCGGAAATCAAAGTAAAATGCAGCTATTCTGAATGGTCAGGCTATGAAACCAGAAACAGAATCCAGATGATTTCTGATACGGAAGCAGATGTGATGCAGATTAACTATGGCTGGCTGCAACAGTATTCTCCGGAAGGCGAGGGCTATTATGATATTTATACACTTGATGCAATGGACATTTCCCAGTTCAGTGAAGATGTACTCCGGTATGGCCTGCGGGGGGAACATCTGAATGCTGTCCCGATTGCCATGAATGCCCAGACAGTGTATATCAATAAAACAATTTATGAGCAGTATGGTCTGGATGTGCCCAAGACATGGGATGACTTATTCCATGCCGCTGAAGTGATGAAAGCAGATGATATCTATCCTCTCAGTGCAGCATCCAAAAGTATGTGGTTATATCTGATTGCCTATACAGAACAGACAACAGGCAAAACCATTACCGATGATTCCGGAAATCTGAATTTTACTGCCAATGATTTCAAAATCATGATGGAATTTTATCAGAAATTAGTGACAGAACACGTCATGCCGCAGGTGGATTTCTATCAGCGTCTGGAGCTGGACAATGAAAAATATGCCGGTTCTGTGGCATGGATTAGTGATGCTGTCAATTATTTCGGTGAGGCAATTTCAAACGGCCGTGAAATCGTTGCAGCAGACTATACAACCATAGACGGCAGCAATATCGGTCAGGGCTGGTATGCAAAACCGGCTACGATGTATGCCGTCAGCAAAAATACAGAACACCCGAAAGAAGCGGCTGTTTTACTGAATTATCTCATGAACAGCAAAGAAATGGCAGAATTACAGGGAATTGAAAAAGGCATTCCTCTTAGTGCTGCCGCACAGGAAATTCTGAAAAAAGAAAAAGTTCTGACAGGCATTCAGTACGAAGCCTCACAGAAAATGGAAGGCTGTACCCTTGGTGAGATGAATCCTGTACTTGAAAAAACAGATATGATTGATGATTTCTTTACTGCTTGCAATGATGTTATCTACGAAGTAAAAGACATTGATATGGCAAGCAAAGAAGTATACACAAAAATAAAAGCTTATTTTAAATAATAAAAAAATCCGGCCTCTTACCATCGGCCGGATTTTTATTACTATTCTACAATTTCAAACATTCCCATCATGCCATGCAGTTTTGTCCCGACATCACTGCCGAACGGCAGCAATGCTACTGCAACCGGAAACAATTCCGGATTTTCTGCATCCAGTTGTCTGAGCTGGGCATAATCCCCCTGAATATCTGTAATGATATAATCATGCATTTCCATGTTCAGCTTTTCACCTCCTGACAGATTCTTTTCAGTTCCTCACGGGCATTTTCCAGCATGAGGCTGCTGGGATTTTCTCCGCCCATAATCCGTGCAATCTCCTGTACACGGCCTTCAAAATCCAGCAGATGTACCTGTGTGACAGTCCGTTCCTGTTCCTGATGCTTTTCAATCATATACTGTGTATCTGCCATAACGGCAATCTGTGACAGATGTGTCACACAAAGCACTTGTCTCTTCCGGCTGATTTCTCTTAATTTAATCCCGATTTTCTGTGCTGCTCTGCCACTGACACCAGTATCAATTTCATCAAATATCAGTGTCGGGATACTGTCTCTGTCAGCGATAACCGATTTCAGAGCAAGCATAATCCTTGACAATTCGCCGCCGGAAGCAATTTTAGAAATCGGCTTGGGTTCTTCTCCCTTGTTTGCAGAAATCAGAAATGAAACAGCATCCATCCCCTGTGCTGTCAGCTTGCCTTTTTCCTGTTTCACAGTCAGTACAACATCCGGCATATCCAAAAATTTCAGTTCTTCGGCAACACGTTCAGCAAATTTCTCTCCGGTTCTTGTCCGGTATTCAGATAAAGCCTTTGCTTTTTCAGTAACTTCCGTCAGCAGGCTTTGCTTTTTCTGTTCCAGTTCAGCAATTTTTTCAGTATCTTCCTGCATATTCTGCATTTCCTGCTGAGCCGTTTCATAAATTCTGATTAATTCCTCAAAATCACAGAAAAACTGTTTTTTAGCCTGACTGATTGCCTGATATCTCTGCTGCATTTTTTGCAGCTGCATTTCATCTAAACTGATGCTTTCAGAGAGATTCTGCAAATCCTGTGCAATATCTTTCAGTTCAATCAGACAAGTCTGTAATCTTGGCAGAATTTCTCCGGTATCAGAATAGACATCTTCAATTTCCTGCAACAGCAACATGGCAGAACGAACCTGTTCCGCCGCAGAATCTTCGTTATCCAGTCCCAGAATCCCTGCACTTCCTGCTAAAGCCGAAATAATTCTTTCTGAATTTTCAGCCTGTATCAGAGCTGTTTCAAGTTCTTCTTCCTCGTCCGGCTTTAAGTGCAGAGAGCCGATTTCCTGAATCTGTTTCTGCAACACCACTGCTTTTTCACGCCGAAGCTGTTCTTTTTTCTTTCTTCTGCCGAGTTCTTTTGCTGTATTCTGCAATTCCCGAAACGCTTTCTGATAATCTTCTAAAAACCCGTCTTCTCCGCCGAATTCATCCAGAACATGCAGATGATTTTCCGGATTTAATAATATCTGATTATCATGCTGGCCATGAATGGAAATCAGCAGCAGTCCGATTTCTTTCAGTGCGGAAACAGAAGCAGTTTTTCCGTTGATTCTGCCGATACTGCCACCGTCTGCACGGATTTCTCTTGTCAGTGTAATCTGACTTTCCTCACAGGAAATGCCCCGTTCTGCAAGCATCTGCATCACAGCTTCCGGCAGACCTGTAAACAATGCAGTAATACTGGCACGTTCGCACCCTGTCCGCACCCAGTCACGGGAAACACGCTGGCCTAATACAGCCTGAATCCCATGAATTAAAATAGACTTGCCCGCACCGGTTTCCCCTGTAAAGACATGAAATGCCTTCTGAAACCGGATACAGGCTTTTTCGATGACAGCAAGATTTTCGATATACAGTTCTTCCAACATATTTTATGCTTCTTCCTTATCTTCTCCGGAGTCTTTCTTCCAGTTCCGGAGCAAATTTCTTTGCAGTAGATGTACTTCTGACCAAAACAAAAATCGTATCATCTCCGGCAATTGTTCCAACGATTTCAGAATAATTCACACTGTCTATCCATGCACATACCGCCTGTGCAGTACCGCTGGCACAATGAATCACTATCATATTTCCGGAATACTCTGTTTTCACTATATTTCCGGCAAGCGGATTTTCTGTGCCTGTTTCCTGACAGTAATATCTCTGATTAGGACTGCCTTTCTTGACTAAATGCAGTACCCGAATATCTCTGGAAACTGTTGACTGTGTAGCAGGAAAGCCGGCTTCATTCAGTTTTTTCTGCATTTCTTCCTGTGTGCCGATATGTTCTTTTTCAATCAGCCGGAGAATGGCTTCCTGTCTGCTGTTATATCTTTTATTTTTCATCTTCACCATTCACTCACTTTTCATTCTGGTATGCCTTTAATCGACTGCATTAATTTTTTATTGACAGAATCAAAAAAACTGCTGCTTGTCATACTGATTAAAGCAATAGAATACTTGGATTTCTTAATTTCCAGCGTATAGCCTGACGGAAATGCAACAGGCGGTTCGCCGTCCGCACTCATGCAGATATTACGGGCACAGTCTGCTGTATGCAGGATTCTGATTTTTCGCTCTGAAGATAACAACAAAGGCCTGTTAAACAGCGAATGCGGACAAATCAGAGTAATTTCAATACAGGATAATTCCGGTTCCATCAGCGGGCCGCCGGCTGACAAAGCATAAGCCGTTGAGCCTGTCGGGGTGCTGCATACGACACCATCTGCACGATACCTGCCAATCACAGCATTATCTGCCATAACAGAAAAATCGAACACTTTTCCATAAAAAGCAGAAATTACAAAATCATTCAGGGCATAGAATTTAATTTTTTTATGTTCACCGATTAGTGCCGCCTGCAATAACATTCTGTCAGAGCGATAATATTCACCTGTAAAGAGTTTTTCCAGAGCATTCAGCTGGTTCTGTTCCAGTCCTGCCATAAATCCGAGATGGCCGGTATTAATGCCTAACAGTTTGGCAGACGAACCTATCATTTCACGGGCACAGCGGAGCATTGTCCCATCACCACCGATGGCAATTACAATATCTGCCTCCTGTGCAAGTACAGCAAAAATACCATATTTCATATATGGCAGACTGGAAAATTCGCTCTGATAATCTTCATCAATCCAGACAGTACCACCGAGTTCATGCAGTTTCCGGCAGACTTCGAGGGCACACGGCAAAGCATTCGGTTTTTGAAAATTAGGGTATATTGCAAAATTCAGCATATCAGCATCACTACTCACTTTACTGCAAATCAATGATAACGAGTTCCGGACGGTTATAGAATCTGGGGAGTTTAGTAGATTCTCTGGCAAGCCCCCGACTGACTATCATGGTAAGCGAGCCGGATGAATATTCTCCCCCTGCATATTGGGGAAACAATCCCTGATTAGGGGCATACAGACCGTTCAGAAGATAAGGAATCCGCCACTGACCGCCGTGGGCATGACCGCAGAGAACCAAATCAAAATGCAGATTCTGATACTCCGGAAACAATTCCGGCCGATGGGATAATAAAATCTGATATGCCGGACTTTGTGCATCCGGATTTACTGCCTGCATCTGCTGCTGGGTATTATTTTTATTTTCAGAATAGGCAAGCGTATCGGGGTCATCAATACCGGAAACGGCGATTTCCTGATTCTGTATATTAATTTTCTCTGTTTTCCCTGAAAGAACAGGGATACCATGCTGTTGCAGAAAATTCATATTTTTCTGAAATTTTTCTTTTGTACACCAGCCCTCATGATTCCCCGTGACATAATAGCAGAGATATTTTTCCGCAATCGATGCTATCACAGTTTCTGTATTTTCATCTGACAGGACATCATCAAAAATATCTCCGCCAAGAGCGATAACATCCGGCTTCTGATTTTCAATTGCTGTTAACAGTCTCTCCTGATTTTTCCCATAATAACAGGAATGCAAATCCGTCAGCAAGGCAATCCGGACAGGAGACTGTATTTTATCAGATTCTAACACATAATGCCGGATATATAATCTCTGGTCAAGCCCCAGAAGCAGAAACAATGCTGCAATTATCAGAAAGATAATCCGAAATTTTTTCTTTCTGGGTGACAGCTTCTGTTTCATGAAATTGCCTTCTTTCTCAGATAAAGAAGATATTCAATATTCCC
>CADBOP010000011.1 GCA_902796255.1 uncultured Ruminococcus sp.
AAAAAATCAGAATTCATATATATCATACTATAAAATCAGAATTTTTTCAAGTATATCCGCATTTTTTCCTTGAATATTGTGAAAACAGAACAAATTAAAGACTGTTTTTTTAGTAATTATGCCGGATATTTTCCGGAAATTAATTTTTCTGTCCGGAAATGGATATGCTAATGCTAAAAATAATTCTGAAAAGGGGTATGATATTCGTATGCTAAGGAAACAGCTCTGCATAATTTTAAGCTTATTATGTCTGATGCAGCTATTTCCGGTTCTGCCTGTTCATGCAGAAGAAAAGGAAATTGCATTTATCCTGATGGAAGCCAATACAGGCTGTATTCTGAAACAGGAATATGCAGAAGAAAAACGGCCTGTAGGTTCGCTGGCCAAGCTGATGACAGCATATCTGACAGCAAAAGCGATTGAACAGCAGCAATTTTCTCCGGATACTGTTGTCACAGCCGGAGAAAGCGTTACAGGCATGAAAGGGGCTGTCATATGGCTGAAAGCCGGTGACAGCATTACCGTCAGGGAACTGCTGTTGGGGCTGCTTACCGGAAATGCCAATGATGCCGCTGCTGTACTGGCAGATAAAATTTCAGGCAGTGCGGATAAATTTGTACTGGACATGAATGCCGCTGCTTTTGATTTGGGAATGAAATCAACACGCTTTACCACTCCGCAGGGCTTTGATGACCCTCAGGCCTGCTCCACGGCCAAAGATATCGCCTTGCTCTGTCAGGCAGTTCTGGCATGTCCTGTGTTAGAAGAAAGTCTTTCCACATGGAGAATCTTAATCCTAAACCAGACTGTCGAGCTGGTAAACGAAAACACACTGACCCGAACGTTCAGAAACTGCAAAGGGCTGAAAGCTTCACACTCTCCGGAAGCCGGCTATTGTCTGGCAGCCGCTGCGGAATCCGGCAATATGACATGTATTGCCGTAGTTCTGAACGCTCCGGATGAAGACAGCCGTTTTCTATTAGCCAAAAAGCTTTTCAATACCGGATTTGCCCAGTATCAGATTACTTTGCCGGCCTTTGCAGAAGAATTTCTCCGGCCTCTGAAAATTCAGAACGGCACAGAAGCTTCTGTATTGCTGGAATTATCCTCCCTGCCGGCTCTGACGATTCCGAGCGGAACGCAGATTCAGGCTGTTATGGTACTGCCGGACTTTGTCCGAGCCCCTGTGAAATACCATCAGCAAGTCGGCAGAATCTGTTTTTATCAGGACAAAACATTGCTTTGTGAGTGTGCCTTGCTTTCTTCGGAAGAAATACCGGAAATCACAATCTGTTCTGCCGGTAAAAAAATCCTGCATTTTCTGTTTTCATGAACCGAAAAGCGGACTGTTTCCATGACAGTCCGCTTCTGCAAAACATCCTTATTAAAAATATCTTTCTCTGTATCAATTCTTACTTGACAATATACTTGTCAATGGCAGCGAAGAGTTCTTCTGCATCTTCTGTATGTGCCCGAAGTTCAATTTCGCTGTTCAGGTCAAGGCTGTAGATACCCATAATAGATTTTGCATCCACGATATAGCGACCGGATACTAAATCAATATCAAACGGGAATCTTGAAATAGTATTCACGAATACCTGTACATCAGCAAAGTTGCTGAGTTTGATTTTAGTTGTTGTCATAAACTCCTACCTCCTGTTAATAAGTTCTTTGGTTGCGGGTGGGCTTTCTCTTTTTTTCCTTGTGTACGGCTTTTCCCTTGCCGTAATTAAAGCATAGCACGAAATGGGGCAGATGTCAAGGGATTTCGGGAAAATTCAGCGTTTCGACATAAGAGTTATGACGAAGTGAGGAATTTTTTATACATGTTTCATATGCTTTGTGAAAATTCAGTGAAAACCGCAGTATACTGCACTTTCAGGCAGTTATTTCTTCTCGTCTGTCAGTATTTTTAAAAAAATTTATCTTTTGCATTGTCCGGAATTATATTTATATTTTCTGATTCTTGACAAAATTTGAAATCTGTGCTATAATACTAAAAAAATTGTAAAGGATTTTAGTATATGAAAGCATATCTGCATACATTCGGCTGTAAAGTCAATACCGCCGAAACAGACAGCATTTCCGCCCTGCTGATACAGAATCAATGGGAAATCACAGACTCCCCCGAACAGGCCGATGCTGTCATTGTCAATTCCTGTACCGTCACAGCCTCCGGCGACAAGCGAATGTTTCAGGCTCTCCGGAAATTCCGGAAACAAGCTCCAGATGCGGTAATTCTCCTGACGGGCTGTTATGTACAGGCCTTTCCGGCCGAAGCCGCTGAACTCCCGGAAGCCGACATTATCACCGGAACGAAAAACAGAACACAGATTCCTGCCCTTCTGAATGCTTATTTTCAGAATCCGCAAAGAATCTGTGCTGTTGAAAATTTTGTTTCCGGAGAAAGTTTTGAATCCCTTCCGCAGGGTTCTGATGCCGGACATACAAGAGCATTTTTAAAAATTCAGGACGGATGCAACCGCTTCTGTTCTTACTGCATTATTCCCTACGCCCGTGGGCGGTGTCGTTCCCGAAATCCGGAAGAAATCCGTCAGGAAGCGAAAAAGCTGGTAATGCAGGGCTATCATGAAATTGTTCTGTGCGGAATCAATCTGGCATGTTATGATTTTGCCTCTTATGACATTGCTGATGCTGTAAAAGCCGTTTCAGAATCCGGCATTGACCAGATTCGCCTGAGTTCTCTTGAACCGGACGGCTTAACACCTGCCGTACTGGAAAAGCTGAGCCGGATTCCCCAGCTGTGTCCGCATTTTCATATTTCAGTACAAAGCGGCTGTGACCGCACTCTGAAAGCGATGCACAGGCATTATACAGCGGCAGAATATGCAGAACTGGTTCAGAACCTCCGGCAGTTATTCCCCCGCTGTGCAGTCACAACGGACATCATGACGGGATTTCCGGACGAAACAGACGAGGATTTCGCCGAAACGCTTGCTTTTGCCGAAGCGATTCAGTTTTCTGAGATGCATATTTTCCGGTATTCTCCCAGAAGCGGTACACCAGCGGCGAAATCGCCAAACCAGATTCCGGAGCGAATCAAAAAAATCCGTGCGGAGCGGCTGGCAGAACTGGCAAAATCCATGCAGAAAGCCTATTTATATTCCTGTATCGGCGAAGTACATCAGGTATTATTTGAACGTCAGAAAGACAGCACCTATCATAACGGCCATGCAGAAAACTATGCTGTTGTGCATGTACCGGCCAAAGCCGGAGAGAATTTCCGGAATCAGATAAAACAAGTAAAAATCACAGGTTATGCAGACGGCCACCTGCTCGGAGAATGGATATAATCAATTTTCCTTGAGATGCCCGAACTCCTGAACAAATTTCTGTAAAGCCGGAAAAGAAATATCATAGACTTCCTGCATTTTCTGTTCAGAATCCATTGTCTGCTTGACTTTCCGGATACCGATATAGATATCCTCATCGAACGGCTCGTCCCATTCTAATTTTTCAGCGAAATCGGTATCCCCGAGCCGGAAACGAACGCCTTCTGTTTCCTGATACTGGCTGAAATAGGGTTCTAAATCTTCAAGATTATTATCCGGAACAATAAATTCATCTGCACCGTC
Organism: uncultured Ruminococcus sp.; assembly: GCA_902796255.1. Lineage (GTDB taxonomy): Bacteria > Bacillota > Clostridia > Oscillospirales > Ruminococcaceae > UBA3855. The sequence goes on from CADBOP010000011.1 coordinate 3,597, forward strand.
ATCAGAGATAACCAGAACGGCTTCACCGATTTGAAATTCTGCGAAAAGCTTTGTCTGGTCGCCGGTATAGCCGTCATTTTCAGCAGTTTCCTGAGAAGCAGGAATATAATAGACATCCACAGCAACTTCGCCGTCCTGATTGACATCTTCGATATACTGTTCAAACATCTCTTCAATACCGGAGGAACAGGCAGCATTAAAGAAATCATCATGCACCAGAAGCAGAATAATCATATCCGGCTTGACAGTTGTCACTACCTGCCATGTAAGATAGCCGAACATGATAAGAAAAAATGCAACAAATCCCATCCACCATTTATTATGATAAATAAAATTAGAAATTTTTTCGCCGAGTGTATAATTTTTTTCCGGTTCATGCTGTTCATAGATAGTCTCGCTGGATTCAATAACACCCTGTTTTAATTTCAGCAGTTCTTTTTTATCTTCTTTGAGCTGTTCTTCATGAGCAATACGCTCCTGTTCTTCTTTCTGCTGTGTTTCTTCAAGCAGTTTCTGATTCCGCAATTTTTCCTGTTCTTCCATTTCACGGATGACTTCAAGTGTATTTTTCTCTTTTTGTTTTTCTTCCATATCGTAACACCCTTATAATAAAACAAAGACGGTTTTCTGTAGAAAGCCGTCTTTGTGATTTCTGATAGCTTATTCTTCTGTACCGGCTTTATTCTGGTTATCCGCAAGCGGCTTCATTGTCGGGAACAGAAGCACATCACGGATAGAGGGGCTGTCTGTGAGGAGCATTACCAGTCTGTCCACACCGAAGCCAAGGCCACCCGTAGGGGGCAGACCATATTCCAGAGCGGTGATATAATCTTCATCTACCTGACAATTCATATTTCCCTGTGCTCTTTTTGCAGCAACCTGACGTTCAAAGCGTTCTTTCTGGTCAATAGGGTCATTGAGTTCAGAGAACGCATTTCCCATTTCACGGGCATACATGAAATATTCAAAGCGTTCCGTGAAAGCAGGGTCAGAAGGTTTTCTCTTTGCAAGAGGAGAATTTTCAACCGGATAATCATAAATAATTGTCGGCTGAATGAGTTTTTCTTCTACAAATGCATCAAAGAAAGCAATCAGGACATGGCCTTTGGTAGCGTTCTTGCCTTCTTCCACTTCGACATGATGTGCCTCGGCACAAGCTCTGGCTTCTTCATCAGATTTCCAGTCATAGTAATCCACACCGGCATATTTCCTGACAGCTTCAATCATAGTCAGACGTTCCCACGGTTTGCCGATAGCGATTTCTGTCCCCTGATAATTCACTGTATCTGTACCGCAGACATTCAGTGTAATTGTTCTGTACATATTTTCGATTAAATCCATCATGCCGATATAATCCGTATAGGCCTGATACATTTCAACAGAAGTAAATTCCGGATTATGAGAAGGATCCATACCTTCGTTGCGGAAGATTCTTCCCACTTCATAGACCTTGTCAAAACCGCCGACAATCAGCCTTTTCAGATTCAATTCTGTTTCAATTCTCAGATACATATCCATATTGAGTGTATTATGATGAGTCACAAAAGGCTTGGCAGCAGCACCAATCTCAATTGGCAGCAGAACAGGGGTATCCACTTCCACATAACCGAGATTATCCAGATATGCACGGATTTCACGCATAATCTGACTGCGTTTCACAAACGTGTCTTTTACCTGCGGATTGCAGATTAAATCCAGATAACGCTGTCTGTATCTTGTATCCTGGTCTTTGAGGCCGTGCCATTTTTCCGGCAGAGGCAGCAGAGACTTAGACAACAGTGTCACACTCTTTGCATGAACGGAGATTTCACCTTTTTTGGTTCTGAACACAAAGCCTTCGATGCCGATAATATCACCGATATCCCATTTTTTAAATTTTTCAAATGCCTCTTTGCCGAGGTCATTCATGCTGACATACACCTGCATTCTGTCTGTATGGTCACGGATATCAAGAAAATGTGCCTTGCCCATTCTTCTCCAGCTCATAATTCTGCCGGCAACGTGCAGAATTTCTTCTTTGATTTTATCCAGACCAGCCTGTATTTTCTCTTCATCACCATCAGCAGAAGCAAGAATTTCTTTTTCTTTCTGTTCATACTGCTGACGGAGTTCAGCGTTCTTGACAGATACCGGATAGCTTGTCAGTGTAAAGGGGTCAAAGCCTTCTGCCTTCATGGCATTAAGCTTATCAAGGCGGATTTGCCTGTAATCGGTAGTATCAATAATTTCCTGAGAGTTAATTTCTTCCTGCATTGGTTCACGCTTCTTTCTGAATTTCTCTTGCAATATCAATTACTTCATATTCAATCTGGCCGGCCGGAGCTTCTACAATGAAAATATCACCGATTCTCTTTTTCATAGCAGCCTTGCCGATGGGGGATTCATCCGAGATTTTATGTTCCAAGAAATTGGCTTCATTTGTGCCGACAATCTTGAGCTGTTCTGTTTTATCAGTACCGACTTTCCGGATAGTCATAACAGCACCGATATCAATTTCTTCGAGGTCTTCGCCGTTATCTTCCACGATTTCAGCATTATCAAGGATATACTGTGTTTCTGCAATTTTGGCTTCGAGCATTGCCTGTTCGTTTTTGGCTTCATCATATTCCGCATTTTCGGACAAGTCACCATAAGAGCGGGCTTCTTTGAGCTTCTGGGCGACATCGACACGTTCTACATTAATTAAATGGTCGAGCTGATGTTTGAGGTTTTCGTAGCCCTCACGGGACATTCTTCTTTTCTTTTCCATAATAAAAAAACTCCTTTCGGTATGAAAAATCAGGGCAACGCCCTGTCAAGTTCTGTATCTTTTTTATTATAGTATATTTTCAGAAAAAAGTCAAGTCTATTTCGGGGAAATGCCTGACATTTTTGTATCTTTTCTTCTCTTGCAGTGCAAAATATAAAAATTCTCTCTGAATAAATCAGAGAGAATTTTGTTCTGTCAGCACACCGGCTTTCATACAGAAAACCTTGTCTGCGAACTGTGAGACATCTGTTTCATGTGTCACAGCCAAAACTGCCGCCCCCTCCCGAGCAGCTTTCTGTAAAAATGCAAAAACAATTTTTGTATTTTCATCATCAAGGTCACTTGTCGGCTCATCTGCAAGAATCAGTTCCGGTTTACGGAGAAAAGCTCTTGCAATCGCCATTCTGCGGAGTTCTCCGCCGGAAAGTTCCGAGGGATAAGCGGCTTGCAGGTGGGCAATTTCCAGCTGTTCCATCAGGGCAAGAGCCTCTTCCTGATGTGCATTTTTATGATAGAGCGTATACGGCAGACAGATATTTTCCAGCACATTCAGGCTGTACAGAGCCGACTGCCCCTGCGGAATCACACCGATATGCTGATTTCTGAATGCGGACAAGTCTTTGTCAGAAAGAGAATATATCTCTTTTTCCTGAATCAGCACACGGCCGGAAGTAGGTGTCATCAGGCCGGAAAGCATATGCAGAAATGTGCTTTTCCCTGAACCGGAACGCCCTGTCAGAATTGCAAACGAACCGGCTTCCAGTGTAAAATCCGTTTCCTGTACCGCACAGAACTGATTGGTATTTCTGCTTTCACGCAGAAACTGTTTGGTAATTTTTTCGGCTTTGAGCAGCATGATTAATTCTCTCCTCTCAGGATAAGAGCCGTATCCATCCGGCTGATACGGAAAGCCGATGCAGAAACGGCAATCCCTCCGCTCAGGACGGAAACAAGCACAGCAGCAATAGTATCTGTTAGCATCTGTCCGGCAGAGGGCAGAAGAAACGGCAGATTGAGCAACTCTTCAATCAACTGGTTAAACGGCAGAAGAATCAGCAGGCCAAGCCCGATGCCAAGCAGACTGCCAAGCAGACAAACCAGCAAAGCTTCCTGCATGACCATTGCAGCTAATTTTCTCTGAGAAGCTCCCAGCATCCGGAGCACAGCAAATTCTTTTTTTCGTTCGTTAACGCTCATTGTAAAGGCTAACAGCAGGATAATAATTCCAGCAATCCAAACAACAGCGATTAAAAGGCTGATAATATCAGCAATACCGGACAAACTGTCAGAGACACCGGAAATCATATCTTTTGTCTGAATCGCTTTTACTTTCTTGACATGGATATTAATATCATTCAGAACTTCTTCTACAGTATAGCCTTCTGCGACATTAATCAGCACACAGGAGACAACCGCATCCGGATTGATATTTTTAAATTCATTCATATTTTTATCAACAGAAGACTGAATCAGAGCTTTGATAGTTTCTGAATTGGTAAAAACAGCTGTATCAAAACTTGTTCCGGTTTTATCGAGTTTTGCAGCAACATGACAGTCCACACCATAGAAAGTAAGCGTATCTCCGACAAAGGCATTTAAATCATTACCGACAACAATATCAAATTTCTGTAAATTCTGGGCATAACTTTTTTTAATCCAAGGCGTAATGGTAAAATCTGTATCAGGGTCGAAGCCGATAATCTGCACAGAAAGCGAACAGCAGCCGGAACTGGCCGAAGCAAGAAAGAACTGAGCAGAAATCTGTCCGATTCCCTCACAGGAAGCAATTTTCTGATATTTTTCATTATCCATATAGAAATAGCCTGTAGCCCCTTGCAGAACGATAGTTTCAAGATTGGATTTTGTAGTTGCTTCATAAGGGACAACCATAATATCTGCTCCCAGACGGGATTCCAGCGAATGCAGACCGGTTTTCAGGCTGATAATCATAAGTGTACCGCCGAAAACAGTCAAAGTCAGCAGTGTTGTCAGAAGAAGCAAAACAGCCGTCCTGACAGGTTTTCCTTTCAGATTCCGGACTGGCAGAGAATTAGCAAGCTTCATGTTTCTGAATCCTCTTTTCTGTGAAAGATATAAGCAGCGATACTAAACCCAAGTATAAAAATACTGATAATCATGACAGCTGGTTTCATGACAGAATGACATCTCATGTCCGTCATCATGCAGAGCATAATCAGGTGATTCGGCACAGCAAGTGCAAGGGCTGCCATCCCTGCAAGACTCAGGGCAATACCGGATTTTGTTTTTCCGTCTTTAAGTAAAAAAGTCATCATAATACTAAGAACCAGCATTACGATTCCCAGACCGAACACAGCTTGTTCTGCCCAGTGGCAGGCCATCCAGCCTCCGTCTTCTTTCGGGCCGCAGGCATGAAAACCAAATTTTGTTCCTAAGCAGAGTACTGCACTCAAGATACAGAGAATCACATCAGGAATCATTATTTTTTTCATAAATCCATCTCCTTAAAATAAAAAAACTAATAAGCATAATCCTGAACAGCCATTGGATAATTCTGATAAAACGCATCAGAAGCATAGCATTCATCACGGATATGTGATGAAAAATTATTATCTGATTTCAGAAAATAATCTTCTGTTTCTGTCTGTTTATCCCATGTAATATCCAAATTATAATACAAATCATCGATTCTGACGATATTCCATGCATGAAATTCAGCCGAACCGTCAGGGTGCTGTGCAGTTCCGGTAATAATTCTGGTATCAATACCGGATTCCCGCAGAAGCCGATATAATAAAACCGCATAGCCCTGACAGACAGCATGATGATAAAACAAAGCACCATAGGCAGTCGATTTCAAATGATAATATTCATTTTTTTTATGAATCAAATCATACTCTACAGTCTGGTAGACATAATCATAAATCATTCTGATTTTATCATACTCTGATGTATATTTCTTAAAATTAAAATTTTTCAGAATCTCCTGAATTTTTTCAGAAACTTTCTGTTCCTGTTCCAAAGTAGTATAATATTCCGGAATAATTTCAATCTGATAGCAATATGCCTCATTCTGCCTCTCATAGCGATACTGCATTTCATAACCGCCGTACTGATGAAAAAGATAATCGCCGTCTGTAGGATTTGCCGTTTCCTCAAGGGCATACTGCATCAGTTCTCTGACCAGCAGGCCGATATCATGCATATTATCACTATGAGAAGTATAATTTATCATAATTCTGACATCATGTTTCCGGAGTGAATTCCGGACAGATGCTATCACAGAATCAGCATTGGAAAAATAAATACTCAAATCTTTCCGGACTTCATAATGCTCCGGAGCAGAACAGGCATTGAGAAATATACAGAAGATAATCATAAAAATCAGGAATCTTTTATTTCTCATGTCGATATTTCCGTTTCCAGACAGCCACAGCATTGGAATGCACTAATAATTTATCAATTTCAATTCCAGCCGGACAGACATCCCGACAGGCAAGTGATTTTCCGCAGCCTTCATAAATATGCTTACGATAGGCTTTGAAAATCTCTTTTTTCTGAGATTCCGGCAGAGCAGTCAGCAGTCTGGCAGTGAGTGTCATAGCTGCCATACCGGCAAATTCTCCGCCCGCATAGAAATTCGGACAGATTTCAAGACAGCATCCGCATTGCAGACATCTGGAAGCTTCATAAGCCGTTTGTGAACCGTTGGTTTTCGCTTCTTCCGCAAACCAGAGCTGCATAGTTTTCAGATTCTGAAACAAAATACTTCTGTCCACAATCAAATCCGCAATAACCGGAAATTTCCGGAGCGGTTCGAGTTTCACGCTTCCGGCTCTGACAAATTCTTTCAGAGGGACATCACAGGCAAGCCGTGGCCGGTGATTGATTATCATTGCACAAGCACCGCATTTTTTCTGGAGGCAGCTGCATTCCCATCTGACAGGATTTTCAAGTGTCTGATTTAAATCTGTCAGTGCAGCGGCAATATTGGCATTCTCATCTTCCGTCTGATAGGCATAGCTTTTCCAGACAGGAGATTCCTCTGGAGAATTTCGCCGGAGAATTTCTAAATTTAAACTTATCATGCATCAGACCTCTTTTCAGGAATCGGCCGGAAAGAAATCCGGATATTCAATTCCGGACTGCATTCTGCAATGGCAGTTTTCCGGAAGATTTCATTTTTTTCAGGATAATCCTCACGATAGTGTGCTCCTCTGCTTTCTTTCCGTTCGAGAGCGGATAACAGCATTGCTTTCGCCAGAAGCAGACGGTTCTGTTCATAAAAAGAATATACTTTTTTCTGCGAGAGCATTTCCAGTTCTCTGAGAGCAGTCTGCAAATCATTCTGATTCCGGACAATTCCCAGACCAGATAATAATATCTGACTGATTTCCTGAATCAGCACAGGCGAAGCCGGAGGGAAAATTTTTCCCGTATAGCTTTGATTTTCTTCTGATTTGAAATCAGCAGTATGCATTATCGTTTCAGCAGCTTTCCTTCCGCCATAGAGTGCCCCGAGCATAGAATTTCCGCCGAGCCGATTTGCACCGTGATACTGACAGGTACATTCACCGGCGGCATAGAGATTTTTTATATTTGTTCTGTGCAATACATCTGTATCTATGCCACCCATAAAATAATGAATGCCCTCTCTGACGGGAACAGGTGTTGTTTTCGGGTCAACAGCAAGATAATGCAGAATTTCCTGTCTTAAATCAGAAAGCTTTTTTTCCCATGCAATTTCGGGGAGTTCTGTCATATCAAGAAATATTTCTCCACCGAGTTCACGGCGGACAAAATACATTTCACGGGCGACAACATCACGGGGCATAAGATTTTTCAGTTCCGGATATTTTTCCTCCATGAAATACCATTTCTGCTGATTTCTGATAATATAAAGCCTGCCGCCTTCTCCTCTGGCGGCCTCTGTGATGAGACAGCGTTTTCCGGAAATCCCGATAGTTGTCGGATGATACTGTAACATTTCAAGATTTCCAAGCTTTACCCCCTGCCGGAATACAGTTGCCGTCACATCACCGGAATTCTGGGTTGTTCCGGTAGTCCGGCCGGGGAAGATACCGTTCATTCCTCCGGAACACAGCAGCACAATGCCTTTGAAATCTGTCACTTGTTTTGTATAAACATTCTGAATCCGGACACCTGTACAGTTTTGATTTTCAAGCAGAAGCTGAATAAAATTATGATGTGCAAATCTCTGCACCAAGCCGGCAGTTTCATATTTTCTGACCTCATCAATCAGAGCAGTCATGATAATTTTTCCGGTACTGCTTCGGGCATAGGCAGTGCGTTTTTTCTTCTGTCCGCCGAAATTCCGGAGCATAATATCAGAATCTGTCATATTGAACGGAACACCTAAATTTTCAAGCCATCTGACAATTTCGGGGGCATGACCTGTGAGATTCTGCACAGCATTCGGGTCAGCAAGATACACACCGCCCCTGAGCGTATCTTCATAATGATTCTGAACAGTATCATTTTCTCCCATGGTATTCAGAGCGGCATTGATGCCGCCTTCTGCCAGAACAGACTGTGCCCGTTCGGAATTCTGGAGAGAAATCAGGGCACAGGAGATATTTTCTTTTGCAAGGGTGACAGCAGCTGACAATCCTGCCAGCCCTGCACCGATAATAATAACATTCTGCATTTCTTCCTCCTCAGAAATTCCAGCGAAGATAATAAATCACAAATCCGACTCCGGACAGAATCAAAATCACAGACAGGATAAATAAAATATCAATCAGGATTCTGGTATAGCTTTTTGTTCCGGCAGCAATCATCAGCGGTTTGATATTGGTCAGAACATGGACAGCAACCGAAAGCACAAGCAGAATCTGGGAAAGCAGCTGCAAACTGCCGAAATAACTTAATCTGAATATCCCGTTTTCTTCTTTGCCGAGAAAAATCAGAACATGAAATAAAATAAAAATCATGATAGCGAATCCGCTGGAACGTCTGAGCCAGAATAATTTATTTTCTTTATAATAAGATACCCCCGCTTTTTTCTGGATGCGAAGTGTATCCGCAGTGAGTTTACAGCCGATTATTACATGAATCATAATCAGTCCGAGCATGAGCCATGCCACAGCTTTCATAATAACTGACCCGCCTGCCATGACACCAGCCAGCTGAAAGCTTCCGGCTATGGCATGAACCAGAAACAGTGCTAAAATGCCCATACTCAGTACAGCATTGAATTTTCTCATGATTCCGCCCCCTGTACCTGAATTACTTCTATCTCCGGCATAGCCAATAAATTTTCTATATGATAACTATCAGCAAATTCCTGTGAAATAACCAGAATATCAAATTTAAGATATTTTGCTTTGGAGAGCAGCAAAGCAGCCTCTTCGGATTTGATTTCGCATTGATGCTCCGGCAGGCGGGACTGATAATTTTCAGCAAGAGTTCTGGCATTGACATCACCGGAAACGACAGAACAGGTAATATCTTCAAAAATCAAATCAATTTCTTTTCCGGAGAAAAAATCCCTCCAGATTTCAAGTGCTTCTGCATCAACATGCTGATGCAGATTCATCAGAACCAGATACATACCGGAAGGCTTATCCACAATCACTGAAGCACTGGAAACCGCATCGGGGTCACTGCTCAGGAGGGCTTTAGCATAATCCGTTTGCAGGAACGGCACACCAAGCATGAGAAATAAAATCATGATGTCAGAAATAATATGTTTGATAATATGCATAATTATAAATTATTGTTCAGCCTGTTTGAGAGCTTCGCTGACAGCTTCTTTAAATTCATGATAATTGACAGTCGCACCGCTGATGGCATCGACTTCTTTAAGATTGCCTTTCTCGACAAGCTGGGCGGCATATTTATCGCAGGCAGCCAGTGCTTTCTGAGCCTTGTTATAAAAATCCTTGTTGGCAATTTCGCCGTTTTCCTTGCCATATTCCGCATCTTTCAGAGAGCCGTCAAGCTCATAGGTTTTAAAATCGCAGGCCGTGACAGCACCTCCGGAGATAGTCAGTTCTACAACACCATAGCCATTGCCGGCAGTCTCATCATCTTCATCATTGACATATTCCTGACTCTGTGCTGTATAAGTACCATCTGCATAACTTTTGCTTCCGCAGGCAGTCAGACTGAAAGCCGCTGCCGCACATAAGAAATAAATTAATTTTTTATTGATTTTCATGAGCATGTTCCTCCGCCTGAATTTCTTCTTCTGATTTCAAATCCTGTTTGGTGACATGAGTCCCCTCTTCATCGAAATGAATTTTACCGGTAAAGTTCTGATTATGCACTTCCTTGACGACACGGCCGTTTCTGAGAACTACAGTTCTCTGGGCGACTTCAGCCACTTCCGGGTCATGGGTGACGACAATCAGCGTAGTACCTTCATCATGAAGCTTATGAAACAAATCAACAACAATTTCTTCATTGGCTTCATCCAGATTTCCGGTAGGTTCATCCGCCAGAATAATTTCCGGATAATTAATCAATGCTCTTGCAACACAGACTCTTTGCTGTTCTCCTCCGGAGAGCTGGCTCGGCAGATGCTTGGCACGGTCAGCAAGCCCGACACGGTCAAGAGCTTCAAGGGCTTCTTTTTCATCCGGAATGCTGTGATAATACTGAGCCAGCATTACATTTTCCACAGCGGTCAGATAATTCACAAGATGGAACTGCTGGAAAATCAATCCGATTTTATCTCTCCGGACAGTAGTCAGATTTTTTGCATTCTCTTTGGAAATATCAACACCATCGAGAAGCACTTCTCCTTTACTGGGTTTGTCCATACAGCCGATAATATTCATCATCGTACTTTTACCAGAACCGGAAGGCCCCATAATCGAAACCCATTCGCCCTTTTCGACTTTCATATTGACATTGTCAAGAGCGTGCAGTTCTCCATAGATTTTATAGACATTTTTTAATTCCAATAAACTCATAAATAAAACACCCCTCTTATTCGCCTTTGAGCACAAGTGCAGGGTCAACTTCTGTTGCACTGCGGATAGGCATCAGGCTGGATAATCCTGTCACAAGTACGGAAACCAGAATTGTAATCGGCACAAGGGCAGGCATAAAAGAAATAGAACTGCTGAATACATGAATACTCACCTGCTGTGCAAAAAGAAACCCAAGCACAGAACCTAAAATTCCGCCGAGTCCGCCGAGCATCATGCTTTCTCCCAGAAATTCTTTAATAATACTCGAATCAGAAGCACCGATTGCTTTTCTGAGGCCGATTTCTTTTCTGCGTTCAGTCACGACAGCAGTCATTGTTGTAGCCACACAAATCATTGTCAGAGCCAGCACCACGACAGTCACCAGCAAAACAAGAGCCTGTAATTTTGTCAGAACAGTAGTTTCTGATGCAGTCACTCTCTTGACAAGTCTTGCATTGACTGAAGATACTGTATTGCTGATTTTCTCCGCATAGCCGGAAAGTTCATCAGAAGAAGCCGAAATACTGAGTTCAGCAACATCTACCGAACCGGCTTCCCCTGTCAGGGTTTCCATATCAGAAAGCGAAATATATAAATAATCCTCTTCTGAACCGCCTGTATCAAGAATGCCGGTAATTTCAAATTCCAAAACAGTATCCTGTACAGTATCATCACCGGAAGCGGCTTCGGCAGGCGTATAGCTGACTTCGAGCAGCTCACCGGATTTCAGGTTAAATGATTCTGCAAGTCCTGCCCCGACCAGAATCTGTCCGTCTGCAGAAGGCCATTCCCCCTCGATATGCCAGTAAGGGCTTGTTGCCTGTGCCCCCGTCATATCTGTACCGGCAGCGACAACCGGACTTTCATGAATCCGGACATTCTCATAACGATACGGTGCAACACCGACTAATTTATCCGCTTCTATCAGAGCTGTTCCCTGCTGTACGTCTTCGAGTGTAAAATTATCTCCGGCAGCAGTAAAAATCATATTTGCACCGTAATTCCGGAACTGTGCCCCCATCTGACGGGGGACATCATAATAAATAGTCACCAAGCCGGAAAGCACAGTTGCCCCGATTGCAATCGACAGCAAAGCTACCAGCATTCTGGAACGCCTTCTCATCAGGGAGGCCGTAATCATGCGGAAATACATTTGTCTTTTTTTCATGATAATTCACCTCTCTTGCTTAATGTCCGCCATGGAGTACTTCCGCCGGACGGAGTCTTAACAGCATTCTGATAGCCGGAATGCTTCCGGCGAGTGTCACCAGAATTACTAAAACTGCAACAATCGGAATCACAACAGGTTTCATGGAAATCGCTGAACCGAACACAGTATGTCCGATAATCTGGGCAAACCCGAATCCGGCAAAGAAACCGATAATTCCGCCGAAAACAGCAGTAATAAAAATTTCCGTGAGTACAAGTCCGGAAATTGCACCGTTCTGTGCCCCAATGGCTTTCATAAGGCCGATTTCGCTGCTGCGTTCCATTACGCTGGCGGTTACCAGATTGCAGATACCCAGAGCCGCACCAATCATGCTGAGGATTGTAATCAGAATCATGAGCAGCTGTGTCTTTTCCATAATAGCCCCTTCGGAATCAGCTACCTGACGAACCGGAGAAGCGACAGAATCTGTAATTACTTCCTGAATCTGATAGCAGATAGAACTTGCATAAGCCGTGCAATACCAGATTTCATACTGACTGACTGTCAGTGAGCTGGGGTCTTTGGCAGCTTTTTCAGCAAGTTCGTTATCCGGTGTCGTCAGGGCACTGACTTCAATGCTGTCGATACAGCCGTCAAGATTTGCCAGTTCCTGCACCGCATTGAGAGGAGCGAAAATCTGGTCATCTTCCTCACCGCCGGCATCAAAAATGCCGACAATCTGAAAATTCTTCTCACCGTCAGAGCCTTTGATATGAAGCGTACTCCCCACGGAAAGATTTAATTTCTTAGCCAGAGCTGTTCCAATCATAGCAGAATCCTGATTACTGCCGGACTGTTCATCAAGCCAGCTGCCGGATTCTATTTCCCACCAGCTTCGCAGACCGGCAATACCGGCATCAAGCTGTTCTCCTGTCGGCAGTTCCATATGATGATTGAACCAGCTGCCAATCACTTTCACTTCCGAGCCGTCATCAAGTGTGCCGTTTACTGTTACAAAAGGTGCATAATCGACAATATTGAATGCCCAGAAAATCGTCTTGATTTTTCCGAGTTCGTCTTCACGCAGATATGCCCCTGTTCCTTCACCGCCTTCGACTTCGTATAATTCATTCAGAACAGAAGCCGATTTCGGAACAACTGTAATATTCGCACCATATGTTTTCAGCTCCTGATTGACTTTATCACCGACATCAAACATTACACTGAGCATTGCTGCTGCAAGGGAAGCCCCGAGGGCAATTGTAAATGCAATCATGAGCATTTTTTTCCACTGCCGGAGCAGTGTGCCTTTTATCATTCTGAAAAACATAGAACCTGCTCCTTTCTTATTTAAATTCTTTCTCAAATTCAACAAGTCCGTCCACAGGGACAAGGATTTTTCCGTTTTCGATACTGTAAGGAATCACAATCGGATTACATCCGCCTTTGAATCCGATAGTATTGATATTCATCACAACATCACAGAGATTGCAGACAACCTGTCCGTCTTTTTCATAATACCCTGTTTCTCCGCAGATATCGCAGGCATCCAGCCCGATTCCGTAAGAAGAAGAGTTCGGCTTTTTAATGACAATAAACCGGATAGCAATATTATTTTCAGTTGTATACGCAAATCTGTGCAGATGGCCGTCCTCTACCTGTGTAAAGCTGATTTCTACATTTCCATCCACAACAGGTGCATCTTCTACCGGAGAAAGCTCTACTTCCCGATTGGCAATGACTTTAAGTTCTGTCAGATTGAGCAGACTCAGTACAAGACAAGCACAGGCCAGCCCTGCCCATCTCTTATTGACAAGCCATTTTTTAAGAATTTTTCTTTTTTCGGCAGGTGTTTTATAAGGCTCATTGACATGTGTGCTTTTTATCCAAATCAATACAGGAATCAGAACAGCTGCCAGCATCATGCCAAAAATAAACCAGTTATCATGATTGGAGGAAAATGCTGCAATTTTAAACAGTGAAAAATCACCGAATAATTTATGATTCTGAATCATTTTCTTTGTCAGCATGATTCTCAGGCACATGCTCAGCTGCCGGATACCATTCACAGTAAGTACAAGATTCAGCACAAGCAGCATCTGGGCAGGGCTCAGCCGGACAAGACCTTTTCCGGCGGAAAGTCCGGCTAAAAATACAAGAACCAGCCCGAACAGCATTCCGATGACTTTAAAAATAAATGCTGTTGAAAGTACGGATTTTTCCACAAGCAGAATCGAATACGGATAGATTATCACATTCGGCAGAGCATATGTCAGAGTAATCATCATCATAATGCAGGCTAACAGACAGACAGCCCAGCCGCTGACCTGCTTTGCCGTTTTCCTGACAGCTGAAAAAATCCAGAACAACACCAGTGCTCCCAGAGCAATAAAAAACAGGATTAATACAATTTCGTTCCATTTGGCCGAAGTCAGCAGTTTTGTACCGTTTTTAAGATAAGTTACCACACCTGCTCCCGCCAGTCCTCCTATCAGACCAATCACAGCAAAAATTCTGCCTTTTTTTTCAAATGCAAAGCCGAGATATTCATACAGCATTCCGGTCAGCAGAGCCATAGAAAGAAGTGCCTCAGTCGTGTCTACAAAATATTTCAGCATGGAAAGACCTCCTTTTTTGAGATTCTCAAAAACGCACAAGTGCGCCGTGCAGAACACGACGCATTTTATGCAATATCATTGTGAATAAATTACCATTCCTGCGGAGTATATTCCCAGCCCTCATAAGTAACTGTCAGATTGCCGTCAGCAAAGTAATCATCAAATGAACCGCCAGGGCCTGTTTCCGCATCAATGTGCAGCAGATAGCCATTTTCTTCAGGGCTGTGGAAAGTAAATTCCAGTGTATAGGTATCAGCCTGGTCAAGCTTGATATTTGCACCATAATGCGGACCATCAGATGCACTCATAACCATGAAAGAACCCTTTGCAGCATCAGAGCCATCAGAAGCGATAACTCTGTAATCTACTGTCATATAAGGCACCCAGTCACCGACACCAAAGCCGAGATTATTTTCCAGAGCAGCAACGTCTGCTTCCAGATGCAGATTGAAATCTTCAATGCTTTCATTGCCGCCGGACATCGGAACAGGCTGGAAGTATACAGCAGATACGTTCAGGAAACCGCATTTCTCATCTTCAAAAATCGGGATTTCTGTAAAGCCGGCAGCTTCATCAGGAGCAGCAGCAGCGGCTTCGCTCTTTACTTCTGCATCAGCAGCTTCAGCGGATGTAGCAGCATCTTCAGAGCTTACATCAGCTTCAGAGCTGGAATCAGCAGCAGCAGATGTTTCAGCAACAGAAGAATTTTCTGCTGCGGGTGTAGATGATTCTGTATTGCCGCCGCAGGCTGTCAGAGACAGAGCCATAGAAGCGAGCAGGGCAATGCCAACTAATTTCTTTGTCATTGTTTATTTCCTCCTAAATCAATTCTGACAAAAATGTATTTTCTATATCAGCCTGAATATTATTCAGGATGAAAAGCATGTTAAGATTTTGTCTTTTCAGACTTTTTCTGTTTTGCAGGTTTCTGCTTTGGCTTGCGTTCTTCCTCGAACTGTTCATCTGATTCTGTCAGGAAGTGAATTCCTTCCCCGAGACTCATCAGTGTCGGAATCCCTGACCAGCAAGTTGCAAAATAAATCAGCCCTTTGCCGTATTGTCCGAGATAAAATTTATGGATTCCCAGACTGCCGAGGACAATCGCAAGAACGCCGGCTTCTTTCCGGTTTCTGGAGTTCCATTTCTGCATGATGAAAATCATGATAGTAATGAAAATCAGGATTGCCTGCGGAATGAGTGTTTCCAGACAAGGATAAATTCCCAGAACATCAAAAACATTATTGGAGGGAATCAAATTTGCCAAGACAGCAGGAGAAGTCATAGTCATGACATCGCCTTCGATTAATTCTTTGATGCCCGAACCCAAGAACGAAATTGACATGATAAACATGAGAATGCTTGTTCCCAAGAAGAACGGACGAATCGGAAGCTTGACACTCAGGAATCTGATAGCTAAGAAAACAAATACCAAAATCACACAGCCAACTCCGAAACCGCCCCATACATAGCCAGTATCATCATGTTCAGACAGCAGAGGCTGATAGAAAAGAATCACTTCTGCCCCTTCTCTGAATACGGCTAAGAAAGCAGTAAATCCGAGAGTAAATACATTTCCTGTTTCCGCAGAAACTTTAATCTGTTCGTCAATATATTTTGTCCATGCTTCAGACTCGGCTTTAGAAACCATCCAGTTGCTGACATAAAACAATACCAATACTGCAATCAGAGCCGTAATGCCTTCGATAATCTCCTGATTTGCACTGTTTGCGAGTTTGAGCAGACTCAGCAGCCAAGCACACAGGAAACTTGCACCAATAGCCAGTACACAGCCAAAATATACAAACTTGAGTTTGTCTTTATTGCCGGATTTTACTAAATATGCAATAATTGCACCGACAACTAAAATGGCCTCCAGACCTTCTCTGATAATAATACCCAGACAAGCCATAAATGTGACCCATCCGCCGCCGCCGCCGCCGACACTCACAGCATTTGCAGAGGTGGTGACAGCCGTAGTTTCTGCCTGTGTATTTTCTTCTGCCGGAGCATCTGTCTCCGCCTGTGTTTCCGCAGAAGCAGCTGTTCCGTCTTTGGAGAGGCCGCTTGCACCAGTATCACCGACACCATCAAGCTTATTGGCATCTGTATGCAGCATTTCGCTGAGTTTGCTGAGTTCTGTGAAAAATGCATCTGTCGAGCCATTGTTTTTGGTTACGCTCTTACAGGAACTGAACTGAAGCTCTACTTCTGTTTTTCGGCTTCCGGCGATATACCCCATAGCTACACGTTCAAAGCCTGTTGTTTCATAATAGCCATAATACGCAGCATTTACAGCAGAGTGTGCACCTTTGGCATCACCGGCCTGATAAAGTTCATCAGCGGCCGAAAGTACAGCATCCATCGCATTGGCGACATCGTTCCATGTACCGGAAGGAGCACCGGTTTGTTTGTACTCTTCCCATGTAGCGATATATTCCCCTGCTGCCAAAGCAGTCAGCCCTGTGAAACAAGACAATGCAAACAGAAGCGTCAGCAATAGCGTACCGATAATAGCAGACAGCCGTTTTTTCTGTAACGGCATTTTGAATACCTCCTTAAAAATTTAAATTTTCCCTAAAGCAAGCCGTTTTTAGTTAGATTAAGCTAACCTGTATGCAGGATACTCCGCACGGCTGGGGCAAGGAGGGACTGCTGCACGGAATCTCCGGCAGCAGCCGTATTATCTGAAAAAATTCTGAGCAAATATTATATTACAGATAAATCCTACAGTGAATATTTTAGCATATTCTAACCTGAAAATCAAGTATCTTTGCAAGATTTGTTACCTGAACCAAAATTTTTGTCTTCCGGATAAAGATATTAGTCACAACAGACAGAAAAAAGTTAGCTTTGGTTTACGAAAGACAGATTTCATGATTTGTTTTTCGGTTCGCCAAGGCTGATGCATATACCGGCCAGCATCCAGAACAGCGGTGCAGAAGCAATGCTGCTGGTACTAATCAGCATAAAAATCAGATACAGCAATACTGTGCTGAAAATGCTGAAATACAGCCAGTTTTTCTGATGTTTGCAGGCCTTTGCCCCTCTGGTGAGTGTCAGAATCATGAGTGCAAGAAACAGCAGCAGCATCGGTATGCCGAGTGTTCCTGCCAGATGGAGATAATAATTATAGCATCTGTCGAATACATTAGGATTACTTGGAATCATCGGGCTCTGATACAGCTGAGGATAGACAAGATTATCCGGCCCACTTCCGGCAAGAGGATATTTTTTTATAATTTTAAGCGTGTTTTTCCAGAGATAGGTATAAGAGTCAGCAAGGTCTGTGATTTCAAAAACTCCGTTCGGATTGTTTGTATCACTCTTGACATAATAACCGCTGACAGCCAGACGATAGGAACTGTCTTCCCAGATGATAGCACCGTCATAAAGAGAAAGTGCATTTTCTGCTTGTACCGCCTGCCCTGTTTCACGGCTGTAGGTATGATTGAAAGAACTGGAAAAATAATTCCATCCCATGCCAAGAGCAACCGCAAGCAGAGCCGCACAGATAACAGGAATACTGTTTTTCCCCGATTTGCGAATCAGAGCATAGACAAACGCTATGAGTACAGAAATGATAATGCCGGCTACACCAAGCAGGCACTGTGTCCGGACTGCTGTCATGGCAAAACAGAACACACAGATAAGATTTATTAATTTTTGTCTGCTGTTTTCTGTAAAGACAGCTTCCGTAAAAGCAGGAATCATCAGCAGATTCAGAATCAAAGCCAGAAAAATAGGATTTCCGGCCAGACCAGACGGCAGAAGAACATCAAACAGCAGAATCGGCTCTAAATTTTTATAATAATCCGGAAAACCAACAGGCAGCATCTGAAGCAGACCCCAGAAACATTCCGCAAGTCCCATATAATACATACCGTGCAGAAGTTTCAGCCTGTTGTCATCTGTACCAAGCTGAGCCCCCAGCAGAAAGAAACTGCCGTAAAAGAACAAAGAAAGCCAGCCTTCACTTCTTCCGTCAGAGCCAAACAGAGAAATGCCATAGAAATAAGAATTATACAGGCTGACCAGCCCCCATATCAGCATTGCTCCCAGAAGGCAGGCCGGAAGATAAAGCTTTTTCGGTGTTTCATCTTTCATGAAGCCAATAAATACAAATACAATCGCAAATACCCCAGTGATAGACAAAGCCATCCCCGGAACACTGTAGACTTTAAAAAATTCCAGAGGAATACTGAACAGCGGCATCAGAATCAGAAATCCAAGCAGAACTTTCAAATTATAGCCATAATAGCGTTCCGGTGTCATATTCAGAATAAAATTGGATTTTTCAGTTGTCCCAAAAATAGTTTTTGCCGTTTTCGGCATAAGAATCACTCCTCATGATAAAAATTAAAAATAAAAACAGGGCAGCCAGAAGCCGCCCTGTTGTATCGTCTGTTTATTTTGCGTAATCCGCAACCCGACTTTCACGAATCAGATTGACTTTAATCTGACCTGGGTATTCCATTTCGTTTTCAATCTGCTGTGCAATCTGACGAGCCACAAGCACCATTTTTTCATCGTTGATGACATCAGGCTGAATCATCACACGGATTTCACGGCCTGCCTGTACTGCATAACATTTTTCAACGCCCTTGTAAGACATGCAGATTTCTTCCAGTTTTTCAAGTCTCTTGATATAGCTGTCATAATTTTCGCTTCTTGCTCCGGGACGGGCGGCAGAAATTGCATCTGCTGCCTGTACAATGCAGGCAATCGCAGTGCGGGGTTCTACATCATTATGATGTGCTTCAATCGCATGAAGGACTTCCGCATTTTCATGGCATTTCCGGCAGACATCCACACCAAGCTGTACATGAGAGCCTTCCATTTCAGAAGTCAGAGCTTTACCAATATCATGCAGCAGTCCGGCACGTTTGGCAAGACTGACATCCACACCAAGTTCTGCTGCAAGCACACCGCAGAGCTGTGCCACTTCAATCGAATGTGTCAGCACATTCTGCCGGTAGCTGGTTCTGAATTTAAGACGGCCTAACAGCTTGATTAATTCATGATTCAGGCCGTGGACGTTGGTTTCCAGAACAGCCCGTTCACCTTCCTGTTTGATTTTATGTTCCACCTCACGCTTGGCCTTTTCGACCATTTCTTCAATACGGCTTGGGTGGATACGGCCGTCTGCAATGAGACGTTCCAGAGCAATTCTTGCAATTTCTCTGCGTACCTGGTCAAAGCAGGAGAGCGTGATAGCTTCCGGTGTATCATCAATAATCAAATCCACACCGGTAAGGGTTTCCAGCGTGCGGATATTACGGCCTTCACGGCCAATAATTCTGCCCTTCATCTCATCATTTGGCAGAGCGACTACAGAAACAGCGGCTTCTGATACCTGGTCAGAAGCACATTTTGCAATGGCAAGAGAAATATAGCTTCTTGCTTTTTCCTCACATTCTTCTTTGAGCTGCTGTTCATAAGAAGAAATTTTCACGGCTTTTTCGTGAACCAAATCTTCTTCGAGCGTTTTGAGCATATATTCTTTTGCCTGTTCTCTTGTCAGTTCTGAGATACGTTCGAGGGTAGAAATTTGTTCCTGTCTGATATTTTCGGCTTCTGTTCTGAGATTTTCCACTTCCTGCATTTTTACCTGAACAGCATTTTCCTTCTGTTCAAGGGTATCGATTTTTTTATCGAGTGTTTCTTCTTTCTGGTGAATCCGGCGTTCCTGTTTAGAAATTTCATTTCGTCTGTCACGGATTTCCTTTTCTGCTTCCTGACGGAGCTGATAAATTTCGTCTTTGGCTTCGACCAGAATTTCTTTTTTTCTGTTTTCGGCTTCTTTATCGGCTTCCTCGAGCTGGAATTTAGCCTGCTGAATCAGCCGTTCCGCTTCAGCAGTCTGTTCTTTAGCGGTCTGCATTTCAGCCTGTGCTGCTTTCTGTGCCGCTTCGAGAGCTGCTTCATCCTGTTTGCGGCGGTGTTCTTCTCCTTTTGTGAAGCCGTCTTTTTCAGCAGACTGTAATTTGTCGGAATAAGATTTCCAGACAAACCCGAGTGCTGCAAGCAGGACAATGATAACTCCAATCAAAAAACCTGTCATTCGCATTACCTCCCTTAAATTTGTAAAGTTTTGTTTTCGTGAAGAAATTGCTGAAACTCTACACAGGCGGTAAATGCCGCTTCTTGTACTTGTTCAATTTTCAAAAAATATATTAAATAGATAAAGCTGCAAATACGCCTGCATGAAGCTTACAGATATAAATTGCTGCCTATAAGCAGCCGTCCATATCATTCACAATATTATTATTGTAACTTTTTTTCAGAAATTTGTCAAGAGGATATGAAAAAAAAAATCTGAAAAGCAGATTTTTATTTCAGATTGTTTTTCAGGCAAATACAAATGAACTTGCTATGCGTACAAAATAAACAGGGAAACAGCAAAAAAATCTTCTGATTTCGTGTAAAGCGACAAAATTGCAGATAAAATATACGGAATTACTTGCAAAACTGCCAATTCTGCTGTATAATAAATTAGAAATTTTAATTCACCAGAAAGGAACGATATTTTCATGAACCTGAGAGAATACGGAAAAGAAGAGTTGAATGCTTTTTATGAAGCATGTAAGAGTACCTATGCGGACTATCAGTCCCAGAACCTGAAGTTAGATATGTCCAGAGGCAAGCCCTCTCCGGCACAGCTGGATTTAAGTGCAGGCCTGCTGAACTGCCTGAATAATGAAGATTTGCAGGGCGAGGCCGGAGATTACCGCAACTACGGCCTGCTTGACGGTATTCCGGAAGCCAAGAGATTATTTGCCCCCATGCTGGGTGTAAAACCGGAAGAACTTTTCATGTTCGGCAATGCGAGCCTGCAAGCGATGTATCTGACTATAAACTATGCCTATACGCATGGCCTGCTTGGCAATACCCCTTGGAAAGATTTAGAGAAAGTAAAATTTCTCTGTCCTGTGCCGGGATATGACAGACATTTCAGAATTACAGAATTTTTCGGCATTGAGATGATAAATATTCCGACAGATGAAAACGGCCCTGATATGGATATGGTTGAAAAGTTAGTTTCCGAAGATGACAGCGTCAAGGGCATCTGGTGCGTACCGCAGTATTCCAATCCTTCCGGTGTGGTATACAGTGATGAGGTTGTCAGAAGATTTGCAGCCCTGAAACCTGCCGCAAAAGATTTCCGTATTTTCTGGGACAATGCTTACTGCATCCATCATCTGTGCGACAATCCGAAAGTGATTCTGCCGATTCTGGAAGAAGCAAAAAAGAATCATAATGAAAATATTGTTTATATTTTTGCATCAACAGCAAAAGTAACCTATGCAGGTGCAGGCGTTTCCATGCTGGCAGCTTCTCAGGAAAATCTGAAAGACCTGACCAGAACCCTTGGTGCATTCACTATCAGTTTTGATAAAATTAATCAGATGCGTCATGTCAAGTTCTTTGACGGCAAATTTGAAAACGTTCTGGCACATATGGAAAAGCAGAGAGCTTTGCTTGAACCGAAATTCAAAACCGTTCTGGATACACTCAATGCAGAAATCAAGCCGCTGGGCATTGGTGAATGGACAGAACCGAAGGGCGGTTATTTTGTATCATTCAATGCACCGGAAGGCTGTGCAAAGCGGATTGTACAGCTTTGTAAAGAAGCAGGCGTTGTCCTGACCGGAGCAGGTGCAGCCTTCCCGTATGGCAAAGACCCCGAAGACAAGAATATCAGAATTGCACCTTCTTACCCGTCAGTAGAAGAACTGCAAAAAGCAATGGATTTATTTGTACTCTGTGTAAAAATGGCAGCAGCGGAAAAGCTTCTTCATGCCTGAAACAAACAATATATGCTATAAAAAACTGGCTGCCTTCTGGCGGTCAGTTTTTATATGCCGGCAATGAAAAAACAAAGGCACCTCTGTGAAAACAGAGGTGCCTTTGCCATGATATAGGGATTATAGGGATTTTTATAATTAACGCTGGAGTGACGTTAATTATTCTAAAAGGGGGAGAATATAGTTCTCTTTCAAGAACAATTATATTTTAACATAGTTTTGTGATAATTATATGAAAACAATATGAAAGTTTTGTATACAATCTTTATACCAAAATGATACAAAAAAGCCATGAAAAAACACAAAAATCCTCTTGCGAGGAATCTTGTGCATGATATAGGGATTATTGGGGATTTATAATAACGTTGGGGTAAAACGTTACTATCATAAATGAAAGGTCATTTTTTCTTGACCATGGAATATTATATACCGGACAAATGACAGAAATATGATGATTCTGTGATGGATTTGTGAAAATTACCGGATTTCAAACCAGAACACAGAACCCTCACCAAGCTTTGACCGGACACCATAACCATAATTATGCAGTTTGAGAATCGCTTTTACAATTGAGAGCCCCAGTCCCGTGCCGACAACTTCACGCTTATGATTTTCACTGCGGTAATATTTGTCAAAAATTTTCTTGATTTTATCTTCTTCAATACCAGCACCAGTATCACGGACTTCGATTCTGACACCATGTTCTGTATTGATTTGCTTCACGAAAACCTGCTTGTCGTCTCCTGTATAATTAATGGCATTATTAATAAGATTGCAGACAACACGTTCCATTTTTCCTGCATCACATGTCACCTGTTTCGGTTCGTCCGGTGTAAAGGACAGATGATAGCCCATCTGTTCCGAAACGCCTTTATAGCGTAAACAGATTTCTGTCATCCAGCCGGTGACATCAAAAGTAGAAGGTTCCAGCTTCTGACTGCCGTTTTCCAGTTTGGACAAATCAAGAATATCATTCACAAGCATAGTCAGCCTGTCAGTTTCTTCTATAATAACTTGCAGATGTGCATTTCTCTTGACAGGATTATCGCCGGACAAATCCCGAATCATTTCGGCATAAGCTTTCAGCATGGTCAGAGGTGTTCTCAGGTCATGCGAAACATTAGCAATTAAATCCCTCTGCATCATATCGACTTTTGAAATCTCATGTTCTGCATAAGTCAGTGTCTGGGCAAGTTCATCGACTTCCTTATAGCCGCCGCCTTTAAATTCTGTATCATAATTGCCGTGTGCCATGCGTTTGGCAGATTCTGTAATCTGCACAATCGGCACAGCCAGCCGGTTGGAAACCACAAGTGCAATCACAAAGCCGGCAACTAATAATAATACTGCAATCATCAGAAGCAGACGCTTTAGCAAGTGTACTGTCGTGCCCACAGGTTCGAGAGCAGTATTGAACAGCATATACCCGTCAGGGTTCTGTACATCACCGATAACACTGCCGAGAACAAGAGTTTTCATATTAATCTGTTCATCGAAGACATTCATGCAGATAGTGCCGGTTGTACTGTTCTTGACTTCCTGTTGAATCTGGAACAGATAGTTATGCCAGCCGTGCAGCAGACAGCGGTTGCCCATGACATCGCTCTGGTACAGCACATAATTACGGCTGTCGATAACAGAAATACAAATCTGATTACTGAAAGATACCGCCCGCATTTTTTCTTCAAATTCATCTGTATAATAAGCTTCAATCAATTCGCTTGCGATATTTTTCGTTTCCTGAATTTTAAAATAATAATAAAATTTTTCCAGAAAGACGACTTCTATTAATAACAAGCCAAATGTGATGACAGTAAAAACAATAAAAGCCATCGCAAGGAATGTATGCAGAGAAAGGCGGCTTTTCTCTTTTTTGGGTTTCTGTTTTTTCACAGAAACTGTTTCTGTCTGTCCGGAAATTTCCGAAGTATTTTTATTCTGCATTGGCATCAAATTTATAGCCCATGCCACGGAGTGTGACAATAAACTTCCGGTATTCGCCCAGACTGTTTCTCAGCATTTTAATATGTGTATCTACAGTTCTGTCATCACCGAAGAAATCATACCCCCAGACAGATTCCAGAAGCTTGTCACGGGTGAGGGCAAGCCCTTTATTTCTGACAAGATAAAACAGCAAATCATATTCTTTAGGAGTCATAGAAGCCTTTTTGCCGTCAACATAGACTTCACGGCCGGCCATATCGATTTCAAGACCCTCAAATACAAGAGTCTCCCGTTTTTCTTCTTTTGATGCAGAAGTCTGCACAGAAGCCTTGCTCCTCATAAGAACGGCCTTGACACGGGCCATTAATTCTTTCGGAGAGAACGGCTTCACAACATAGTCATCCACACCGATTTCAAAACCGAAAAGTTTATCATATTCTTCTCCCCTTGCAGAGAGCATAATAATCGGAATATTTTTATGTTTCTTGATTTCTTTGCTTGCGGAATAGCCGTCTAATTTAGGCATCATGACATCCATGATAATCAGGTCATAATGATTTTGTTTGCATTTTTCCACGGCTTCCATACCGTTTTCGGCCTCATCAACCTCATACTCCTCAAATTCTGCGTATTCTCTGACGACAGCTCTGATATTGACTTCATCATCTACGATTAATAATTTGCTCATAACTGAACAGCTCCTTTCATGATATTTTGATAACTTCATTTATTATAGCATATTTTTAAAAAACAGGCAAGTGTTTTTTTATAGAAAAAACAGATTAAAATTTAATTAAAAAATCCGATAATATTTGACAATCTCAGATGATTATGCTATAATATAAATAATTTCAGATATATAAATCATACATCTAAGAGGAGGAATAAAAAATGGGCTTTGCCAATCCATTCCAAAGAAAAAATGAAATCTGGAAATATAGATATAACACACATGAAATTATGATTACACTAAAGCGTTCAAGTGCAAAAGCCTCAAGAATGACATTATACATCAACGGCGAAAAAGTCAATGAGGGCTTGCTTCGGTTACATGCTGATATGGAAGGTTCACTTCCAAGCGGAGAAACTGTATTTATCAAATTAGAAAGCGGTCTGGATAATATCGAATGTCAGGTAATTGTCGGCCAGAAGCTTTCTCTTGAAAAACATGGAAAAGATATTTCTGATAACGAAGTCGAAACCTTTGCCACGATGGGAATGCTTTCATCAGGAGCTTTACAGCTTCCCGAAAATGACTATGATGATTTTTAAGAAGATGATTTTATGGAAACAGAATTTTGTTATATCAGTGAAAAACGCTATCTGAATACAATAGTTTTTCTTACTGTTCTTTTTATTATTTTTCCTGTTTGTTTTGCCATATTCAAAATTTCTCAGTTTTTCATATTTCCTGTTACTCTCATTTCCACTATTCTGTTTGCCGTTCTGGAGAACCATCTCAGTAATCTGAAAGGCGAATTTGAAGCCGATGAAGAAGCCTGTATCTTTACGCTTTCTAAGAAAACATTGCATTTTCGATACGAAGAAATTACAGGAATCGAGCTTGCTAATTTTCCTGAAAACGGCAGAGGCGGAAACTTAATCGGATATAAGATTAAGCTGAAGATGAGAGTAAAAAATATGAATTATGTCATTCAGCAGGAAATGAAATTAGATTACAATTTACAGAAACATCCTGAACAGATTGCTAAAAAGCTGGAACAGATGGAATTAACGGAAATCGGAAATTTTCTGAAATCGAAAACAGGGCTGTACTAAGGAGATGAGCCTATGAAAAAAGAATTTTTTTACATCAGTAATCTAAGCTATATATTTTTTGCTCTTATGCTGATACTTATGCCTGCCGGCCTGATAGGTTTCGGATGCATTTTTGTGGATGACGGAAAATATGCAGGAATCGGAGGCAGTATATTTCTGATATGGTTGCTTCCGCTCGTACTGTATTATTTATGCAATTATCTGAAAGCAACATTTCAGTCAAATGATACAGCTTTTGATTTCAAATGCATGTTCAAATTTGAGAATCTGCATCTGAATTATAAAGATATAAAAAAATGCGAATTACTGAATTATCCGGAACACAGCCGCTGGGGTGGTTTGGTCGGCTATAAAATTCATCTGCATATTACAGATAAAGAAAAAAATGAACATGTCATCCGGCAGCATGTTTCCACAGATTATAGTTTTCTGGACTATCCGCAGGGACTCCCGAAAGAAGTAAAAAAAGCAGAACTGACAGAAATCGGAAATTTTATCAAATCGAAACTGAAACCGGAAAATCTGAAAAATCCTGAAACAAAAGAAAAATCAGTTTCCAAAGCAGATACTTCTGTTATGTATCAAAACATTGCTGACACTCCGGAAATACAGAAAATCGTACATGCTCTCCGCTCAAAGAAATATATTAAAAAAATTGAACATGAATTTACTTATGATTTTATTGAAGAAGTCTATAAACAAAATCTGCTTCTGACCCTCACCAATGACCAGACTTTCCATGACAACGATGATTTCACAATCCGGTTTGAAAATATTTCTGATTTGAAATCCAATCTGAACGGCTTTATGCCGCCGGCTTTCACAATTCTTGACCATAATGCAGAAGGCTATGACTCTCGGAACAGATATGAATTAGTAGAAGATGAATGGGATATTTTATCATTTTATTTTGAAAAAGCGGAAATTTCCTCTTGACAAATCCGGTTTTTTGTGCTATGATAGATTCAAACGATGACGGAGAAGTTTTCATACTCGGCATCAGGCCATGAATTTACAGAGAGCATTCTGCAACGGGGCTGAAACAGAATGCATTTCAGAATGAGCATGAAAAATACCACTCCTGAGCCTGTCCAATACACAGCGGCTGACTGCCGTTATCCGGTCAATGAGGTGTATATATTTTTTGGTGTATACATGAAATTCAGGTGGAACAGCGGTAATTATCGCCCTGAAACTATAGGAAATCTATAGTTTCAGGGCGTTTTTATTTTATATTTCAAAAAAGGAGATTGATTGATTATGCTGAAATTAACACTCAAAGATGGTTCAATTCGTGAAGTGGAAGAAAATCTGACGGCTGCCGAAGTTATCAAAGGCATCGGCATGGGCTTATATAAAGCCGCCTGTGTTGTCAGAATTGACGGTGAAGTCTGTGATTTGAGAACAGTTCTGACAAAAGACTGTGCTTTTGAAGTCCTGACATTTGATGACCCAGAGGGCAAAAAGGCTTTCTGGCATACGACATCCCATATTCTGGCACAGGCTGTCAAGAGATTATATCCCGAAACCAAGCTTGCTATCGGCCCTGCCATTGACGGCGGTTTCTATTATGATTTCGATGCTGAACATCCGTTCAAACCTGAAGAACTCGAAAAAATTGAAGCCGAAATGAAAAAAATCGTCAAGGAAAAACTGCCGCTTGAAGCCTTCCAGTTAAGTCCGGAAGAAGCGGTCCAGAAGCTCAAAGACATGGACGAACCCTATAAAGTGGAACTCTGTGAAGAACATGCCGGAAAAGGCGAACCGATTTCTTTCTACAAACAGGGAGAATTTACTGACCTCTGTGCAGGCCCTCACCTCATGACGACAGAACCTGTAAAAGCTTTTAAATTATTATCCTGTACAGGTGCATACTGGAGAGGCTCTGAAAAAAATAAATCTTTATCCAGAATTTACGGTACTTCCTTCCCGAAAGCTGCTCAGCTTGAAGAAGAACTCAAACGCCGTGAAGAAGCCAAGCTTCGTGACCATAACAAACTCGGCCGTGAGCTGGAATATTTCACAACTGTAGATGCTATCGGTCAGGGTCTGCCGGTACTGCTCCCGAAGGGTGCAAGAGTTGTGCAGCTGCTCCAGAGATGGGTAGAAGACTATGAACAGGCTCATGGCTGTGTCCTGACAAAAACACCGTTATTTGCAAAGCGTGAATTTTATAAGATTTCCGGTCACTGGGAGCATTATCGTGACGGCATGTTCATCATAGGCGACCCTGATGATGAATCCAAAGAATGTTTTGCACTCCGTCCGATGACATGTCCGTTCCAGTATCAGGTATATCTGAACAAGCAGCGTTCCTATCGTGATTTGCCGATGAGACTGACAGAAACATCGACATTATTCAGAAATGAAGATTCCGGCGAAATGCATGGTTTAATCCGTGTCCGTCAGTTCACGATTTCTGAGGGACATTATATTTTAAGACCTGACCAGCTGGAAGAAGAATTCAGAGGCTGTCTGGAATTTGTAAAATATTTTCTGGATACTGTCGGCCTGCTCGGAGACTGCACATATAGATTTTCTCAGTGGGACCCTGCCAATCCGAATAACAAATATGAAGGCACAAAAGAACAGTGGGATGAAGCACAGAGAGTCATGGGTGAAATTCTTGATAATCTGGGTCTGGACTACACAATCGGCATTGATGAAGCGGCTTTCTACGGCCCGAAGCTGGATATTCAGTATAAGAACGTCTATGGCAAAGAAGATACACTTGTTACCATTCAGATTGACATGCTTTTAGCTAAGAGATTCGGCATGGAATATATTGACAAAGACGGCACAAAGAAAACACCTTATATCATTCACAGAACATCTTTAGGCTGTTTTGAAAGAACACTGGCCTATATGCTGGAACATTTTGCAGGAGCTATGCCGTTATGGATTGCACCGGAACAGGTAAAAATCATTCCGATTGCTGACCGTCATTTAGAGTTCTCCAATGAAGTCAGAGAAGCTCTGACCAATGCCGGCATCCGTTGTGCCATTGATGACAGAGCGGAAAAAATGGGTAAGAAAATCCGTGAGGCAACACTTGACAAAATCCCGTATATGCTGACAATCGGCGATAATGAAGTAGAAGCAAAAACAGTTTCTGTCCGTACCAGAAAGGGTGATAATCTGGGCAATATGACTGTAGATGAACTTCTTGCCAAACTGATGCTGGAGATTTCCACAAAAGCAAAAGAATCTTGCTGAGTATAAAAACATTTCAGGCCTCTCAGAATTGAGAGGCCTGCTTTTTTGTATAAAATCAGTTAAGGTTCTAAATCAAACAACTGATGATAGAAATTCGCATAATCGGTTCTGTCTTCTTTTGTGAAAGCAATGGCAGAAGACGGATGCAGATTCATTTTACCTGTCAGGAGATACTGAATATCATAGCCCCATTTCAGGCCTTCTTCTGTTTTCAGCTTCAGTGTATAATCCTGATAGAATTTCAGAATCGGAGTCAGATTATATTTCGGATTTTTCAGGAAACCAAGCAGAAGTTCCATTGCACAGTTGCCTGCACCTCTGCCCATACTGCCGACAGTTGCATCAAGGAAGCTTGCACCCATAGAACAGCTTTCCACTGTATTGGCAAAGGCCATCTGCTGATTGTTGTGTGCATGAATACCGACCTGCTTTCCGGCAGGTTCCATCACTTCAAGATACATCTTGGTGAGTTCCTGCACCTGTTCCGGAAACAGTGCCCCATAGCTGTCAACAATATATACGGCTTTGATGGGGGTATCTGCCAGCAGGCGGAGTGCTTCTTCAATATCTTCTGTTCTGGCTTTAGAAATTGCCATAATATTACAAGTTGTTTCATAGCCCAGACTTGCGGCATATTCAATCATTTCGATAGCAGCCGGCATAGTATGAATATATGTTGCTACACGAACCATGTCAATTACACTTTCTTCTTTAGGGAGCAAATCTCTCTGGAGATTGGTTCTTCCCACATCAGCCATAACAGAAAGCTTTAAATCCGTATCATTATTGCCGACAATCCGGCGGAGATGTTCTTCTTTGCAGAATTTCCAGTCGCCGAAATCTTCTGTTTTAAACACATCAGTATCAGCGAGATAACCCATTTCCATATAATCCACACCGGCACGGAGATTAGCCAGATAGAGTGCTTTTACAAAATCATCAGTAAAAAAGAAATTATTTACCAGTCCGCCGTCACGGATAGTAGCATCAAAGACCTTGATATCCGGTCTGTAAGTCATTAAATTACCTTTACGTTCCATATTGATTCCTCCGGAATTTTTATATTTTATCAGTTTAAAGCGTTTAAGCTTTAAATCACTATAGTCAATCATATCACTTTTTGTGATAAAAATCAAGTGTTTTTGAAAACTTTTTTATTTTTGTGAATTTCCAACAAAAACAGCCCGTATTTCAGGGCTGGTTTTATATTTTATTTAATAAAAAGTTTTAATTCCTGCTCGTTTACCAGAGGGAACGGTTAAGTATTATAGTGAATCTTCACACAGCCCATAAATTGAAACTGATTTTTTTCTCCGGCAGATGCAGGAATTTTTCTGTCATACTGATAATCATAAACGAGAATGACAGAGTTATACACAGAATGCAGTTTATCACCGATTTTTCTTTGAAATTCTTTCACTACTGCTTCTTCATAGGAACATCCTCTGAGCAGAACAGAAATAATACCGGAACTTTCCGGCAGATACACGCTCTCAAAAGAATCTTCATCAATCTCATCTGCATCAATATCAAAATCCTGAATCAATGCAGAAGTTGTTACATCATCACAAGAATAGTCAAATTCCGTATAATTTTCCAGCTCTTCTTCTGATTCGCTGTTTCCCAGCCATAATGATACAAAGGTTTCTTTTGTTTCTTTCTTCATAGCCCCCTCCAAAGCTTAAAGCTAAATTAACCAATAGGCAACATCCAATACT
Organism: uncultured Ruminococcus sp.; assembly: GCA_902796255.1. Lineage (GTDB taxonomy): Bacteria > Bacillota > Clostridia > Oscillospirales > Ruminococcaceae > UBA3855. The sequence continues at coordinate 34,495 of CADBOP010000011.1, forward strand.
GCACCGATTACAATTCCGAGTGCAGTTGCAACAGCTGTATCTGCTGCAAATAAAAGATAATATTTTACAATATTCCAGCCTTTCCGGTTTTTCTTCGCATCCGGTTCGACAGGCTTTTTCAATGCAAGCCTCGGCGGCATAATCAATAAAATTCCTGATGCAACCAGCAAAGGCAGTAAAAAATAATGCGTAAAATAATAATATTCCAGAAGCAATACTATCACCCAGCCAACATTCAGGACAGCCTGTATGATTATCCATTTCCGGAATTTCTTTTTCCATATCTGTAATGCTGACATATCTGCAAGATTACTCGGCGGAAAATTCTGTTTCTGAAAAGAAGGAGTATTCTGATTCTGTTCTATCATAATATCAGAATCACAAAAATCACAATGCACTATCTTTGTATCGGCCGTGATATTCAATACCGCTCCGCAATGCGGACAGGTCAGCGGTTTTAAAATCATAATATACTCCTTTTCTGCTTACCACACATGATAATTCCGGTTTACAAAATAAACCAACTGTGAAAGGCGAAGGTCTTCTATTTTAATATTCTCATCCTGTATCGCTCTGGAAACTGTTTCAAACTTGCCGCTGCTCCGGAGCAGACGATATACTTCTTCTTCACTGGGCTGCTGTTTCCGGAAATACTGTTCTACAGCATCTGCCATATACCCATAGCTTCTGACCTGTGATTTTTTAAGTTCAAATTCCGGCTTTCCATAATCAAATACAGGAATCAGGGCATCATTGTCACGGAAATTTACAACTGTCTGGGCGACAATCTCCGGCAGAAAGGCAATTAATTCGACAGCTATTGCATAATCCGGACAGAATTTATGAATTTCCTGATATATTTTTTGTCTGGAAGCTTCATCCGTAATTTCCGTCATTTTATCCAGTGCAAAAAATGTCAAATCGCCGACATTCTGTTTTGTAAACGGACAAGGACGATATGTTTCTTCATCCTGTATTAATAATAAAAATAATTTATCAATACTGGGCTGTCTTTCTTTTCTGTCAAAAATCTCCTGATATAATAAATCCGTCAAATCCGGATAAACTACTCCATTGATTCTTGCTTCACAGAATTGTTGTTTGCCTCTGTCAACAGAAAACAAATTTACCCAGTATACCTTTTTTGTACCAAGATATTCCGGAATTTTTTCACGAATCACATTCCAGAGATTTACTGGCTTTCCTGTCCCCTTATGCAAAACAATTTTCTGTGCCGGCACATGAAATTTATATTTCTCATGAATTATCTCAGACACTATAATTTCTGACCCCTGATGTTCCAGTGCATTCAGTACAGGTTTCAGAATATTTTCCGTAAATTCAATCACACAGGCTTTCATGGCTTCTTCAAGAGAATGCCCCAGTCCTGCAAACATCTGTATCAAATCCTCATCAAACCAGTCATGCTTCAAAATAAACAGTATCTGCGTGCTGAAAAGATTGTCACGGCTGTTGACCTGACCAAACTCTAAGCTCACATGCAGAGCCTGACTGGTATAATGCAGCATATCGCCCTCCCAGACGGGCTGCGGACAGGCTTCGGCAGCAAGTCCAAGCAGAATTTTTCTCTGTTCTTCGGGCTGTAATATATCGAAATCGGGCATGATTTCCACTCCTTTACGTTGAAATTTTACTCTTTCAGTATAACATAAATTCATCACTCTGTCAATAGAAAAACTCCTGTCCGCAACGACAGGAGTTTTTTTAAATTTATTTTTCTGGTGGAGCATACGGGGTTCGAACCCGTGACCTCTACACTGCCAGTGTAACGCGCTCCCAGCTGCGCTAATGCCCCTTTAACAGTATTATTATACTATAAAAAATCAGACTTGTCAAGAGGAAAATCAGAAAAAATGAAAAAAGCTATTGACATTTTAATAAAAATCAGCTAAAATAATATCAGAAAAGGAGATGAGCGAACATGAAATATCTGTATTCTGAAAATGATTCTCTGCTGGAATTACTGGCTCGTCATCTGAATGCGGATGACTGGGGAGATATGCCTAATGTAGAAGCTCCGACACTTGGCGGTGAAGTCTGGTGGGATACTCTTATGGTAGTCAACGGCTATAAATTACAGGTGAATAAGCTCGGCGGCAATGCCCGTATTCTGGACCAGAACAATATCCGGAAAGCATGGGGTTCACGTTCGGCAATGGAAGAAAAATTAAAGCGTCTGACTTCTGAGGCATTTTTACAGCCTGGGGATATCATCGGCGTAAAACGTGGCATCTATGAACATTACGCTGTATATATCGGTAATGACAGAGTCATTCACTATGCTGCCGAAAACGGCGACTTTGAAGGCAGTGCCGTGACAGTACATGAAGCTCCCATGAGCGAATTTCTCAGAGGAAATTCTTCTTTCTTCTTTATTAATTTTCCGGATAAAAACGGCAAGTTTGAAAAGATTTATACAAACGGCGGTGACTCTGTATTCAACAGAGTTTCTGATGCAATAGATTTACAGCAGATTCTGACAGGCTGTCCGGATTATCATCTGTATACACCGGAAGAAACTGTAGAACGTGCGAAAAGCCGTCTCGGAGAAAGCAGCTATGACCTTGCTGTGAACAACTGCGAACATTTTGCTTTCTGGTGCAAGACAGGGCTTTCTGATTCGCATCAGGTGGATAACATTATCAACGGCATTGCCAATGCAAGAACTGTACTTTCAGCAATTACGGATATGCTGAATATTGTTCCGAATGCGTGAAAAAATAACCTTCTGCAAAGAATCCCGCCTTTGCAGAAGGTTTTATTTTATAAAAAATTAATTTCCGGCAGATAATAATTTCTGTTTCAGGGCAATAAAATCAAAAATATTGCACATGCCGTCATGATTGATATCCGCAGCTTCTGACTGTGCTTTGCTGAATCTGGATTGTTTCTGCAAATAATTCTGAAGCAGAATTAAATCTTCCGTATTCACTGCACCATCAAGATTAATATCGCCGTCAAATTCAGAATCTATAATTGTAAGTATTATTTTCCGGCTTTGTACAGAATAGTTGTTATGATAGGCTTCCGCATAAACAAGATATGTTCCGGCTGTTTGAAAACTATTCTCATAGCTGTAGCTGTCGTCCTGTCTTGTAACAGGAGAAGTACCGATTAAAGTAGTATCTTTCATAATCCGGAATACAAAGAAATCGGCATTTTCAGCAGTCATATCAAACCGGATGGCTTCTCCCGTATGGAACAGGGTTCTGTTTTCGGGAGTAGTCAGAATACATTCCCGGGGGCAGTCACCGGCTTTGACAATATCAAAATCCACTTTCTGACTTGTTGCTGAACCATAAGTATTATATGCAGAAACAGTTACCGTATAATGTCCTGTCTGGTCAAAATTACAGGAATAAGGCGTATTATTTTCAAATTCCTGTGTTCTGAGATGTTCGCCGTTATAATCAATCTGCAAGAAATAAGATTCTGCATAATCTGCATGAAACTCAAATATCACTTCTTCTGTGATATCAAACACGCTCCGGTCATTTTGTACAGAAAGCGTGACATTCTGGGGCTTCTGGATATTATCTTCTGTAAAAAACAAATTTGCTTCTTTCACTCTTCTGTTATGCAGGCCTTTGAGATAACTTCCGCCGGCATAAACCAGATACTCACCGAACTGATTTCTTGCTTCTGCTTCTGTAAGTTCTCCACGGAGATATTTTACCAGAGGGCTGTTATAGATTCTGTTTCTTCCTCCGCCGCAGTTATAAGCGAGACTGATAAGGGCATCAAACTGGTTCTGTGTCAGGTCAAGTCCCTGTGTCTGGTTGCGGACTTTGATAATATAATCTTTATTAATTTCAGAATGCATATCTTCCATTGCCTGTTCTCTCGTGATAGTATGCAGACCGGACTGATGGGGCTGTACAGAAGAATGTGTACATTTTGTGCCATAGCCAATAGAAGACTGTGCATAATCCCAGTAACAGGTAGCACTGAAACCTTCCAGCTCGCAAATAAATTCAATACCATTCTGACTGATTTCCATATCATAAGCCGAAGCTGCCTTTGCCGTCACACCGGCTGAACAGAATACAAGACCAGTCAGCAAGCCGGCCAGTACAGATTTTAAATTCATAAATCAACAAACTCCTTATTTTATTTTTTTATTTTCAGACATGATATTATTATACAGGATAACTTGAAAATCGTCAAGGAAATTCCATGAAAAAGCATCTAAAAAATCTCAAACGACATTTTGATATTTTTGGATATTATTTCCAGATACTCTATTTTTTATTTTATATATAAAATTTTAAAAAAATACATTGCAGGTTCTCTCAAAAAGTTGTATAATAAAATTAATATCAAATCAGAACGGAGGGATTTTACTCTATGAATCTCAAAATAAAAAAAACATCCGCATTCCTGACAGCATTACTATTATCTGCCGGCACTGTTCCCGCAGGCATCCCCGTGAAAGCAGAATCTCCGGTCAGACTGGATTCTTCTGAATTCAAAATCTATGACGAAAATTTAGTCTATATCGGTGCAGACTATCTCAATTCTGCTGATGTTCTCTTCGATGAACAGGACTATGCTCCGGAATCGCCGGAAAACACGAGCGTTTCTCCTGACATCTGGGAAAAAACCACTAAAAACAAAAACTGGAAACCCAATCTTCAGGCAGAATTTGGAGAAGATACTTTCTTTATTGACCTCGGTGCAAACTATGTTGTAACAGGTATCTGTTTTTTAGACACCAACGGTGTACAGACATGGACTGTTCAGGACGGCGAGCCGTTCAGCTGGAATGACATCACCAGCTTTGAAACAGACTGGTATCTGGCATGGAGAGGAATTTCTTTTGAAACACCCCGTCAAACCAGATATTTAAGATTCTCTGCCCCCTGCGGTGACAGCGGTATCAGTGAACTGGCTGTTTATGGCTATCAGGTTTCTGAACTCTCTGCCGAACAAAAAGCCTATGATGCCCCCTCTCCTGCTTCCCTGCCGAAAACCAATCTCACAGCCGGTCAGCGAATCGGTTTCAATGCCTTTATTGATGACCCTGTGTCTGCTATGATGGCAGGCGGAAATATCCGTGAATATCATAATTTCAACTGGCTCTATGACGACTCCGGAAAAGTCAAATTCACACAGGGAACATGGGGCGATATGGACAGCTATTATTCAGCCCTCAAGGCTCAAAATATCAGTGTCATTCCCTGTTTTCAGGCCGGAAGTGCCTATATCTCCGGTGAAAAACCGCCAGAAATTCCTGTTCCTTCCGGAGCAGATACACTCAGTCCGGAGAGTTATGCTCTCCATGCACAGGCTTTCTATCAGGTCGCTGCCCGTTACGGGAACAATCCGGATATTGATATTTCGACTCTGAACGTTTCAGATAATTCTGAAATTAAAACAGGTCTGAATCTGCTCAATGCTCTGGAAAATTCCAATGAACCCAATAAAACATGGAGCGGCAAGGCTAATTTCTTTTCTCCTTACGAACTGGCTGCCATGTGTTCTGCTGATTATGACGGCCATGAAGGAACAATCCCCAATGCCGGTGTCAAGACTGCTGACCCGAATTTCAAGCTTGCTATGGGCGGTATGTTAAATACAGCTTCTTTTCTGGAATATCTGGATGAAATGAAACTCTGGTTCAGCTATCACAGAAAAGATAAAAAATTTGCTGTGGATATTATCAATATCCATATGGGTGCAGATACTTATAATCCGGAAGATTCTTCCTTTACAGAAAGAGTCAAGCAGATTCAGAACTGGATTGACAACAATGCACCCGATACAGAACTCTGGATTTCAGAATTTGAAGTGCCCATGAGTGACTGCGAAACCGAAAATACAGATAATCACGATAATGATTTATACCAGTTAAGATATGCCCAGAGAGTGGCCAGAACTTATCTCATGAGTATCGGTGCAGGTGTCGACAGAATGACAAAATTCCAGCTTCGTGATGAAGGCGAAGGCGTTTATTATAACTCCGGTCTGACAACAGGCAAAGGCGAATGGAGTAAAAAGCTTGCTTGGTATTACACTGCCGGTATGACAAATATGCTCAGAAATGCTGATTTTATCAAAGATAATTCAACAGATGCCGTGAAAGATTATATCTTTAAAGACAGAGTTACAGGCGATGAAATTCATTGTCTCTGGTCGCCGACTTCTGAAGATAAAGTTATCCGGAATTACAGTATTTCTGCTATGAATTTTGATTATGCTTATCTGACTGAACTCGGCACTTATGCCGAAGGTGTTACTTCTTTACTGCCTTTTGCTGACAGTGCAATTGATATTTACGGAAATGTCAGCAATTTTGTTTCTGTAGATGTTTCTGAAAGCCCTGTATTCGTCAGATTCTCCAGCTCGAAACAGAATATCATCAACGGCAAGGGAAAATATATTGCTCCTGCTTCTCTCGAAGTCACTGACGAAAACAAGCCTGACCAGTTCAAGAGAATGTTCGATGAACCCGACTCTATGCCGGAATTTATCTACAGCGATACAGGCACGCTCAAAACTCCGGAAACAAATGTCAATGCTTCCAATATTACCGGAATTATCAAATTAGATAAAAAATATATTCTCACCGGATTCGGTATCTTCGATACTTATGGCACAGGCAGTATTGAAATCTATGATGATAAAACAGACACGCTTCTGTGGTCAAATGATTTAGGCTCTTACATGTCCAGAAATATCGAACTCACTGCTGACAGTATTCCGGTCGATACACTCAGAATCGTCAAAGGCGGAGGCGATTTCAACGAATTA
>CADBOP010000012.1 GCA_902796255.1 uncultured Ruminococcus sp.
TGATATTGTCAGATGTATTTCTATGGGAAGTACTGACGGTCTTGTCCGTGGTATGAATGCCATTGACACAGGTGCTCCGATTAAAGTGCCGGTCGGAAAAGAAACACTCGGCAGAATGTTCAATCTCCTCGGCGAAGCCATTGATGAGAAACCCGCTCCCGATACAGAGGAAAAATGGGAAATCCACCGTGAAGCCCCCAGTTACGAAGAGCAGACCGCTTCCAATGAAGTACTCGAAACCGGTATTAAAGTTATTGACTTAATCGCTCCGTATCTGAAAGGCGGTAAAATCGGCTTGTTCGGCGGTGCTGGTGTCGGAAAAACCGTCCTGATTCAGGAATTAATCAATAATGTTGCCAATCAGCACGGCGGTATTTCCGTCTTTACAGGTGTCGGAGAACGTACCCGTGAAGGTAACGACCTCTATAACGAAATGAAAGAAAGCGGCGTTCTGAACAAGACTGTTCTGGTATACGGCCAGATGAATGAACCCCCCGGAGCAAGAATGCGTGTGGCTCTGTCCGGTCTGACTATGGCAGAATATTTCCGTGATACCGAAGAACAGGACGTATTATTATTTATTGATAATATTTTCAGATTTACACAGGCAGGCTCAGAAGTATCGGCTCTGTTAGGCCGTATGCCGTCAGCAGTAGGCTATCAGCCCACACTTGCTACAGAAATGGGGGCATTACAGGAGAGAATCACTTCTACCAAGAAAGGCTCTATCACATCTGTACAGGCTGTCTATGTTCCGGCCGATGACCTGACAGACCCTGCTCCGGCAACAACATTTGCCCATCTGGATGCAACCACGGTATTATCCCGTTCTATCGCTTCTCTTGGTATTTATCCGGCTGTTGACCCGCTGGAAAGTACTTCCAGAATCTTAGACCCTGATATTGTTGGCCATGAGCATTATGAAACAGCCCGTGCAGTGCAGACTATCTTACAGAGATATAACGAATTGCAGGATATTATTGCTATTATGGGTATGGATGAATTATCTGATGAAGATAAGCGGATTGTGCTTCGTGCCCGTAAAGTACAGCGTTTCTTGTCTCAGCCGTTCTCTGTTGCCGAACAGTTCACAGGTATGCCGGGAAAATATGTTCCTCTGAAAGAGACAATCCGAGGCTTTAAAGAAATCATCGAGGGCAAACATGACGACTTGCCGGAATCGGCATTCTTATTTGTCGGCTCTATTGATGAAGCTGTTGAGAAAGCAAAATCCATTCAGGAATAAGGTGCTGTCATGAATACGTATCGTTTAATGATTCTTACACCTGACAAAACGTTGTTTGATGGAGAAGTGCTCCAGCTGACGGCAAGAACCACCGAAGGCGATGTTGGCATTTTAGCCGGCCATATCCGTTATGCGGCGATTCTGAAAACCGGTGTTCTGACGCTCAGGCTTCCGGACGGACAAATCAAAACCGCTGCGGAATCGGGCGGCGTTCTGAAAGTTTCAGATGATAAAACAACTGTCATGGTAACAGCTGCGGAATGGGCAGAAGAAATTGACCCTGACTGGGCAGAGCGTTCCCGTCAGGATGCTATGGCAAAAATTGAAGCGGCTCAGAATGAGCCTGACCGTCTGGAACGTGCAAACCTCAAACTACAGAGAGCGTTAAACCGTCTGCGTGTTTCCGGTCACGGAACAGGTCAGGCGACACCGCCTTTAAAGAAAAAGAAACAATAAAAAGCAACTCCGGAACTTTTTAAGTTCCGGAGTTGTTTTATTTTATGTTATTATAAAAATTATCCCATTTCCCTTTAGTATCCATACCAATCATATTTATCATCTACTTCTGCTAATTCATCAACAGCTTCAACTTCATCATCATCTTCAAATTCGTCATCATCTTCAAATTCGTCATCATCTTCAAATTCGTCATCATCTTCAAATTCGTCATCATCTTCAAATTCATCATCATCTTCAAATTCATCCTCCCAAATGTCTACTACTAATTCATCATCAACTATAAGTGCACGCCTCCGGATATCTTCTGGTACTTCATCTTCTGGTATTTCCTCTTCCAAAAGTTCTACTAAAGAAAGGGGACTTCTCTCATACTCTTCATCAAACTTCTCTGCAACTGCCCAACCGATAGCTTCCACAGTTGCTGCTGCTGTTGCACCACTAACAAACGCACCAACTACACCACCACCTGCACCAATAAAGTGGGTAACTGCTTTGAAAATCCCTTTTCCTGCAACAGTCCCAGCAAAAGCTCCAAGAAGCCCCATAGCAATAGATTCGTCAATTTCCTTTTCAAATACATGACCAAGCTCAATAATCATTTTGATTTCAAGTCCAGATAATATAGTAGCATTTGTAACATAGTCGCCAAGTATTCCAAATATTCCCCCTGCTGTTCCTGCTGCTGTTGCCTTTTCAGCAGTTCCATGAATAATTTTATTACAAGCAATTTTTTGAACATTTGTCATAATTACACCTCCTTTTTTATTTATTTTTTTACATTATATCACATAAAAGTGCATAATACGTAAAAATACATTCTATAAAATGGAATTTGTTTATTTTTAAATTTTATCTGCTATAATGTAATATGTGTGTGCTTTTTTACAAAATGAAATTTTTTATCCGAATAAAAATCTGCATTTTGCAAATAAACTTTTTCTTGAAATATGTTATACTATTACCAGAAAAAAGAAAGGATGTGTTTTTGAATGTTATACCCAAGATTAAGAGATTTAAGAGAAGATGCAGATTTAACCCAGAAACAAGCCGCTGACCTGATTGGCGTTTCTATGAATCACTATGGAAAATATGAACGTGGTGAAACAGATATTCCACTCGAAAAAGCTATTATACTTGCAGAATTTTATCACGTCTCCCTTGATTATCTCGCCGGCATCATCAAACACAAAATACCTCCCAAATCACAAAGAAGTGACAGCGACCTGCTTCAGACACTCGCCCTGTATACTTCACTTTCTCTCCAAAATCAAATCTATGTGGACAAATACATACATGAAATTGCTAAAAATCAGAAAAAATAAAAAGCAGCTCCGGAATTTTTAAATCCGGAGCTGTTTTTAATAATTATTTTTTAAGAAGCCTGTACAGGCTGATTGTCAATCAGTCTTGCTTTCTGGAGAGCCACACCAACTGCACCGCTGATAACAGTAGAAGAAACCATTTCTGTTACTGCATTGACACCCACAAAGGCAATCACAAAAGCAAAAATATTTCTGCCATCAATCAGGCCTTGTAAATACTCTGTATTGCCATAAAGCAGTACCAGAGAAGTCATGAAAAAGAGCGTATTCAGAAATGCTGAGAAAAAGCCGGTCACAAAGCAGGCAGTTTCTTTATTGAATTTTGCTACTGCATTATGAATCAGACCAACCAGCAGACCGTCCAGCACTCTCGGAACAACACACTGTACAAATGTCGCCAGCGGGCTGATGCTGAACAATGTGTGTGCAAAGCCTGTTCCCTGAATGATACCTGCCGCCTGCAAAAAGCTGAACAATCCGAACATAGCTCCTATGGTAACACCACCTACAGGGCCTAATGCAATTGCTGCAAGTGCAATCGGGATGATGTTCAGGGTAATGACCAGAGGGCCTATCGGAATAGAACCTATCGGCGTTGTGGAGAAGATAATCACAAACGCAGTCAGTACGCCCAGAATCACGAGGGACTTTGTGTTTAATTTTTTCATATGCAATTTCCTCCTTGTTATTATTCCCCGTCAGGCAGGGATACAATACAATTTACAGGATAATTATAGCATAAAAAAATAGACTTGTCAAGCATTTTCGGTAAAAATAATATTGCAATCTGATGACAAATATGTTATAATCTAAATAAATCTATTTTTTAAAATTTCAGAAAGAAGTGATTTTTTATGCTGTCCAGTTTAAATGCGACTCCCTCCGGAGAAAGAATCCAGATTGCCTTTTTCGGGAAACGAAATGCAGGAAAATCGAGTGTAGTCAATGCGGTGACGAATCAGAAATTATCTGTTGTTTCAGATATCAAAGGCACAACGACTGACCCAGTTTATAAAGCAATGGAACTTCTGCCGCTTGGTGCAGTCATGATTGTAGATACAGCCGGTCTGGACGATGCCGGAGAACTTGGAAAATTAAGAGTTGAAAAGTCCTTGCAGGTACTTGAAAAAACAGATATTGCCATTCTGGTTATTGACAGTACACAGGGAAAAACGGAACTTGATGAAAATTTAATTCAGGAATTTCAGAAACGGAAACTGCCTTATATTATTGCCTATAACAAGGCAGATTTAAACAAGACAGAAATTAATTCGACTTCGGAAATCTGCATCAGTGCAAAGACAGGAGAGAATATTCAGGAATTAAAAGAACTGATTGCAAAGCAAGTCTGTCCGCAGAGCAACCCGAAACCCTTGCTTGCTGACCTGATTCAGAAAAATGATATAATCATTCTTGTAATTCCGATTGATGAATCTGCTCCGAAAGGACGTTTGATTCTGCCTCAGCAGCAGGTTATCAGGGCGGCTCTGGAAGCCGGAGCAGTTCCGGTCTGCTGTCAGCCGGAGGAACTGCCGGAAGTACTGAAAAAAGTTTCTCCCCGTATGGTGATTACAGACAGTCAGGCATTCGGGAAAGTCTCCAAGACAGTACCGGAAGAAATTCCGCTGACCTCATTTTCTATCCTGTTTGCCAGATATAAAGGCGATTTGGAATTAGTTGTCAGAGGTGCGGCGGCTCTGGATACACTCAGAGACGGTGATAAAGTGTTAATCTCCGAAGGCTGTACCCATCACAGACAATGCAATGACATAGGCACAGTCAAACTCCCGAAATGGATTGCAGAACATGCCGGATGTCAGCCGGAATTTTCATGGACTTCCGGAACGGAATTTCCGAAAGATTTACAGAGCTATGCACTTGTTGTTCACTGCGGTGCGTGTATGCTTCCGCCGAAAGCCGTTCAGTTCCGGCAGAGTACCGCTACAGAACAGGGCATTCCCATGACGAACTACGGAACAGCGATTGCTCACTGTCACGGCATCTTGAAACGGAGTTTATCTCTGTTTCCGGAGGTAAGTGCATTATTATCCCATACGCAAAAATAGAAAGGCAGAATCTTATGAATCTGGAAACTGTAAAAATACTGCGTGATTTAGAGTATGGCAATCCAAGAAATAATATTCTGGTCGAAAAACGTGAAATTAAGAAAGGACAGCGATTATGTTTGCTTATCTCAATGAAAAATTACCCATAAAAGACCGTGTGCAGGATTTACTGCATCAGCTCACACTCGAAGAAAAAATTTATTTTCTGTCAACTCATCAGCTCCCGATTGAAAGACTTCATATTCCGGAATGGTTTGTCGGTCACGAAGTCGCCAGAGGGCTTGTCAACCGTGAACCCGAAAAGCCTTCCACTGTTTTTCCGCAGCCTATCGGCATGGCAGCAAGTTTTGACAAAGATATGATGTATCAGATTGGACTGACTGCCGGAAGAGAAGCCAGAGCCTATTATAATCAGGGCGATAAAAAAGGCGGTCTGATGGTCTGGGGGCCTACTGTTGATTTATCCCGTGACCCTCGCTGGGGACGTACTGAAGAATGCTACGGAGAAGACCCTTTTTTGACAGGCGAAATGGCTGCTATGTACACAAAAGGCTTAAAAGGCGAAGACGAAAAAATATGGGCAACTATCCCGACACTGAAACATTTCTGTGCGAATAATCATGAGCAGGAACGTGCTTCTGACAATGCCAATCTGAATCCCAGATTAAAGCATGAACATTATTATCAGGCATTCAAGAAACCTGTCATCAAGGGCGGAGCACACAGTGTCATGACGGCTTATAATGATATTTGTCATGCACCTGCTGTGGTGAATCATGACTTGAAAAATATTCTCAAAAAAGAATGGGGCTTAGGCTTTGTTGTGACAGACGGCGGAGATTATACGCAGAATGTCACAGCTCATCATGCTTTTTCTTCTCATGCGGAATCTCTGCAAGCCTGCTTATATGCCGGAGCGGACTGCATGACAGACAACACTGACTGTGTGATTGCTGCCGCTCAGAAAGCTCTTGAAAACGGCTTATTAAGTGAATCTGATATTGATACCGCTGTCGGCAACATTCTGGAAAGTCATTTTCTGCTCGGCAGATTTGATAAATCTACTCCCTATGATAAATTTACTTCTGATGATGTCAACACAAAAGCCGATAAAGCTTTGAATCTTCGGGCAGCCCGTGAAGGTATGGTTCTGCTTGATAATCATAAAAATGTTCTCCCCCTGAATCCCGAAAAACATAAGAAAATTGGTTTGTTCGGTCAGAATGCTGACTGCAATCTGATGGACTGGTATACCGGAACGGCAAGTTACAATATTTCCGTAAAACAGGCACTCGAAGAAAAAGGCTTTGAAGTCATCTATGATATTGGCTGGGATATTATTAAAATTCTCGCACCGAATCAGAAATATGTCCGGATTGATGAAAATGATTGTCTTATTGCCGATACTGATGAAGAACATGCTGCTGAATTTTATCTCTGTCAGCATGACAACGAAGATAAATGGATAAATTTTCAGGAAGTGAAATCAAAAAAATTCGTCTTTCTTGACGGAAATGCTGCAAAATTAGGCAAAACAGAAGTTTACGGCTGGTTTACTTCCGAAACGTTCCGTCTGGAATGGCATTATCATGCAGATAAATATATTATCTGTGATTATCTGCACGGAAATTTATTCAGCCTGAATGACAAGAATCAGCTGATTTGTCAGCATGAAACCAGACCGAAAGAAAAGAATTTCTTCACTTTTCGGAATGCTTCTTCCGCAGCCGGCAGATTATGGCAGCTTGCAAAAGACTGTGATGCCGTTATCTACTGTGGCGGAAACGACCCGGAACAAGTCGCCCGTGAATGCTGGGACAGAACGACCATTTCTCTGCCAAACAAACAGAGAACTTCAATAGACCTTCTGAATGATGTTGTCAGCCTGAACAAAATTCCGCTGATTTTTGTCCTGATTTCGAGTTATCCGTATAGTTTTCTATGGGATGACCGCACACCGGATGCGATTTTATGGACTTCTCATGCTGGTTCAGAACTCGGTCATGCAGTTGTGGAAACGCTGTTCGGTGAGAATAATCCGGCCGGAAGATGCCCCCTCACATGGTATGCCGGTGATGAGGACTTGCCAAGTATCAAAGATTATGACATCATGAAAACAAAAATGACTTACCGGTATTTTGACGGCACTCCCCTGTATCCGTTCGGGTTCGGCCTGAGTTACAGCCGTTTTGATTATCAGAATCTGAAAATTCAGGTACTGGATAACGGCATTCAGGTGAATTGTGAAATCAAAAATATTTCTGCACATGATGGCGATGAGGTTGTTCAGGTTTATGCACATGCAAAGTCAACCAGAATCCAAAGACCAGAAATTCAGCTCTGTGCTTTTGAGCGAATTCCTGTCAGAGCCGGAGAAATCAAAAACTTTTCTGCATTTATTCCGTTTTCAGAATTTGAAATCTATGATGTTTCCAGAGAAAAATTCTGTCTTGAAACCGGAGATTTTGATATTCTTATCGGCACATCTTCTGCGGATATCAAACTGACTGAAACAATCCAAATCCAAGGTGAAACCATTCCGCCCCGCAATCTGGAAAAACTCACCCGTGCAGAACTCTATGACACAGAGTCCGGAACAGAAATATTCACAAATCCCCTTTCCGGTGCGACTCATGTCAGGGGCATGGAATGGCATAATGAAATTATTTTCCAGAACTGCGATTTACATTCCTGTCATAATTTATGCATTCAGGCATCTGCACCGGTTGACCCTGCGGAGATAGAAATTTATCTGGACAATCAGCAAATTCCAGCTGTAAAAGTTTCCGTTCCTGTTTCAGACGGTTATGAAGATTTTAAAACCTGTATTGCAGCATTAGAAGCTGATAATCATCATGATTTGAAACTGGTCTTTTCTCAAAACACATGCATTAAAGCACTCCAAATCATAAAGGCATAAAAATTCCCCTCTCTGGGATTCAGAGAGGGGAAAATTATTGATTCTGTTTTTATTATACTTTACTATTCTGATTATGCTTCTGCATCATCCAGAGAGTAAGCATTGAAAGTATCAACAGAGTTCGGAGTCGGATAACCGCCATAGTAAACAGTGTCAGATGCAACAGCTGCTGTGCATACATGACCAGCGATTCTTACATCAGCTGTAGTTAAATCAGCAACGCCGGAGAAGTAATTGTAAATCTTACCAGCGAGGTCAGTACCGCTTGCACTTGTACCAGCAACGGAAACGTCACCGTCAGTCTGAGGAGTACCTTCGGAGTCGAGTTCGATGCAGGAAGTATTAGCAGCATCAAAGAGGGACTTAGCGTTAGCGTTCATGGAAGAAACCTTGGATTTCTTAACATAACCCAGCATGGACGGTACGAGGATTGCAGCGAGTACACCGATGATTGCGATAACTACGATAAGTTCTACCAGTGTAAAGCCCTTGACA
>CADBOP010000013.1 GCA_902796255.1 uncultured Ruminococcus sp.
CGTCGAAAATACTTGGCTGGTGACGGCCCGGGAATTTAGAAAGATGCCGGTATAAAATGCTTCCTTAGCTCAGTCGGTAGAGCATTCGGCTGTTAACCGAACGGTCGTTGGTTCGAGTCCAACAGGGAGCGTTAAAAATCCCAGAAGCAGATGCTTCTGGGATTTTATTTTTTTAGCCTGTCACAGTTTGGTGACAGGCTTTTGGCTGGTAGTAGTGATTTTATGGAGCAAGTTTTTTTATTATTGTAAGAGTGTTTTTTCCGTGGATATATTGATAGTGGATAGTGTCCATTATTTTTTTTACAAGGAATATGCCAAGGCCGCCAATGGCTCTTTTGTCTGACGGAAGTGTGATATCAGGGTCATCTTTAGTGAGAGGGTCGTAGGGTGTACCGGAGTCTATAAAAGTAATGCGGATAGCAGGGCTGTCCTGTGTGATTTCTACTTTGATTAATGCTGAACCTGTCTTCGGAGAATAGGCATAGTTGGCGATATTGACAAAAATTTCTTCTACAGCAAGGTCAATCTGCATCTGCATTTTTGCAGAACAATTTGTAGTTTCCAGTTGTGTGTCAATAAATTGAAGGACGGTATTTAAGTTAGTTACACTTGCTTTCACTTCAAGTTCTTTCATTGTGTTCTTCCTTTCAGTGCGAGGTAAATATGAGGTTATCTATGATATTATTATAGCATAAAAGCAGTGGTTATGAGTTGATTTTTAGGTTATTTTTATTTTTTTGTATGATTTAACAATTTTATGTAATTGTTTTTATGCAATAAGCATATTTTTTTTAATGCTTCCGGAATCGTCATTGCTTTTTTTAGTGTAATATGCTATAATAAATTTAATATAGAAATCATTTAGCTAATAGAATATATATGCAAAGGAGATTTTTATGTTTACCTGGAATTTTCAGTATATTTCAAAAGCAAGGCTGGCTGAGGCTTTTCATCAGCTTATGCTGGATTCTAAAAAAGGCGATATTCTGATTCGTATTCATACAGCAATTCATCTGGAAGATGAAGCAGTAGACCTTGCCCGCTTTATTGCCGGACTTGTGCCGGGGGCACATATTTTCGGTACAAGTACTTCTGCAATTATCAGCTGGGGGAAACTCTCACAAAATCAATGCGTGATTTCTGTTACACAGATGACCAAAGGAATCATTAAAACCGCCCTTCTGCCGACTTTTGATGAAAATAATTATCCTGTCCCTGTAGATACTCTCTGCCAGAGGGTGAAATCTGTCGTGATTGATGAACATACTAAGCTTATGCTGACTTTTTTGACAGGAAAATATCTGGATGTTTATCATTTTGTGGAACGCTGTAATGATTATTTCCCGAAAGTACAGATGATTGGAGGACTTGCCAATACTTCTGATATTAGTCTGCGGGAATTTCTGGATTCTGGCTTTGTTTTCAATGAACATGGCTGGTCAAACAAAGGGATTTTACTGGCTGCTATCAGCGGTCAGGAAATCGAAAGCTACAGCTCCTATGCAACCGGTGTGCAGGTCATAGGACGGGAAACAGAAATTACAGATACATTCGGAACTTGTATTCTTTCTATTGACGGAAAAGATGCTGCAAAAGAGTTTCGGCTTGGTGTCGGGGATGAACTGCACAATAAGCCGGAACTGACAAATTTATTTCCCTATGTGTATTCAGAAATAAGTGATATCCCGATTTTTGTAAGATTTTCTGATGATAAAAGTATTGAAGAGATGTTTGACGAAAAACTGCCTTCTAATATGAGGTTATATACTGCTCATCCCGAAATTGAACGGCACCATAAACGTGAAATGATTAATGCCAATCACAATGTGCAGAAAGGCAAGAAACTCCGGCGGGCTTTTATTTATGACAGGAAGATTATTTCTGATAACCGCTCTATGTTCCGCAGAATCGAAAACTTTGAAAAAGCAGAAACAATTTTTGGGTATTCTTGCATTGCACGTTCTATGATTTATTCCAACTGCGTAAAATGGGAACTGTCTGCTTATGAAAATTCTAATATGTGCGGCTGCATCACAGAAGGAGAAATTGCACATGTCAACGGCAGAAATACTTTTGCAAACTGCTCTTTTGTAATTTCTGTCATCGGAGAAGCACCCGCTACACAGGAATATAATCCTTATGCATTTTCTCATACCGATTCTCTGGCAGCAGATAATCGTGAACTGCTGGCATATCTTTATGATATTGAAAACTGCTTTGCACAGGCAGAACAATCTGCGGCCGCAGAAAGCCTGAAAGCCTTTGTCCGTGACTGTGAACTGAAATTGTTATACTCCGAAAGTGAAGATATCCCCAATGCGGCAGCTATGAATCTGGATATTAAAGTCAAGGGCTATGACCGTATCTGCATGATAAATGTATTTGATACTTCAAGTATGAAAACCGTTTTTTCACAGCATATGATAAATTTAACATATCGGAATTATCTGACAACCTGTCTCAGCTATGCCAGAAAGAAAAATTATACTGTATATCTGATTGGTGACTGGCAGGTTGCAATTGGTGCTCCTTCTTACATGATTGCACTCTCTGAATTTGTCAGCGATATGAAGGCACTGCAAAGAATTCTGTTTGAAACAACAGAAGAATATATTGCAATTGTGCCAATATTCGCTGTCATTGATGAAGTCACCGCAGAAAATCTCAATGCTGCATATTATTCTGCCCGTGTCGAAATGACACAGAAAAATACCCAGTTCCTTGTCCGGAATGCCAATTACGGAAAACTGGATGAAGAAAAAATCAAAGAACGCTATCATATGGTAAATGTAGTCAATTATGCAATTGCACATGATAAAGTAATTCCTTATTTTCAGGGCATTTATGATAACCATCAGAATAAGATTCATCATTACGAATCCCTGATGCGGCTCGAAGATGAAAACGGAAAAATATACTATCCGGGGAGTTTTCTGGATGTAGCACGTTCCTATGGCCTGCTGTATGATTCTTTGTCTGCTATCATGATTCGCAAAGTATTCCAACGCTTTCAGAATATTGAAAATAAAAGTGTCAGCCTGAATCTGAGTATCCGTGATATTAAAAATCCTGAAATCATTAATTCTATTTTTGAATTTCTTTCCACTACAAAACATCCGGAAAATTTTGTATTTGAAATTCTCGAAAATGAAGATATCAGCGACTATGACGAATTAATTGCATTTGTAGACAGAATCCATGACCTTGGGGCACAGATTTCTATTGATGATTTCGGAAGCGGTTTTTCTAATTTGCAGCATATTGCAAATATTCATTCAGATTATCTGAAAATTGACGGTTCTATCGTCAGAAAATGCTGTGAAGACAAGGAGATGGAAAATCTTCTTGCTTTGATTGCAGGCTGGAAAAAAATCAGTTTCAGACCAATTAAAATTATTGCAGAATTTGTGGAAAATGAAGAGATTCAACAGAAATTGCTTGCATACGGCATTGACTATTCTCAGGGATATCTGTTTTCCAAACCCAGTCCGGAACTTCCGGTTTAAGGAGAATCAGCTATGCAGAATGAAATGAGAAAGCCAAAAGTAATTGCTATGATATTGGAAGAAATCAGTTCTGAATTTTCCAAAGAACTGATTCAGAGTGCAGTCAATGCTATTCCAGCAAAAGAAAATGTACGTCTGGTTGCTCTTGTCGGAAAATATATTGACAGAGCAAATGATTTGGAAAGTTTTCAGAGTTATAAAAAAATCTATAACTCTGTCTTTCGTTTAGATGAACTTTGTCATATAGATGGTATGATTATTCACCTCGGCAGTATGAGCAAACGCCGGAAAAAAGTCATTAAAACCGGTTATTCTGAACAGTTTCAGCGTATTCCAAAAGTATTTATTGCATCAGATATTGAGGGCGAAACTGTGATTAACTATGATAACGAATCTGGTATCAGAGAAGCAGTGGACTGTCTTGTCAATGTAGAAGGCCTGACAAAATTCTGTATGCTTGGCGGCAGAGATGATAATTTTGATGCCCGTTCCAGAAAACAAATTTTTATCCGTAGCCTGTCAGAAAATAATATCAGCTTTTCTGATAAAAATTATCAGAAAACAGATATGTCTGATGCTTCTGAAGCAGAGGCTGAAAAGCTGCTTTCTAAGAATCCTGATGTACAGGCTATTTTCTGTGTAAATGATGCGGCTGCCAAAGGCCTGTATGCTGCTATGAAAAAAAGAGAACTTATCCCCGGAAAAGATATTTTTGTCTTTGGATTTGATAATACCCATATGGCGGGTGAAATCTTTCCTACTTTGTCTTCTATCGGGGCTGACCACTGTACACTTGGTCAGAAAGCTCTGGAAGTTCTTCTGGATAAAATGAACGGAAAAGAAACAGCTTCCGCCTTTGTCCCGACCAGACTGTACGGACGGGAATCATTTCATTACGAAATGTATGATTATACCACGCTGGAAATGATTCAGATGGATTCTTCTTTTATTTACAGAATGTTTGATGATTGTCTCTATCGTTATCGAAATACTTATTTCGACCGTGAAGCCGTTAACCTGAGACGGCTATTTTATGAATATATTTCCCGAATGCTTCTCTGTATGAAACAAAGATATATGAGTGCAGAAGAATATCAGAATATTTCCCGAATGATTGATATTTTCTTTGAAAAAGGTGCTATGAAATATACAGATGCGACAAAGCTCCTGCAATCTATAGACAGGCTGCAAAACAGTATGAATACCATTCTGAAAAGGTCAGCATCAAACAGCATGATTAATCGTCTTTTTTCCCGTATGAAAGACAAGATTATCTGTTCACTGGAAGAACAAAGAATCAAAGAAAACAATGCCATGTTGCAGTATCAGAAAAAATTGCAGGATTTTATAATTATCTGTTCTGCACAAAAATATTCTTCTGCTAAAAATTCAGACCGTATTTTCCGGAATATTAATAAATTAGGCGTAGAAAATGCTGCTGTATATTTATTCAATCTTCCGTTGAAATACGACCCGAGCAGACGTATCAATTTTCCTGAAAAAATCTGCCTGCGATGTGTAGTGCGTTCCGGAGAAGTGTATCTCCTTCCGGAAGAAAGAAGACAGATTTTTCTGCGGGAGATGTTCACCCGAAATGAACTCCCTATGAAATGCAGGGGCTATGCTGTTTTCCCTCTGTTCTATACTGACTTGATTTATGGTTTTCTTCTTTGTGAACTGACAAATGATATTTATAAAAGAGGAGAATATATTGCAATGGAATTAGGAAATGCAGTCTATCTCGAACAAAAAAGTAAAACACTTCCTGTGCATTCTTAAATAAAAACAACAGGCCTTGCTGATTTTATCATCAGCAAGGCCAGATATTTAGTATGATTTTTAAATTTCTGGAATCTTATTTTTTATTCCCATTCTATAAGTAGTTTCAAATCCTAAACAATTTTGTTTGGATTTTATGTGTTATCTTATTCTGATTATCCAATTTGCTCCATAAAATTCGTAGTCACTGATGTTCTGTTATCATTTTGTTATCAGGTTTGATAACAGAAAGACCACACTCATCTGAACAATAATTGACTGGTATGTACTCCAGTATTTATATTATAGCACAGTTATTGTGATTTTGTCAAGAGGATTTTCCATAATTTTTAATCGCCGTGAAAGTGTATATTTTTCTCATGATTCAAGAAAAATATTTGTTTATATATACAAAATGCTATCATAATTATTGAAAAAAGTATACGAAAATGATATAATTAGAGTGTAATCTTGTTTGAAAGGAGTTGTTGCAGATGTTGAATATTACCATAGATGAATATGCGAATAAAAGCAGTGCCTTTGAAAATTCATTAGATGATAATTACAAGAAAAACAATGGTATTTTCTATACTGATGTGCAACTCTCAAGATTGATAATCAGCTATCTGAAAATAAATGATGATAAATCGGTATTTGACCCTTGTTGTGGAACAGGGAGCTTTTTATATGCTGCTCTTGAACATGGGTGTCAAAACGTGTATGGAGCTGATTTGGATGCTAATGCTGTAAAACTATGTAAAAGTGTCACAGGGCTTACTTCAACTGTAAAAAAAATTGATACTCTTGGACAGAGTGGTAAAGATGTACTAAGAGCAATAGGGTTAAGAGAACAGGCGGATTATATTGTCGGAAATCCACCTTATTGTCCTATTGAGAAAGACATTGTTATATATACCAGTGATTATTTATTTCAAAGAAATGTTAGAGATGCTGGTAATAATTTATTTATTGCAGCATTATATCGTTCTTTTGAATTAGCAAAACAAGATGGAGTCATTTCGTATATTATTCCCAAAAATTTCCTTCACGTTCGTAGTTACAGCCTTTTACGAAAATTCATACTCCATGAAAAAGCTATTATCTCTATAATAGACATCGGTGCATATTTTCCAAGTGTTAGAGGAGAACAAATTATAATAACTATGAAGAATAGTCGGATTCGGAATAATAGCATAAAACTTCTCAAACTTGTGGATAACTCATTTCAGGAAATGTGTACTGTTGAGCAGAAATTTTATTCTGATGAGATACTTTTATTCAAAAGTATGGAAGAATACACCATATATTGCAAACTTGAAGAAACTTATATGAAGTTTTCCGATATATGTACTGGATATGTAGGTAGAGGAAAATCTCAGTCTGCTGATGCTGTAACTGGAAAAGATATAAGAAAATTTGGCTTTAAAAATCGTCCTGTGCCTGAAAAGGGAAATCGGGTGTTTATCCAAAATATATATAGTGCTGAATCTGGGATTATTGCCAGTTTTGCTGGAAGTGAGTTACAGGCTAAACAGACTGTTACAGTGTTCACCGATGGTGACGAGAAAATGTGTCGTTATATGGTTGGAATACTTCATTCACGGTTATGCAATTTTTACCTGCTGAAGTTTTGCTATAATAGTTCTAAACTGACAATGCATACAGATGCTAAATATTTACACAAATTACCCCTAAAAAAAGATGACAATGCTTTATTTGACCAACTTGTAAATCTTGTAAAAGCTCTTGAAAACAGGGAGTATATGAGTGAAATATGGTTTGAAATGCTTGAAGAATTAAATAAACTTGTGTATAAGATATACGGAATCAGCGATTCTGAGAGCAAATATATTGATGAAGAAATGGTGGCTTTACAGTCAAAGAGGTGGAGAAATGATAAATGAAGATAAGAAATGTAATGATTTAACAGGAAAAGAGTGGTTACAAAATTCCTTTAGTATTTGGCGTGATTTAGGCAAAACTAAGGAAGAAAAAGACTTAAAACACCCCGCTTCTTATCCCGTTGCATTGTGTGAAAAGTTAATCCGTACTTTTTCAAAGAAAGACTCCAATGTATTAGACCCTTTTAGTGGCATAGGCTCTACAATGGTTGCTGCACATAATTTGGGATGTTCTGGAACGGGGATTGACCTTTCTGATGAGTTTACAGAAAAAGCGAAAGCCAGAATAGAAAAGGATACAAACATTACACTTATAAGTGGAGATAGTTTTCAGGAATTGGATAAATTACAGGCTGATAGCTTTGACATCTGCATAACTTCACCACCATATTGGGATATTCTCAATATGAAACGAAGTGCTGACAAAAAAGAAACTGTGAACTATTCAGATAAAAAGAATGATATGGGAAATATCCCTGATTATGATGAGTTTATTAGATTACTGGGTGACTTATTTGAAAAAGTACAGCGGTGTTTGAAATCTGGTGGATATTGCATTGTGAATGTAATGGACATTAGAAAAAAAAGCAATTTTTATCCGTTTCATAGCGATTTAGCAACGGAACTCCAAAAAAGAGGGTATATATTTGATGATATTATCATTTGGGACAGACAGGCTGAGTATAACAATATGCGTCCATTGGGGTATCCGTATAAGTTCAGAATCAATAAAGTACATGAGTACATTTTAATATTCATAAAGGAGTGATTTTAATGCAATTAGTATTTGGCGAAAGGAATATTGTTGCATTCGCAACAGAAAGTGATTTTTTTGAGGCATTAGGTTTTCTTGCTAATAACAATAGAGGAATTAGGTTTGATTTTGAACAATATGATAATAAGTGGGGGATAGAAGGTAGAATCTGGATTACCAATTCCTCAAAAGCACCTAATAGTTTAAAAAATGCATTTAGTGCTGGAACGGATTATGTTGACCATAGATTAAACTGTAATGAATTTATATTGTTTTTGATAAACAATTTTGGATTTAAGAATGGCTCAAATAACACCTATCACTCAATTGTTGGGTATATTCCTACAAATTTTAAAAATGACTTTGATAGAGGGTATAATTTATAATGAACAATGAAATGGCATATCTGTTGGGAATGATTTGCGGTAATGGAGAAATAAATAATAATTCTGGAAACCCAATCATATCAATTGAAATCCCACATAAAAAATTGCAAACAGAAGATTTTCATGATGTCAAGATTTATGTGAAAGCAAGCATAGCAGATATTCGCAAGGTATTAGAGCCTTTGATTGGTTCGGGAATATCGTTTACACAAAATGAAACTGTCACAATTTTGTCGTTTTCAAAGCCAGAAGAAGATTTTTTGATGAGAGAAATCCTGAGGTATGTAGGTGCTGCTGTTACACATAACAATATGCGGATTCATAATGATGTATTTTCTTTTACTACCGACCAGAAAAAAATGTTTCTTAGAGGCTTTTGTGATGTGACGGGATATATCAGGCGAAGTAATTATTTTATAGATAAATATAAACATAGAGTATACATTGAAATTCCCAATAACTGGTTTATGGTGGTTGATATTTGCAATCTTCTCAAAGATGTGGGAATTCCCGTGCAAAATGTTGACTGGGCGCATCCGAACATGAGAGATGGTAAACTTACAAAATACAATCAGGGTAAGCCGAATTTCTGGAAAAAGGAGCATCAAATCAAGATTTATGCAAATGAGTTCCTTCCAATAGGATTTGGAGTTATTCATAAAACACAAGCGTTACAGACGTATTCCGATGAATTGATAGCAGGATTTAAGGCTAATAACATTGTGGCATCAGATGTCACACATCATTTTTATTGGGAAGTTAATGGTAAAAATAAAGTCAAGCCTCACCATCCATGTGAAAGTGATATTTCTCTGCCGACACAAATCAGAGGAAAACACTATGATTCGTGGAAACAAATCGCAGAGGATTTAGGCTATGGTAAATAATCAAAATGTAAAAAGTGAATTTGAACTTTATGAACCTATGCGATTATGGTTAGATACTTATCTAAGGGACAAATATAAGGGCTTTGAAATATTGACGATTGATGCACATAGCGAGAGGCTTGATAAAGTACTCAATAAATATGGGATTATAAATAGTACTGCAACGGGTGTTGGTATTCAGATTGATGTTTTAGGAATTGCCAGAAAGAATAATGATATAAAACTATTTTTCATTGAGGCTAAGAAGACAAGTCTTACTTTGCGTGATTTGGGACAGTTATGGGCATATTGCAAACTGATTGACCCTGAAGAAGCCTTTCTCATGACATCGGTGGATTTGGGTAGCCTTAATAAATTGTTGAATACTTTCAAAAGAGAGGATTTACTTGATTTTGGTGATGGTAAAAAAATTAAGAAAATGAAAGTAGCAGTATGGAATTTATCAACATCTTCACCTGAAATGTCAACCATGATTCCCAAAATATAATATTTTTCTGCATTTCTATTCCAAATCTCCATTATGATGATGCAAGTAATGGCTTAACTGAAAAGAAAGTCCCATATCTTGGATAAACGCTCGCAATTGCTGATTTTCACGCTTATAATTTCGCTGTTCGACATCTTTGACAGAGGCTTTGAGCTGTTCCCTTGACATAAATCCCATTTTCGGACTGAGTTTCGCCTTTAATTCAGCATTTTCACTGGTGAGCTGTGCAATCTGGAAATCTTTCTGTTTGAGTGCCTCGGTGAGTTTTTTCTCTCTGCTCTCACGTTTTTCAGTTGCCACCTGTTTTTTGGCAAGACTTGAAATTTCGTCATAATCTTCTCGGCTAAGGACAACTTTTCCGGTCAAAGTTTTTCCAGTTTTAACTTCATCAATTGTCTTAATTTTGCGTTTCTTTTTGGCACTTTGTTCAAGTTCACTCCTGATTTCAGCGAGTTGCGTTTCAGCCTGTTCATTTTCTTTTTTCAGTTGCTCAGTCTTGTGAATTTGTTCTTTGTATTCTGGAATTTCAAGTGTCCCTCTGGACGTTTCAGGCGGTAACGGCTCAATTCCATGTTCACGGCAAATCTGGTTGATGATTTCAATTTCTCTGGC
>CADBOP010000014.1 GCA_902796255.1 uncultured Ruminococcus sp.
TAATTATTTCAGGTTTTCTCTGGTATAGTCCAGCAGACCGCCTGCAAGCATAATATCCTTTGTTCTGCCGGTCAGTTCGCAGAGAACAGGAATTTCCTTGCCTGTTGTCTTGTTGATGACATTGAACTGTGTTTCCCCTGCTTCTACTTTTGCACGAATGTCAGCCAGTTCCAGAACATCGCCCTGATTAATTGCATCATAATCAGATTCATTCACGAATGTCAGAGGCAGAATGCCGGCATTAATCAGATTTGCCCTGTGGATTCTTGCGAAAGATTTCACCAGAACTGCCTTGATTCCCAGATAAAGAGGAGCAAGTGCAGCATGTTCACGGGAAGAACCCTGTCCATAGTTAGAGCCGCCGACAATAATGCTCTTGCCGAGTTCCTTTGCTCTGGTCGGGAATGTCTCATCACATACTGTAAAGCAGTGCTGTGAGATAGCCGGAATATTGGAACGCAAAGGCAGAATCTTTGCACCGGCAGGCATAATATGGTCAGTTGTGATATTATCTTCTACTTTCAGAGATACCGGAGCTTCAATAGAGGCTTCCAGCGGAGCAGTTTCCGGATACGGCTTGATATTAGGCCCTCTCAGGATTTCGACTTTATCTGCATCTTCTTCAGATGCCGGAAGTGCAATCATATTATCATGTACTGTGAATTTTTCAGGCAGTACAAATTCCGGCATTTCGCCGATTTCTCTGGGGTCGGTCAGATAGCCTGTCACTGCGGAGATGGCAGCCAGTTCGGGAGATACTAAATAAATCTGTCCGTCCTTAGTTCCGGAACGTCCCAAGAAGTTTCTGTTGAAAGTTCTCAGGGAAATTCCCTTAGAATTCGGAGACTGTCCCATACCGATGCAAGGGCCGCAGGCACTTTCCAGAATTCTTGCACCTGCATCAATCATGACAGACAATAAGCCCATATCTGCCATCATATTCAGCACCTGCTTAGAACCCGGAGCAATTGCAAGCGACACATCCGGATGTACTGTCTTTCCTTTGAGGATATGAGCGACTTTCATCATATCCAGCAGAGAAGAGTTGGTACAGGAGCCAATGCAGACTTGGTCAATCTTCATCTTGCCGCCCTTTTCTTCTTCGATTTCCTTTACAGACTTGACATTATCCGGAGAATGCGGACAGGCGGCCAACGGTACTAATTCAGAAAGATTGATATTCACTTCTTCATCATAGACAGCATCATCATCGGCTTTTTGTTCTGTCCATACTTCACCTCTGCCCTGTGCTTCGAGGAACTGTTTAGTAATCTCATCAGAGGGGAAAATGGAAGTGGTTGCACCGAGTTCCGCACCCATATTGGTAATAGTTGCACGTTCGGGAACAGAGAGTGTTTTCACACCTTCGCCGCAGTATTCGATTACCTTGCCGACACCGCCCTTGACAGACAATCTTTTTAATACTTCCAAGATAACATCTTTTGCAGCTACCCAAGGAGAGAGCTTGCCTGTGAGGTTGACTTTGACAATTTTGGGATAAGTAATATAATAAGCACCGCCGCCCATAGCGACTGCGACATCAAGGCCGCCTGCACCGATGGCAATCATACCGATGCCGCCGCCTGTGGGGGTATGGCTGTCAGAACCGATTAAAGTTTTACCCGGAATGCCGAAACGTTCCAAATGCACCTGATGGCAGATACCATTACCCGGACGGGAAAAATAGATACCATGTTTTTTTGCTACCGAACCGATAAAACGGTGGTCGTCCGCATTTTCAAAGCCATTCTGGAGGGTGTTATGGTCGATGTAGGCCACACTTCTTTCTGTACGGACACGAGGCACACCCATTGCCTCAAATTCGAGATAAGCCATAGTTCCGGTTGCATCCTGTGTCAGAGTCTGGTCAATTCTGATACCGATTTCCTGCCCCTTGACAGGTTCGCCGTCAACGAGGTGTGCACGGAGAATTTTTTCTGTGAGTGTTAAACCCATTTTAATTCATTCCTTTCAAAAAATAATATACTTTTATTATACTGCAAAAAACAGTATTTGTCAACTATTTCACAAACGAAAAAAAAAATGAAAAAGCTTTGCTTTTGAAAGCAAAGCTTTTCTGGATATTTCATGAAAATTTTTTCTTATCGTCCAGGCAAATCCTTGATATAGGGCTTAATCGCCTGCATAATCTTTCCGGTGTTATTGGGAAATGATTTTGTTAATGTATTATTAATCTGAGAACGTGTTTCTGAATTTTTAATAATACTAAGTATTTTCTGCTTATCCGAAGCAAATGAAGAAAGTTCTTTTTTAAATAATGCACTGATTGCCTGTTCATTAATTTTGGAAGAAGGTTTGGTTGTGGTATCTGTTTCAGAAGCAGAAATTTTTGAAATAGAAACTGCTCTTTTCACTTTTTTTCCGTTTTCTGTAAACTTACGAATCATCATATCATAGCCACTGTCGTTGGTAATTACTGCAATTGTTTCATTTTTATTTGTAATTCTTGCAATGTCATTAAGAATAATAATATCCAGTGCATTTTTCATATTCATATTTTTAATCTCGTCAGAGAGTTTCTGAAATTCGATTTTAGCTTTTGACTGTATCATTTTCTGTACAGTTTCCATATTCAGATTCGGATTATTGCTGTAATAAATAATCACAACATCATCACTTTTCAAAGAGTTAATCCCTTTTAGTCCGCCTGCACTTACATTTTCAAAATCTATATAAAATTTCAATTGCAATCCTTCTTTCAAATTCAATCTGCAATATGTGTTAAAATCAATTCGCCGATTTCTTTATACAGCGTTTCGTCATTCTCGTATTCTCCGGCGAGTGTGCCTTCATCATTTTTCAGGCTGGTATTGATATCCACATAATGCACGCTGCAAGCATCACAGAATGCAAACAGCTGACTGTTCCATTCATCGATTTTTCTGGACTGTTCTGCATCAATATCCGGAATAGTATTTAATATATAAATCGGCTTATTATGCTGGCTCTGGAGAATGGACACCAGATTTTTCAGAGCATTGATAGTTTCTTCTGCATTTTCCGGATAGCCGTACCAGATATAAAAGGCTTTTGCTTCTGTTACATTCCGGCTGACACTGTTCATTCTGGATTCTGACATTCCTGTTACACTGTCTGTAAAGACGAGTTCTGTTTTTGTATTATAATACGCTGTCAGGGGAGAAAATTCCCCGATGAAAGCACTTTCTTCCATACGTGTTTCTTGGGCACGGTCAGAAAGCGGTACAGGGTTGGTAACAGATTTTCTGTTTTTGATAAGTTTATTTTCTTCTTCAGAAGCTTTATTTTCAGAACTGTTTACAATTTCATTCTGCCAGTATTCTTCATCAGAAGCAACTGAAAGCATATATATGCTGAACGTACTGCCGAATGAAAGGACAATCAGCAATAATAACACCCCTAATTTAAACTGTAAAAAAGGGCCGGACTTTCTTTTTTCTATTTTACCGTGTTTTCTCTTTTTTTTCTTAGCCATAAAATTTCTTGCCTCCGTTTTGGGTTTTGTCTATTAATATTATAACCGAAATGGCTTTATTTTGCAAGGGGTTTTCTTATCTTTTTCATAAAATCTTAAAAAAATCTTGCAAAAGAAGCTGTTCTATAGTATAATAAATAAAAAGAAAAAAATTTTTTTCTGAATCAGGAGGAATTTCTATGTGTGGTTTTGTAGGATTTACGAATCAAATTAATGATGCGAATCAGGTAATTGAAAACATGATGGAAGAAATCCGTCACAGGGGGCCTGATGCCGGCGGAAAATATGTTGATGAAGATATTGCTCTTGGTCACAGAAGACTAAGTATTATTGACATTTCCGAACAGGGAAATCAGCCTTTATACAGTGAAGACGGCAATCTGGTACTGGTTTTCAACGGTGAAATTTATAATTATAAGCAAATCCGGAAAGAGCTTAAAGAACTGGGTTATCATTTCCGGACGAAAACTGATTCTGAAGTCCTGCTCTACGGTTATCAGGAATATGGTGCAGACCTGCTTGAAAAATTAAGGGGCATGTTTGCTTTTGTTATCTGGGACAAAGAAACCAAAACGCTTTTCGGGGCAAGAGACTTTTTCGGCATCAAGCCGTTATATTATGCACTGATGGATGACACTTTCATGTTTGGTTCTGAAATCAAGGCATTTTTACAGCATCCTGCTTTTATCAAAGAGCTGAACCCCGATGCTCTTGAAGAGTATCTGACTTTTCAGTATTCTGCTATGGAAGAAACATTTTTCAAGAATGTCTATAAGCTTCCGCCTGCACATTATTTTCTCTATCAGGATAACCAGCTTATCATCAAACGCTACTGGGATGTAGAATTTGAACCCGCAGAAGAGCCTTCTCTTGATGAATGGGTAGATGAAATTTCCAAAGTTTTTCATGATTCTGTCAAAGCACATAAAATCGCCGATGTAGAAGTTGGTTCGTTTCTGTCGAGTGGTGTGGATTCCAGTTATGTTGCCGCAGTGGCTGATGTAGACAAAACTTTTACAGTTGGTTTTGGTGATGATGAAAAATACAATGAAATCGGCTGGGCTAAAAACTTTTCCAAAGCTATCCGGAAAAGGAATTATTCCAAAGTGATTGCACCGGAAGAATACTGGGGAGAACTGAAACATATCCAGTATCAGATGGATGAACCTCTTGCCGACCCTGCTGCGATTGCTTTATTTTTCGTATGTCAGTTAGCTTCTGAGCAGGTCAAAGTTGTGTTGTCCGGTGAAGGGGCAGACGAAATTTTCGGTGGCTACAATGTCTACAGCGAACCTAACGGCACTGCTTATGATAAACTTCCGAGAGGATTAAGAAGAAGCATCGGTTCAGTTGCCGGAAAGTTCCATTCCGGAAAAGGGATTAACTTTTTAGTTCGCAAGGGCAAAGACATTGAAGAACGCTTTATCGGCAATGCTTATATGTTCACTCCTGAAGAACGCAAAAGCTTATTAAAAATCCAGACCAATGCCCCTGACCCGCAGGAAATTACTGCACCTTATTATGAAAAAGTGAAGGACATGGACGATGTCACGAAAATGCAGTATCTTGATTTACACATGTGGATGGCTGGTGATATTCTTCTGAAAGCTGATAAAATGAGCATGGCACATTCTCTCGAGCTTCGTGTGCCTTTTCTTGATAAAGAAGTCATGTATGTTGCAGAGCAGATTCCCTCTTACTACAGAGTGACCAGAGAGGAAATCACGGATAAAGACACGCCTTATATCACAAAATATGCAATGCGTCTGGCTGCCAAGAAAGATACACCGAAAGAAACAGAAAAAACCGCTGCCAAGAAAAAATTAGGTTTTCCTGTTCCTATCAGGGTCTGGCTGAAAGAAGACAAATATTATGACATTGTCAAAAAATATTTCAAAGGCAAAACAGCAGAACAATTTTTCCATACTGACCAGTTAATGGCATTATTAGATGACCATAAAAACGGCAAAGCAGATAACAGCCGGAAAATCTGGACTGTCTTTATGTTCTTAATCTGGTATGCAGTTTATTTTGAGGGCGAATCCATTGCTTTCGGGAGTCTTTCATCATGAAACAGACTGAAAATTCAAATCTTCCTGCGGTTGTGGGTGAACCGCAGGAAGAGAAAAAAACAGTGCTTTTTATTTTCACGCATGTTGTGACAGTATTTTTAGTTTTTGTAACTGTCATTCACTGTACTCTGATAAATATTTCCCAGTTCCGGCTGATTCTTTGCGGAGTCAGCATTATATTACTGCTCATTCTCCGGAAGATGAAAAAAGCACACGGTTTTCTTCCTATTGCAGGGAAAACTCTCCTTGCTGTAGCAGATACATTTTTATTACTCGGCATGTGCTTTCTTTATCTGATGCCGCCGTTTATTTTCAATTCGCACAGCCTCTGGAAATATCCGCTCCAGAAAGCCTATATCAATCTGTATCAGAATATCAAAGAACCGGATTATTTCCCTGATTTTGCAGATGCCGTTGTCAGTGACTATACATTCAGCTATACACCGAGTATCATGCAGGGGGCAGGAAATTACTGTGTTTCTTTCGTCACGACTCCCGAACAGGCTCAGGAATATGAAAAAATCTATTCCGCACAAGCTCAGTATGATTTCCCTATGACGGAACTGCACGGCCATTCCTATGAACTGGACAGCGAAAATTTCAAATCCATCTCTGTTGCTGTCGGCAGTCTCTGGGAAGAATCTTCTTTTGAAGAATATGCATCAGAAACAAATACCAATATCTATATTCTTTCCACCAATGCAGACTGGAATCATCCCCATACTTCTGCGGTTATTGTGGATTCTCAATCCGGAAGAATTGAATTTTCTCAGTTAGGCTAAATTTTGCTTGACTTTTCTTTCAATTCTTATTATAATTATCATAGGGACTTAAAAAAATTAAGCCGGCACTACTGAAAAGGAGAGCAATTTTCATGATTCATTATCTCTATTCTGATACCAATCAGAAACATGATATTTCTCTGCATGACTGCTTTGCTGATGCTGTCACGCTCCAGAGAAATATTCTGACATTCCATTTCTCAGAGGGTTTTTATCTCCGTGAAACGCAGGCACAGAAGCCCTTTCAGGAACTCGCTCATACAGGAGAATCTGAAATGAGAATCCAGCTGCTTTACACCAATCCGGATGTAAATATCACAATCTATCTGATTAATGAAGAATATGAAGGCACTTACCGCTATGAAATCTCTCTTGAAGAATTCATGAAGCGTATCAGGCAAGGCGAACAGCTGGAATTTCTCTATGCTTATCAGGGGATGGATACGGATGATATTCTGTTCCGGTGCGAACTGCATTTTGATAAACATCCTTATCGCCGTGAATGTATTCTGATTATTTCCGCAAAAGAAATTTCTTATCACTGGAATGAAATCTTTCAGGAAAATTCCTGATTATTATAAAACTGGAGGTATTTTTATGATTTCTGCTTATCCGCATCTGATTGACCTTAATGATTATCCTGTCACTTGGTGGAATGGTCTGCTTACACAGGCAGAAGATATTATAAAAAATCCCGCTCTCTATGCAGACAGCTGTAAGGGAAAAATTATGGGAACGCTGTTTTATGAACCGTCTACCAGAACCCAGATGTCTTTTCAAACAGCTATGCTAAGATTAGGCGGTACTATTATCGGCTTTGACAATCCTCAGACTTCTTCTGTGGCCAAAGGGGAAAATCTCAAAGATACAACAAAAATCATCAGCGGCTATTCTGATGTACTTGTGATTCGTCATCCCACTGTCGGAGCAGCCAAAGCCGCCGCTCTTACTGCTGAGTGTCCTGTAATCAATGCCGGAGACGGGGGGCATCTGCACCCGACCCAGACACTGACCGACCTGCTCACACTCAAAGCGGAAAAGAAAACACTTTCCGGATTAACCATTGGTGTCTGCGGTGACTTGCTCAACGGCCGGACGGTGCATTCACTCTGCAAGGCGATGAGCTGTTATGCAGACAATCATTTTATCATGATTTCTACTAAAGAATTAAAAATGCCTTCTTATATCAAAGACACTATCCGAGCACACGGCGGTACTTTTGAAGAAACGCAGAGTCTTGAAGAAGCACTGCCCAAACTTGATGTACTCTACATGACAAGAATCCAGCGGGAACGCTTTGCTTCTCCGGAGGAATACGAAACCCAGAAAGATACTTATATTTTAACCACACAGAAAATGAAACTGGCAAAACCGGATATGATTGTACTGCATCCCCTGCCCCGTGTTGATGAAATTGCAGTTGCTGTGGATGATGACCCCAGAGCTTTATATTTCAAGCAAGCCCGATACGGCATGTATGTCAGGATGTCTCTGATTCTGACCATGCTACAAAGTCCGGCGAAAACACAGCTTTTATATGGTCATACACATAACGGCATTTTCTGTAAAAATCCGAAATGCATTACTAACCATGAATCTTATCTTCCGAAAAGCTTTATTGGTGAGGAGACAACACTTACCTGTGAATACTGTGACGAAAGATTATTATTAGAGCATTAAAGCTCTGTTCTTTGAGAGGAAATCAGTTTTGTCTTATAAAACTGCACTATCATAAGGCAATTCTGAAACTTATTTATTTTATCAGTAATATAAATATATTATACAAATTGAAACACCTGTTTCAGGAGGAGGAATTTTTATGAAAAAAAGCACTTCAATCTTAACTGCTGCTGCACTGCTGTTTGTACTTACCGGATGTCAGGCAAGTTCCCAGTCCAGTAACCAAGCACCCAAAAATGCACCCATCGCCATTTCTTATCCGCTCACACTTCAGGCCGGTTATTCTACCGCACCAGATGACCCCCGTGGCACAGCTCTGGAAATTTTCCAGAATATTGTCGAAGAACAGACAAACGGCAATATTCTTGTAGAGCTGCACCCTTCCGGCGAACTTGGCAGCGATGCGGAATTAATCCAGAAAATGACAACTGGTGATGTGGACATGACTGTTTCCAGTGCCGGAAATTATGCTGCCTATGCTCCCAGAATCGGTATTTCTGCCTTACCTTTCCTGTTTGAAGATTTTGAATCTGCATGGGAATTTGTAGACAGCCCTGTTATTCAGGAAGTCAACAAAGATTTGGAGACTTATAACATTCATGTACTTTCTTATTTTGACAACGGTTTCCGGTGTGTAACTACTTCTGAAAAAGTAGGTGCTATCAACACAGTAGAAGACATGAACGGCCTGAATATCCGTACACCGGAAAACCAGATTGTTATGGAAACCATGAAAGCTTTATCAGCCAATCCCCAGAGTTTTCCGTTTGCTGAACTGAAAGACGCTCTGGCAGATGGTACTTTCGATGCACAGGAAAACCCAATTCCGATTATTTATAATAACCAACTCTATGAAGTACAGAAATATCTTTCTGTAACGAATCACAGCTATGATGCAATGCCTTTCACAATCCGTCAGGACATCTGGGACAGCCTGAAACCGGAATATCAGGAAGTAATTTCTGCTGCGGCAGAGATTGCCGGAAATCAAAACCGGATTCTGATTAAAAATGAAACTATCGATATGGTGCAGCGGCTGGAAGATGCCGGCATGGAAATTGTTTACCCTGATTTGAAACCTTTTCAGGAGGCCACATCAGGTGTAAAAGACATCTTTGCAGATGTTTATGGTCAGGAATTACTGGATGCTCTGAAATAATCAGCAGAACCGCTGTTCTCTACCTGCGGTTGAATGCAAGCAATATCGGCATTTTCAGCACTCAACCGCTGGTATGTTTACATTCCGGCGGATTTGTGATAGAATCATACTCAGAAAGGAGGAGTTCACCGTGAACCAACAGAAGATTGGAAAATTCATTGCTTCATGCAGAAAAGAAAAAGGACTCACACAAGCCGTTCTTGCTGAACAGCTCGGCATTACCGACAGAGCGGTTTCCAAATGGGAAACCGGAAAATGTATGCCGGATATTTCTCTGATTCCTGAACTGTGTGAAACACTGGAAATCAATATCAACGAACTTCTGAGCGGTGAACGACTGAATATGATGAACTATCAGAAAATGGCAGAGGAAAATTTAATCCAATTACAGAAACAAGAGGAACTTAATAATAAAAAGCTCCTGCATCTGGAACTGATTATTGGCATTCTCAGCACCGTATTTTATTTCCTGATGCTTTTTGCACTGTGCTGGGAGGAACTCACCAAAGGTGAAACACAGCTTTCTTTCTCTGATATAGAAGGCTGGAAATTCGTATTTTTCATCATCAGCACAATCATTTTCCTGACTGGTGCTTTCTACTGTATCAAGCTGGAACATGATACAGGCTATTATGAATGCCCCAACTGTCAGAAAGTCTATATTCCGACTATGAAAGCTGTTTTTTTCGCTCCGCATATTGGTTTTAACAGAAACATGAAATGCCCCTACTGCAACCAGAGAGGCTATCACAA
>CADBOP010000015.1 GCA_902796255.1 uncultured Ruminococcus sp.
ATTGCTGCCCCAGTCAAATTTTGTCAGAGCCACACCATAAGCAGAAGATTCAGAATTTTTCAGGAATTTGTCAGCCTGATTCAGAACGGCTTTCTTTGCATTCTGATAAGCTGTGGAATTTTTGTCAGCATTTTTCATGGTCAGGATAGCGATATTGCCATAGTCACCAACCAGAGCCCAGTCCATGCCGGTCTGTGTGGAAATGCTTTCCATAGCGGTCAGATATTTGCTTTCTCCGGTTGCTCTGTAGAGCTGAGCAGCAGCCCAATAGCGTTCATCTCTGTCAGACTTGTCACCATATTCACCAGTAGTGATATCCTGCGGATTCTGGAAAATCAGATTCGGATTCTGTTCAAGGAAAGCCCATGCTTTCTTGGCAGCATCGAGGCACTTGGAAGCATATGCAGAATCATAGGATTTATATACTTCGGCAGCAAGAGCCATTGCACCAGCGAAGTCAGCAGTAGCCGTTGTTGTAACAGGAGTCACAATCAGCGGGTCGGTTTCTTTTTCCGGAGCAACATAACCAGGGAAGTTTTCGCAAGTTACTTTATGATATACACCGCCATTTGCAGCCTGCATTTTAAACATCCAGTCGAGTTCAAATTTTGCTTCGTCAAGAATATCCGCCTTGCCGTTTCCGCTTTCCGGAATGCCTGTATTGTCCTTATACATATCGGGGTTAGCCATATATGCATAGAGCAGGTCAGCAACAGCCTTTGCACCTGGTACAACATAGCGGCCATAGTCGCCGGCATCATGCCAGCCGCCGGAAACATCAATTTTATCATTTGTACCATAGACTTTAGCCTGTGTATTGTGACATGCACCATGACCGAAATCTGCATCTGTCACTGTAGTGCCACATCTCTGGAGATACAGCATTTTTACAGAATCTGTCAGCAAGTTTGTATACGGATTCTGTTCAATCTTGAACTGATAGGAATCATCCAGATTTGCACACTGAATATAATAAGTACCCGGTGTGGTGACTTTGGAGAAATCGCCGACATAATCTGTTTCATTTGCAGAACCGTTATTAATTGCACTGGAAAGTTTACCAGTATATACTACTTTCTTGGTAGAAGCATTTACAACAGAAAATTCTGTCTGATTGGTAACATCTCTGAATACAGCAGTTTTCTTGCTGTCTGTCTTGTAGCCTACCTGATTGGTCATGATAGACGGCTGATAGCCTTTTGCGGCTTCACGGTCAACCTTGCTGTCATCAATCAGTTCCAGAGAAACGTTATCCAGATAAATCGTATGCTCCGGCAGAGCACCGCCGTCCTTTTCCTGTAAACCGCAGTTGAATACAAGCTTGGACATAATATCCGTTTCTGCTTCCATTGTAAATACATGTTCTACTTTCTGGGGAGTCGGGCCGATATCCAGACCATCCCATACATAAGCCTGATAAGTACCGCCGTTCTGCTGAATCATGCCTTCTACAAATCTGTTAGTAGTGCAGGAAATATCATAAGTCAGCTTATATACACCGTTCTGATACAGCGGAATAATATCATAATACATCTGGACAGAATATGTTTTCTGTCCTGTGCTGCTGACTTTGAAAGCCAGTTTGCCGTTTTCGGAAGAAAGTGCAGCAGAGCCGCCGCTTTCCTTGTACATTCCCCAGCCGGAAGTACCTCCCTCAAAAGTACCATTGCTGATGAGTGCACCGGCAGCAGATACAGAAATCTGAGCCATCGGCAGAGCAGAAGTCATCATTGCAGCACATACAGCGATAACAGCAGCACGTTTTCTGAAAGTTTTCTTGTTCATAAAAAATTTCCCCTCTCAAAAGAAATATAATAAATTTTTGAACCGTTTCTGAGCTGACAGTGCACATCAGCTCTGATTATGTTTTTATTATATCAGGATTTTATATGAAATTATATCATTTTCTTGATAAAAATAGTAAAATTTTGACACGACTCCGGAAAACAGAAAAGCCCTGCCGGAGCAGAGCTTTTCTTGATTATTTTTTTAAATGCAGAATTATAATTCTGTTACCAGACCAACGATATATTTCAGAATCTGGAGAGATTCTTCAGAATCTGCTTTATTATTGCCGTTGAAGTCAATATTGGCCAGACCCTCGGGAGAAAGTTTTTCTTTGCCGAGAACAGCCTTGTTTACAGTAATAACGTCCAAGATATTAACAGGCTTTCCGTCATTGTCAGCATCGCCCTTGATACCTGCTGAAGTAGTTTCTGTAGGTGTAGTTTCTGTTTCTGTCGGTGTGGTTTCACCGGAAGCAGATGCGGAAGTTGTGCCGTTGACTACCTTAGTTTCGTCCATTGTACCGCCGTATGTTTCAAAATAAGAAGCAAGCTTGGAAGTATCTGTCTGGAGGAAATAATCTCCGGAAGGAATATAGCAGACAGCAGCATTGGTATCAAAATTAGCATACTGGCAGGCAGTATCTACTTTTGTGCTCTTGTCAGTTACAACAGTACCGTCCATATCGCCCTTGCAGTTGTTCAGTACGTCATTGAAGCTCTTGACTGCACCCAGTTTTACCTGCATCGGATTCTTGCAGTTTTCAAAGAGATTATATTCTGAGAAGATATAGGCATTGGCTCTGGGATTCATGCAGTAGCTTGTCTGACCGCTGAAAATATTGTTATACATGTGAATATTGGCCTGACGAGCAAGCGGGCCTCTGGATTCACAGTCTTTCCAGTAGTTATGATGATATGTCAGATGGAACTGCAAATTGCTGTCAGATGCACCAACAAGATTGGTCTTGTGATAGCCTTCATAATAGCAGTAACTGTTTGTGAAATACAGACCTCTCTTGAAGTCGCACGCACCATCACCACCGGCCTTGTCAGATTCTGCGGGATTGGAAATTGTAGGCTTGTAGAATTCGCAGTTATGAACCCAGCATCTTTCTACAGGAGCACTCAGGGTAGAGCTTTCCTGCACGCCTTCCATACCAACACAGTCTTCCGGAACATTTCTGAAAGAAATATTTCTGATTTCAAAGCTCTTGCCAAGTGTCGGTGCAGCAGATTCTGCCATGAAGTGGAAGCCCCAGCCGTTCACACAAGCATCTGTGCCGATACCTTCAATTGTGATATCCTTACCGGACTTCATTCTGGCCATACCGCCGTTATCACCAACAGAACCGCCCAAATCAGTGGAGTCATATGCTGTAACCCCTTCCGGAGCTGTGACATTGCCGATAATTCTGACAACCAGAGGTGTGCCGTCCTGTGCCAGCTTCTTGATAATACCGCTGTTCGTGTTCGGCTTTGTACCGCCGTTGGAAGTCTTTCCGCCACCGATATCTTCACCGGCAGAGTTCAGAATATTACCGATACCCGTTACGGTTGTACCGTCTTTGGAAGTGACGGAAACAGTATTTTTATTTTCTTCTGTTACATAGAGTACAATTGCATTTTTCTTGATTGTGCCGTTGTCTGTATAACCACCGACACCCTCAGTATAATCAAAATGTGCATAACCGGAACGGTCCTGTGCATTGACTTCCAGACCGCTCTGTGTGATAACACCCTTGGCGGTTGTCAGTGATACAGAATACGTACCAGCCGGAACGCCGGGGATATCTACTCTCAGACCGCTGTCAGTATCTCTGACCAGATATTTAAAGTCATCACCTGTCAGTGAACCGGAAACCGCACCGCTGTAGGAAACGCCTGTTACATCGGCATCTTTCACACCGGAATATACAACATAGAGCATTTCATTCCAGCCGCCTGCACTGATAACTTTGATGCCGTTCAGGTCTACATCACTGGAAGGATTGATTTTTGTTGTTTCTGTCTGGGTCTGTTGTGTTGCACCTGTTTCAGCCGGAGCAGTTGTTCCGGCAGAGCTGCCGTCTGTAGCATAAGCCATATAGAACAGATTTACAGCATCAGCCTTAGTCAGTGTATGGCTGCCGGCAGAAACATTTGTTGTAATCACACCGTTTGTGGCAGTCAGTTTTGTGCCGTCAAGCTTGATAGTTGCTGCACTTTCAGCGAATACCAGTGTCAGCGTGCCGGCAGACGGAGCATTGAAGCTGACAGAAGTTGCACTTTCCATTTTGAGGCACTGTGTCAGTGTTTTTCCGTCATAAGTGACAGAACCTTTCTGTGTGGAAAGATTACCTGTAATTGTATAGAAACTGCTGGAAGTGCCGTTTTCTGTGAAATTATGCACATAAGCAGAACCGGAAACAGGGGTCTGTGTTACCTGTGTACCTGTTGCTTCCGCTTTGGTTTCTGTAGCAGTAGTTGTCTTGGTGGTTTCTGTTGCCTGTGCAGATGTAGAAGCAGACGGGTCTGTGGAATCAGAAAAACCGCTGCCGATGGCTACGATAGAATCTTTATATGCTACCAGAGCTGCTTTCAGTTCTGCATTGACAGCATAGCTTTCATCATCGACAGAATTATCAAATTTCCACTGGAAATCGCCGCCCTGTACACGGCCTGCATTGGCTGTTACTTTAGCCGGAACATCTTCGGCCTTATCTGCTGTATAGCTGTAGAAACTGCTTGCAGTATCGAAGTTGTTATAAGTTGTGCCGCCCTGCTTTGTCTTGACAGAAGCCGGAACCTGTTCTGTTCTGGAAGAAGCTTCATAGGCATCAAATTCTGTATTGTCTTTCTGATAAGTAACATAAGCTTTCTGGCCGGTCATGTAGTTGCCGTAAGACTTGATGATACCGCCGTCTTCGCTGGAGAAAGTACCGCCTGTAGCTACATCAGAACCCTGCATGGAAGCCAGCATCGGATACTTGCAGTTTCTGAAATAGTTGTTTTCCACAAATGCAGATGCCCCCATAGTCACACCTGTGCCGTACTTTGCATTGCCGTCAAAATAGTTATTATAAATATGAACAGAGCATGTTCTGATTCTCGGATGACGTGAATCAGAATGGTCATACCAGTTATGATGATAAGTAATATAATTTTCTGTGGATTCTGATTTCATGCCCTGAAGATTGCATTTTCCGTTATCCCAGAAATGATTATAAGAATGTGTAATATAAGTAGAAGTTTTGGTATCCAGAGCACCGTCACCCTTTACCTGGTCAGCATCAGAGCCGGCATCGCCATAGAAGAAATCACAGTTATGCACCCAGATATGGTCATTTTTCTGCTGAAGTCCGCAGTCATCGCCTTCGGAGCTGTTGCAGTTCATGAAGCCTAAGTTTCTGGCTTCTACGTTGGAAGAATTTTTTATTACCAGACCAAAGCCATTAAAAGTAGTATCTGTGCCGATACCCTCAATAGTCAGGCCGCAGGTAACTGTATCTACATACAGGTCACCGCTGGACATATTAGCAGGGTCTTCGATATTGCCAATAAATCTGATAGCTACAGGGCCTACTTTAGTATTGCTCTTGAGATTGGTAATAATATTCTGTACGCCTGTCAGAACAGTTTCTGCACCCTTTTTATCTGGCAGTGTGACTTTGACAGTATCTTTTGTAGCATTGGTTACATACACAACTGTTGCATTGCTTTTCAGTGTACCGTCATCATTATAAGCACCGGAAGAAGTACCATTCACAAAGCCGAAGCCGGAACGGTCATGGGCACTGGAAGTCAGCTTGACTTCTGCTGCCTTGGAAGTATCTTCTTTTCCGCTGACAATCGGCACTACTTTGAGTGTATGAGAACCAGCTTTCAGACCAACAGCATCTGCACGGAAGCAGGCTTTATACTGACGAATCAGCATAGAATCAATCTGTGTGCCGTCTACATAAACATTATAGCCTGTTGCACCGGATACAGCAGACCATTCAGCGAACACGCCTTCCTGATAACAGGAAGAATTGGTAAATTTTACAGTACTTTCACTTGCTGTTGCTGTAATATTCGTATTCTCAGACGGAACAGCAGTAATTGCCTGTGCAGAGATACCTGCGGAACAAGCCACAGTTGCGGCTGCCAGAAGAACAGCCAGACAAGATTTCATTGTTTGCATTCTCATTGGAAATCATTCCCCTTTCAAGTACAACCGGATTCTTCTCAAAACTATGCCCCCTTGGCATATCCGGTATTGAAAATATTATAGCAAATTTTATCAAAAAATACAATTGGTATATTTGACAAATTATATTTTTTATTTTAGTCAAATTACACAAAAATGTATAAATTTATATATTTAACTTGCATAATTTTTTATTCATAAATAGACATCAGTCTAAAAAATGCAGGTTTTTCCTGTGAAATCCTGTCCGGTACTTGACAAGAGAGCCGAAACATGCTATAATAATTTCAAAAAATCAGGGCAGGCAAAACGGGATATGTCTGCCCTTGTGCGTTAAA
This sequence comes from uncultured Ruminococcus sp., assembly GCA_902796255.1. Classification (GTDB taxonomy): domain Bacteria; phylum Bacillota; class Clostridia; order Oscillospirales; family Ruminococcaceae; genus UBA3855. The sequence goes on from CADBOP010000015.1 coordinate 6,294, forward strand.
TATCAACAAAAAACAGCCGTTCCGTTTGTGCATATGTACAAAAAATCAGAAAATTATTAAAAAAATGTCATTTTTTTTGCCTCTGCATTGTCTTATTAAATAGAAAGCCTGTTTGTTATCCAAAACAACTTACATGCAAGAGGAGGTAATTTATTATGATGACACAGCAATATCAGGAAACCAGAAATATTCTGCACGAGAGAATCCGCACCCTGCGAAAAAAAGAACGCATCACACAGGAAAAAATGGCACAGCGTCTGGGCATCAGCCGCCGGACTTATGCCAACTATGAACGTGGCATTCATGCCATGCCTGTGGAAATTCTTGTCCGCATTGCCGATATGTTTAGTACTACACTGGATTACTTAGCAGGACATGATATGCCGCCGGAACAAACGCTGTCAGAAAGCGAGGAGATTTATGACAGAACCGTCCCGAATCGGAATCATTATGGGGAAACTTTACAAGACTGCCAACCGCCGGCAGCTTTCCGGCATTCTTGAAGAAGCTTTTTCCAGAAATATCAGTGCCTGTATTTTTGTAATGCAGGAAGAAACAATGCAACTCAGCTTCGGTGAAGAAAATCTCCTGCATATGATACAGTTTTCTTTGCTTGACGGTGTGATTTTTGTGCCGTACTCTTTTGCTTCTCATGAATATGCAGAAGAAATTGAACGCTTTCTGCTGGAGAACTGCCCAAAACCTATTGTACGCATCGGCATTGAGCCAAACCCGTTTGTACAGATATGGTATCCCGACCGTGAAGACATGGCAGAAATTACCCGTCATCTGATACAAATACATCATTGTGAGAATCTGGTTTGTCTGACAGGCCCTGCCGGAAATCCTGTATCACTGGAACGGCTTGCAGGATTTCAGGAAGCTCTGACTGAAGCCGGTCTCTCCTGTCCGGAAGAGAATATTATCTATGGCGATTTTTATATTTTTGCAGCCCAGAAGCTGGCACAGGAATTTGCTGACGGTTCCCGTTCTCTGCCGGATGCGGTTGTCTGTGCAAATGATATGATGGCTGTTTCGCTTTGTGATGCCCTCAGAAAATATCAGATTTCTGTGCCGGAAGATATTCTGGTTACAGGCTATGACGGCGTGCTGGAATCTGTTCTGCATGTGCCGGCTGTGACAACATATTCTCCGGCATGGAAGCAGCTTGGCAGAAATGCCATGTGTCAGCTTTATGAACTTATGACCGGAAAGACTCTGGCAAGCCATAAATCCGAAACAGGAAAACTTCTTTGCCGTGAAAGCTGTGGCTGCCACCAGACAGCTGAATTTTCTGAACAGCTGGATTTTAATTATCCCCGTCTGGAAGAAAATTATATCGACAGCAGTTTATCTGCCAAATTACTATCCTGTACGACTCTGGAAGGCTTTATTAAAACAATGTATGATTTTAATTATGTCTTCTTTGACCCGTATTATTATGAAAAAGAACTTTACTGTCTCTGTCTGTGTGAACACTGGAATGAAGAAAATCATGATTCTCATGTAAGAAGCGGTTATTCAGAAAACATGCTCCGGATGCATTATAACGGCAGTTATACGGTTTTTTCACTCTCTGACATGCTGCCGCCGGATTTTCAGAAAGCCTCTGTGCCGACAGCCACTTTCTTTACAGCTATCTGTTTTCAGAACAGATGCTTTGGCTATTCACTTCTGCAATATCATGAAGTAGCCGACAGTGTGAATCCTTATTATCTGCGGTTCTGTCGGGAAATCAGCAACGGTCTGGAATTTCTCCGTGTCCGGAATATGCTTCAGAGTCTGGCTTATCATGATTATCTTTCACAGGTGCGTGACACGCTGACAGGTCTGTATAATTTAAATCAGCTGCCGCATATCTGGAATGATTATCTTTCTGATGTACAGGACAGAAATGAAACCTGTTTCTGGATTTCCCTGCACATTGCCGGACTGTATCGGGTTGCCGAAAACGGCGGCACAATTCAGAAAGACAAGCTGCTTGTTGCTTTCGCAGAATATCTCCAGAATACATGCAACTATCATGAAAAATGTCTCAGAACCGGAGAGAGTGACTTTCTGATTTTAGGTTCAGAGCCGGCTTTTTCTCAGTATCATAACTTACTGATTCAGAATCTCCGTGACCATTTTGAACAGCACCAGCATTCCCAGAAACAAATTGTTCTGCCATTGCAGGCGGCTTTTCTGGCTGATGATTCTATTCAGCTTCTCACAAAAGAAACTGTTCTGACTGCTGCGGCCGCTCTCATGACAGAAGCACGAAATAATAAAGCGACTTATTCCGAACAGCTGCATTATAAAGATTTAAAAACTATCCGGAATCAGATTTATCAGAATCCGGAACAGGAATGGTCTGTTTCACTTTGCAGTCAGAGTCTGAATATCAGCAGTTCTTATTTCTGTAAAATTTATCAGAAAGCTTTCGGGGTAACATGTGCATATGATATCCGTCGTTCCAAGATGGAACACGGGAAATATCTGCTTCTGCATACTTCTGATACGCTACAGGAAATCTCCCGAAAATGCGGTTATGATTATTCTCATTTCATGAGAAGTTTCAAGAAGTTTTTCCAGATGACCCCGACTGAATACCGGAGAGGAAAATAAAATATTAATTTTTTATGAATTTTATGAACTTTTTGTAAAAATAAAAAAGCCATCCAATATTTTTCTGTCTGTGTTGTTATATAAGCAGAAACAGAACGCTTCCCTCAGCTTCTGTTTTACCCTCAAAATACAGTTCAGAAAGGATGGGATAGATTTTATTAAACCTGCACTCCAATTAAAAAAAACTCCAAATCTCCTAAATGAATAACCGCCGTACTTGTTTCCTTGACAGTACGGCGGTTATTTTTTATTATATCTATACATCATTATACTGCCTCTTTTTTGGAAGCGAATTTTTCAATCTCGATATTGACAATATTTTCAAAATCGCAGAGAACTTTATATTTCGCACGTTCTGGGGTGGATTCGTAGAGTTCCAGAAGTCTGAGCTGTTCTTCATTGAGGTTGGTTCTGTACTCCCCGAAAATCAGATAGTCAATAGAAGTGTTCAGATATTCGGCAATCTGCATGAGTACTTCTCCTTTCGGGAGCATACCTTTTTTCCAGTGTCCTGTACTGCCTGTACTGAGATTTAAATCTTTTAACATTTTAGATACAGACGTGTTATTTTCTTTACAAACTGTTCTTAATCTCTCATAAAACATACAAAAAGCCCCTTTCATTTTTGTGCAAAAAATAGAAACTCAACAAAATGCGTTTTTGCTATTGACAAATCGCAACAAATGAAGTATAATAATATTAGAAAATATATACAGGCTGAACAAAAAAGCCTAACACTTTATTATAACACTTTTTAAAAATTTTTGCAATATAATTTTACAAATAAAATTTCAAGGGGGTATAAATATGTTATTTGAAGCTTTATTAATTGGCGGTGCTGTACTTCTTGGAAAGAAAGCTATTGAAAATCCGGAAAAAACAAAGGAAATAGCTGGTGCAATGTTGGGACGTTTCGCTGAAGGTGTTGAAGATACTAAGGCCTATAAAGAGATGTATCAATCGTGGGATACTTCTTCTCTCAAAACAGAGTTTACTAACCTTTCAAAAGAATCTCGTACCATGGATACGGCTGCACAAATGGCTGCAATTAAATCAATTTTGGAAAGCCGTGGAATATATATTGAAAAGAGGTGAGATGAATGGGACTTCTCGATATTTTAAGTGGTGGTAAAGTTGACGTTCCGGCTGATGTGAAAAGACTTTCTGATGCGGAACTTCTCCGGATTTCAAGAACTAATCCGTATGGCTGGAGCGTTGCTAAAATGGCCGCTGTTGCTCAAGAAATAAAAAATCGTGGTTTAAATTAAACCAAAATATGTTCATGACAAATAAAAGTCCTGATTCACGAAATCAGGGCTTTTTGTTTTTTCACATAATTCTTATTGACATACACTATATTTTAAGCTATAATAAAAAATAGATATTATATCCAGAAAGGATGAAACACCATGCTCAGAACTGCACCAATTTTTACAAATCACTGTGTTTTGCAGAGAGACAAACCCATCCGGATATGGGGGACGGCTTCCGGAGAAAATGAAATTGTCACCGTTTCCCTGAATGGTTGTTCTGTACAGACCAGAACCCAAAATCAAAAATGGAACGTCACCCTTCCACCTATGCCCGCCGGCGGAGCGTATCAGCTGAAAATTTCTGTTCAGAAAGAAGAAATAATTCTGTCTGATATTATGATTGGCGAAGTCTGGCTCTGCGGAGGGCAGTCTAATATGGAAATGGCTCTGATAAATTCCGCTTCTCCTGAACCTGCTCTCGAAACCTGTCAGGAATCCCATGTCAGATTATATCATGTCTGCAAAAGAGGCTTTTTCGATGAGGCATTCTATCAGGAAGAAACCGCTTCTGCATGGCAGCTGCCGGAACGTGATACCTGTGCTGTCTGGTCAGCTGTCGGCTATTATTTCGGCTGTCTGTTAGCCAAGAAATTAGGGGTTACAGTCGGACTTGTTGAATGCAATTACGGCGGTACTTCTGCAAGTGCATGGCTCAGCCGTGAAATGCTGGAATCTACTGAAACAGGAAAAGCCTATCTGAAAGACTATGCACTGGGTATGGCTGGTTTATCTGATGAAGAAGCAAATCAGGCATATTTAGATTACTGCGAATATCATGAGAACTGGCAGAAAAAATGTGCTGAATGCTACCAGAAAAATCCGGAAATTTCATGGGAAGAAGTGCTGGAAATCTGCGGAGAAAACCGTTATCCCGGCCCTTCTGCACCGATAAATCCGCTCCGGCCTCATGGTTTGTATGATACGATGATAACAAGAATCATTCCGTATACCCTTCGGGGAGTATTATATTATCAGGGCGAATCGGACGACCATCGGCCGGAAGGCTATGAAATTTTATTATCCTGTCTGATTCGGCAGTGGAGAAAAGATTTTCAGGATGAAAATCTGCCGTTTTTACTGGTACAGCTTCCCATGCACGGCTATGAAGATACTAAAAATATGACAAACTGGTGCAGCATTCGTCAGGCACAGGAAACTGTCTACAGAAATACTAAAAATACCGGACTTGCAGTCATTCTGGACTGTGGGGAATTTAACGAGATTCACCCGAAGAACAAACGGATTCCGGCAGAAAGATTATATTTGCAGGCTCTGAAAGAAGTGTATCATCTTCAGGAAGAAGATACCACTGCCCCGCTGTTCCGGTGTGCCTATCCGGAGGGAAGCAGAGTTCATATTGCATTCGATAACGCAGAATCCGGCTTGGAACTGAAAAAGCAGTCCGGTTTTGAAATCCGTGATGATTCCGGCGAATGGCATCCGGCAGAAGCGGAAATTCATGAGAATTACATTTCTGTTTTCTGTCAGGGGATTCCGCTTCCGACAGGTGTCAGATATGCATGGTATAACTATGGTGATGTGACTTTGTTCAGCAAGAACGGCCTGCCGGCATCACCGTTTCAGATAATTTTATCAGGAGTAAATGAATGAAAACTTATCCTGTGAAATTACTGCATTTTGATTCTGATACTGAATTTTCTGCTGTTATCTGTGCCGATGAAGCAGAAACTTCTGATATTATCAGATTGAAAATAACCATTCAGGCTCAGAAATTCACATCTGAAAATCAGCAGTATCTGGATGCTTATCAGCAGCTGAGAGACAAATTATCAGAAGCCGGCTATGGTCTGAAATGCAATGGTTCTCTGATAAATGCGAACCAGTCGGCAATGATGGCATATGTTCCGAAAATTTATCTGATACAGATGGGGCGGCAAGCCCGTCTGAAAGATATAGTCAGTCTGTGGGATTACTGTGAAACAGATACATTCCCCACAACTGAAGAACAGAAAGCATTTACAGCGGCATGGCAGGATTCTCTGAAAAAATAAAAATCAGGAGTACAGAGCTTTACTCTGTACTCCTCAGCACACAAATGCTGATTTCATAATTTTCATACTGCATATGATAAAAATCAGCGTGTTCCTGACTGCATAAAATCTGCTTCTCCCTGAACTGAAAACAAACATTCTGCATCGGAAAGCCGATGCCTCTGCCGATGGCTTTGACATATGCTTCTTTCAGTGTCCAGATTTTGGTGAAAAGCTTATCGGGTTCAGCCGATTCTGAAAGCAGCTGCTGTTCTTCCGGAGAAAAAATTTTCCGGACGACTGCCGGCCGGAGAGGCCGGAGAGCTTCGCAGTCAACGCCACATTCATATTCTGATAACAGACAGACCGCCAGCCCCGTACAATGACTCAGATTAAAATGCAAATCCGGATAATATTTAAAATATGGCTTTTCATATTCCTGATATGCCAGAATCAGATTTTCTCCTGATAAAAGCCTGCTTTTCATTTCTGCATATTCCGCCACAGCAGACCGCAATAAAGCATGTGCAGTTTCGTGTTCCGCATTCCGGTTTCCCTCCGGCACAGGACAGACATACAAAGAGCCGAACTGCTCCGGAATCTTAATTTTCCTGATACTCATGATTTACAGCCTCGTCTTGTAGCCTTTCTCTGTCATATATGCACGCAGTCTCAGGAACGTTTCTTCACTGATGACATGTTCAATCCGACAGGCATCTTTTTCTGCAGTAATTTCATTCACGCCCAGTTCTCCTGTAAAGAAATCTGTCAGAAGTGTATGGCGGCTGTAAATATCCGTTGCTTTCTGATGTCCGGCCTTTGTCAGTTTAATCTGACCGTCATCGGCCATAGTAATCAGACCGGCTTCCCTGAGCAGTTTCATGGCACGACTGATACTGGCTTTGGAATAATTCAATTCTGTCGCAATATCAATTGAACGGATAAAGTCTTTTTTCTTGCTGAGAAGATATATTGTTTCGAGATAATCTTCTCCGGATTCGTGTAACGGCATATAATATGCTCCTTTCTTGATGTAAAAAAATACATGTGATGATATTTATATTTTATCATATCTGACTAAAAAAATCAACTATAAATATATATTTATTTTTAAATTTTCCAAGGAGGATTTTTTTATGAATTATGCACTTGATGTACAGCATCTTGCGAAAAGCTATGGTAAAAAACAAGCCGTGAAAGATGTTTCATTCCAGATTCAGGAAGGCGAAATTTTCGGCCTGATGGGTATGAACGGTGCAGGCAAAACAACAATTCTGAGAATGCTTGCCACTCTGCTGCGGCCGGATTCCGGCGATGCTTTTATTGCCGGAAACAGTATTGTGAAAAATCCGGAAAAAGTCCGTGCCTGTATCAGCTATCTGCCTGACGAAGCCGGAGCTTATAAAACGATGACCGGAAAAAATTATCTGCAATTCATTGCCGGCTTATATTTCAAAGAAGTCCCCAGACAGAAAGAATGTGTGGCATTAGGAAAAGAAATCTGCGGACTGGGTGATGCACTGGAACAGAAAATCAATACTTACAGCCGAGGCATGACCCGAAAGCTTGTTCTTGCCAGAACAGTTATGACAAAGCCAAAGCTTGCTATTCTGGATGAACCAACCAGCGGGCTGGATGTTTTAAATTCTCTGGATATCCGGAAAACCATCCGGAAATGTGCAGAAGAATATGGTACTGCGTTTTTATTGTCTTCGCATCATATGCAGGAAGTTTCTTCCACTGCCCACAAAGCTGCGGTGATGAAAGACGGTCAGTTTTTAGCGGAAGGCACACCACAGGAATTATTGCAGAAATATCAGGCTGAAACACTGGAAGAAGTATTTGAAAAGGCGGTGAGAAACGCATGAAAAATTTATTAAAAAAAGAATTATCAGAATTATTAAACAAACAGATGCTGTTAGGTTTACTTGTCAGTTTTATTCTGATTGTCATGCTTGGCAGTGTGATGACCTCTACTGTATCCGGTACGCTGGACACTTCCGGAGAAGTGCATATTATTGACTTGGACAACACAGATTTCACACAGCAGATTATTGCAAAACTGGAAGAAAAAGACTATACTGTAAAAACAGTTTCTGAAAACAAGGCCTATGAACTGATTTTATCAGAACAGAACTGGAGTGATGCGGCTGTACTGCCGGCTGGTATGACGGATTTATTATACAATCAGCATCAGGCCTGTCAGATTGACAGTGTAAAGGCTCTGAAAACAACCTCTGCCATGAGCATTGCATTTGCAGAAAATTCCAGTGCAGATTATGTAATTTCTGTCATGAAAGAATTATTATCTGAAACTTATCTGACAGAAGATTTATCTTTTTTAGAAAGCCCTGTTTCTGTTGTATCTTATACAACTGCAAACGGAAAGAATGTACAGGCAGACAGTGCGGAAATTATCAGCTCGCTGGCCATGTTTGACCAGTTAATGCCATTGGTTTTATTTTTATTAATCGTCCTGACTGCCCAGACAATTATTACAGCTGTTGCTGCGGAAAAAACAGATAAAACGCTGGAAATCCTGCTGGCTTCTCCTGTCCCGCGCATTACTATCATAGGTGCAAAAATGCTGGCAGCATTAATTACTGCTGTGATTTATGCTGTTGTTTATGGTACTGGTTTTCTGATTTCCATGCTGACAAATGTAAACCGTGCCGCAGAAAATATTGATATCGGCGAAGCCTTTGCCAATCTGATTCATATGCAGGAAGCAGTCCGCACACTGGAATTACAGATTCCGTTTCTGGGCTGGGTTGGGGTGATTGTTCATCTTTTGCTGACTATCGGCATCGCTCTGACAGCTTCTATGATACTGGGCGGACTGGTCGAAGATGCCAAAGGCTCACAGACCGCTTCTATTCCTATCTTAGTCTGCACAATGTTCCCGTATGTTTTGTCCATGGTATCTGATATCCGAGGCATGGGCAGTGTAAAATATTTATTATATCTCATTCCGTTTACACATACTTTCATATCGACCAGCTGTCTGCGTTTTCATGACATGGGCTTGTTTTTCGGCGGTATGATATATCAGCTGATTTTCTTAATTGCCATTGCCTGTGCAGCTTTGAAATTATATCAGTCTGATATTTTATTCACACACAGATTCGCCAATAAGCGAACAAAAAATTAAAATTTCCTGTTTGTGAATTTTTCATAAAATTTTCTTGACTTTTTTCATACTCCCTGTTATAATAAAACTATAGCTTTTATTATAACAAGGGGGAATTTTTTATGATGAAATCCAAGAAACTGGCTGTTTCATTAGCGGCTCTCATTGCTGCCGGAACACTCAGCACATTCAGCGGCATTTTTTCTGCCAATGCAGCAATCGCACCGGATGACTATCTTATCCGGAACAAAGCAACAGGCCGTTATCTCACAGCAGCCAATGCAGATGTCACTGTCGGCACACCGATTATCGAATATTCTGCCGCTGGCATCAGCTATGCCAATCGCTGGATTAAAGAAACAGACGAAAACGGTGTGACAAGATTTGTTTCAGAATGGGACCAGAATGAGCTGGCACTCGGCATCAGCAATGAAGGGAAACTGATGATTGTACACCGTGATGATTCTGATATTTTCCAGCAGTTCACACTTGAAGAAACAGAACAGGGCACTAAAATCACGGCAGGCGGCTGGACTCTGACACCGGAAACTTCGGAAACTGACGGGGCACAGATTTCCATGCAGACAGAAAATGAAGCTTCTCTCTGGGAACTGATTCCGGTCTATCATAATACAAGCATTGCCGGAGATGTCAATAAAGACGGCAGTGTCAATATTTATGATTTGCTGCTTTCCAAACAGCTCCTCTTAGGCCAGAAACCCGATGAGATTGAACAACGAATGATTGCAGACGTGGACTGTGTCAGCGGCTTTACTGTCAGTGATATTATCAAACTGACAAAATATCTCCATGGCAAAGATACACTTCAGAATGCTTCTACGTTCAGAAGTTTTCCCAAAAATACCATTGAGCCAAAATCTGACCTTGCTCCTGTTCCTCCCGAAACAGAAACAGAAACCGAAACCGAAACGGAAACACAGCCCTCTACAGAAGAAATCAAACAAATTACGCTCGCTGATATGCCCGAAAATTATAAAGCACCGATGGAATGGATTTGGCAGAACAGATTTGTCCGTGAAGGCTCTACTACTCGCCAGAATACGATTTTTGACCAGATTATCGCCGGAAAAGGCACACTGAATTTTGTCGTCAGATGGCAGTCTTACAAAACAGTTACCTATGAACAGCGGCAGCAGTTCGAGAAAATGGCAAGCGACTGTGTCAATGCATGGAATGATTATCTGAAAGGCTATGACGGCTGGCCTTATGACCATATTGATGTGAAAATCACCGGCTGGGCTGTTTTAGACAAATCCTGCCTGCTTGACCTGCACGAAGACGAAACTGTCTGGGATAACCTGATTACACCTTATGACAATCAGTATGACACCAGCAACGGTGTAGAGGAAATTCCGGACAAGCTTCCGAGTGCTCCGGCAGAATTAAGCCGTTTTGACCATTTCACAGATAAAAATTATGAATACCCCGGCGGTCTGGACAAACGTTTTGACATGTACCTGTGGTGTACACAAGGTTTCCCTGCTATTGGCGGATGCGGCGGCGACTGGGGACAGCGGCTCTCTGATGATGCTTATCTGAACATGCTCGGCGGCCAGAACCTGCATGTTCTGGAACATGAAATCGGCCACGGCTTTGGCATTACGGATTTCTACGGCGGAGAAGGCGAAATGGACGGATTCCCGCCCGGAGGTTTCCCTGATACCGGCACTTCTATCATGATGGCTGGTTCTTCGATTGAAATCACAAATTTTGACGGCTGGATGTTAAGATATATCTGGTCACAGATTAAAGACGAAGCCGGAAGATTCTAATTTTTCTTGTTTCACAATGCCCTTGCTCCGTCAGCAAGGGCATTTCTCTCTTGCATATTTTTCTCAGATATGCTATAATAAAAAAAATCAAACAGATAAGTAAAAAACAAGAAAGGTCTGATTTTTATGCCCGTCAGAAATACTACAAAAATCTGGAATTTCTATGCCCCTGTCTATAATTTGTTTATGAAAAGCAATCAGAATGCTTATTCTGAAATGTATAAAAAAATCCGGAAAGCGATTCAGAATAAAAAAGTTCTGGAGCTTGCCTGCGGAACAGGGCTGATTTCCAATCATGTTGCCGAAGTTTCAAAAGCGTATATTGCCACAGATTTTGCTGAAAATATGCTGATTCAGGCACAGAAGAAAAAAACTTCTGATAATCTTCACTATATGAAAGCCGATGCTTCTGCCCTGCCGTTCGAGAATAAAAGTTTTGATGTGGTAATTATTTCCAATGCTCTGCATGTGATTCCGAATCCGGAAAAAGTGTTGTCTGAAATTGCAAGAGTCCTGAAAACAGGCGGTATCCTGATTGCACCGAATTTTATTCATGAAAATCTGAACGGTTCGGCTCTGCTGATGTCAAAATTACTGACTGTTGCCGGAATTGCCTTTGAAGCCAGCTGGAATGCAGAAGACTATATCCGTTTTCTGAAACAGAACAGATTCTATGTCAGAAAAAAAACAGTTC
>CADBOP010000016.1 GCA_902796255.1 uncultured Ruminococcus sp.
GCATGAATATAAGCGTCAGCACCTGAATGTCATGAATATTCTGGCACAGTATAACTATCTGCTGGAAAATCCGAATGCTGATTTCACTCCTAAAACCTATATCTTTGCAGCAAAGGCCGCACCGGGATATTACCTCGCAAAACAGATTATCAAGATGATTTGGGCAATCTCTGAAGAAATCCGTAAGAACCCCAGAATCTCTGAAAAACTTGCTGTGCATTTTATTGAGAATTACAGTGTAACTCTTTCTGAACTGCTCATGCCTGCGGCTGATATCTCTGAACAGATTTCCCTTGCCGGTACAGAAGCTTCCGGTACAGGCAATATGAAGCTGATGCTTAACGGTGCAGTAACACTTGGTACACTCGATGGTGCTAACGTAGAAATCAAAGATGCTGTCGGCGATGATAATATTATTATCTTCGGTATGAAGACAGAAGAAGTAAATGCTTCTAAATATAACTATAACCCTGAAAAACTCTATAATGAAAATTATATGATTCGTGACTGTGTCAACAGAATGTATCACGGTATTAATGGCTGTACTTTCAATGAAGTGGCAGATTCCCTCAAACAGAAAGACCCCTATATGGTGCTTGCTGATTTCGATTCTTACAGACAGGCACAGAATTACAGCACAGAATGCTATAATGACAAGATGCGCTGGGCAAAAATGTCTCTGATGAATACTGCTAGTGCAGGTATTTTCTCCGCTGACAGAAGTGTTTCTGACTATGCACGGGATATCTGGGGACTGTAATCATTTCACGTTTCCGGAATAACTCACAAAGGCGTGTCTGACTTTTATAGCCAGACATGCTTTTGTTCGCTTGAATAATTAAAAATAAATACTGCAAGATTGGAAAAGAGAGTTGATTTTTTTATGAGCCATTTATATGACAGCTGGGATTTGAGTTATAAAACCCCCTTCGGGGCAGTCAAAAAAGGAAAGGTTTGCTTTTTCTCAATTCGTCTGCCAAAAGAGGTGAAGCCGGATTTTGCCCCCTGTGTTGTGATTTATCGCCCCGGATTTAAAGAACGTTTTATGCACCTGCATATTATTGCAGAAGAAGAGGACTGTTTCGTATGGGGAACAGGGTATATTCCGAAATATACCGGTGTGCATTATTATTATTTCGCCTATACTGTATGCGGACAGAAATTTTATATCAAGAAAATAGCCGGTCATATCGGCAATCTGAATGAAGGTGAACTCTTTCAGCTGACTGTGTATGCAGAAGAGTATAAAACACCGGAATTTCTCAAAGGCGGTATCATGTACCAGATTTTCCCTGACAGATTCTGCCGCAGCGGAAAAGTACATGAAAATATTCCGGAGGGCCGTGTGCTTCGGGATGACTGGGGCGGTACGCCTTATTATCGCCCTGACCAGAACGGCCATGTATGGAATAATGACTATTTCGGCGGAGACTTGGCAGGCATTCAGGAAAAATTGCCGTATCTGGCCGATTTGGGTGTTACTTGCATTTATCTCAATCCTGTGTTTGAATCGCATGAAAACCACAGATATAATACAGCAAACTATATGAAAATTGACCCCCTGCTTGGTACAAATGAGGATTTTAAAACTCTCTGTGAAGAAGCCAGAAAATATGGCATGAGTGTCATTCTTGACGGCGTGTTCTCCCATACCGGTGCAGACAGCATTTATTTTAACAAGTTCGGCCGCTATGATACTGTCGGGGCATATCAGTCAAAAGACAGCCCCTATTTCAGCTGGTATACTTTCTGGAATTATCCGAACGAATACGAAGCATGGTGGGGCATTGATACGCTCCCGAATGTACAGGAAAACAATCCGGAGTATACAAAATATATCTGCGGGCCGGAAGGGGTTCTGGAATACTGGCTTTCTATGGGTGCTGCCGGATTCCGTCTTGATGTCGCTGATGAACTTCCCGATGATTTCCTGTATAATTTAAATACATGTGTCAAAAAATATGATTCTGATAAAATTATTATCGGCGAAGTCTGGGAAGATGCTTCTAACAAAGAAGCATATGGCATCAAGAGAAGCTATCTCTTGGGCCGTCAGCTTGACTCTGTTATGAATTATCCGTTCCGTGAGGCAATTATTAATTATATCAAAGGCATGAGCAGCCGTGATTTCCAGACAAGTATTATGACTATTCTGGAAAATTATCCGAAAGCTACAGTAGATGTACTCATGAATTTCGTATCTACACATGATATTGAACGTGCCATCAATCGCTTCGGCGGCGAAAACTGCGATGATAAATCCAAAGACTGGATGGCTGAACGTTATCTGAATGAATGGGAATACCGCAGAGGAAAAGCAATGCTCGAAGCAGCTTCCGCCCTGATGTTCTTCCTGCCGGGTGTGCCGAGTATTTACTACGGCGATGAAGCCGGCTTGCAGGGATATAAAGACCCCTTCAACAGAAGATGTTATCCGTGGGGGCATGAAGATACAGATTTGATTGCATATTTCAAAGAACTCGGCCGTATCCGGAAAGCATATAAAGTTTTCAAGAACGGCAGACTGAAATTTATCCCTGCTCAGGATGATGTTATGGCTTTCACAAGATATCAGGAAAGTGCCGGTGTGGCTGTACAGATTTATGTCAACCGCTCACAGCATGAGCAGTATGTAGAGTTTAAGCCCTATGCGGAAAATTATATACTGGATAAGATAGAACACGGTATACTGGAAGATAATAATATTAAGCTTCCGCCGTTTGAATATGCTGTAGTTGTTTGTCGGGATTCTGAAAAAATTAAAAAATAATTCTCTTGCCAAAAGCATTCTGTTTCAGAAACAGAATGCTTTTGTTTATATTTGCCATAAAACATGCATGGAAAATATTGTTCATTGACATTTTCTACAAAATATGCTATCATAAATATGTAATCACGTGATGCAGTTTTAAAATCTATCAAATTACTCGGAAAGGAGTTTTTTCACATGCAGAAAAGAAATCTTATTGTAGGGCTGCTGGCTTTGGCGGCAGCTTGTTCATGCAGTGCCGTCAGTCTTCCGGTACAGGCCGCAGAGGTACAGAATCCCGTCAGCAGTTCCATGCAGAATGAAATAAATGCAGTTGTCAGCCTGATAAATCAGGAACGGGCTGAACAGGGACTGCACGCACTCAAAAATACAGCAGAACTGAATCAGGCTGCTGAAATCCGTTCTCAGGAGCTTGTGCAGATATTCTCACATACCAGACCAGATGGCAGAAACTGTTCCAGTGTGCTCAATGATTCCGGCATTGCATGGCAGACTACAGGCGAAAATATTGCTTATGGCTATGATTCACCGGAAGCAGTTATGAATGGCTGGATGAATTCTGAAGGTCACAGAGCAAATATCCTGAATGCCGGCTTTGATTCTGTCGGTATCGGCATTGTATCTCATAATGGTGTACTCTACTGGACACAGATTTTCACAGGCGGTACAGAGTATGACGGAGAATATTACAGAATTGAAAATCCTGTTCAGATGGAAATTCCGGTCACGATTCCGGAAGAAAGCACAGAAACGGAAAATTCTCTGCCGGAGGATATTTGTATTGGTGATTCCTGCTTTACATGTGCCGGAACAGAATGCACAGTTCCGCAGAATCTTTTTTCCTGTCTGACAGGAAACTGTAATACACAGAATATCTTGTCTGTTCTGAATCAGAATTGTCAGAACGGAAGCTGCAATACAATACAGTCTGTATTCCGAAATTTCTGCAAATAAATACAACAAACTCCCTGACCAGAAATCAGGGAGTTTGTTTCTGTATTTTTTCAGCTTCTCTGTTTTTCTTTGAGAAAGGACATCCGCAGAAATCCTGCCGGTATAAGCAATATTCTCTGGATAATTCGATAGAACGCTTATAGCCTTCTTTTTTCTTGAAATCCGTAGGCAGCCAGAACACGCCTGACTGTTCTGCAATCTCAAAACCAGCTGTATTAATATACAATGCATCTTTATGAGGTGACAATGTCAGAGTTGTGGCGAAATAATCAGTATGCAGTTCTTTTGCTTTCTGAGCAGTTTTTTCCAGCCGCATGGCAATGCATTTCTGACAGCGGATACCCCGTTCCGGTTCGTCAGGAAATTCCTGAGCAAAAGCAAGAAATTTCTCCGGTTCATAATCACCTTCGATAACCTCAATTCCTGAAGCAGGCGGAAATGCCTGTACAAAACGTTTTAATTCTGATAATCTGTATGCATATTCCTGTTCCGGAATAATATTCGGATTATAGAAAAATATTTTAATCTCCGCTTTCTTGGCGATTTTCTCCAGACATGCACTCGAACACGGTGCACAGCAGGCATGTAATAACAGGCTTGGTTTCTGCTGATTTAAAATTTCCTGCATTTGCAGTTCATAATTAGGCTTTATCATGATTAGTACTCCACATAAGTATCATCTATATGCAGTTCGGGTTCTGTTATATCTTCTCTGGGCAGATATTGTGCATTCGCTAAATAAGCTTCTGTACCATCTGTAATGGCCTGAGCCAAATCATCAATATGATTTAAAATCCAGCTTGAAGTCTTAGTTTTGTCATGAAATTCCACTTCTACCAGACAGCAGGGACTGATATTATTTAAAATTTCATATAAATCACGCTGTGTTTCATCTTTTACACCTCTGTCCTTGGTAGGGGTTACTTCTGCAACATGATTATAAATATTTTCTGCCAGAGCCTTACTGCCTGTAACATTGGAATTATAATAGCATTCTGTCCCTTCACCAGTGCCAAGTTCACCGCTGGAATTGCTGTGAATCGCAACATATGCCCCGCATTTCAAAGCATTTCCCTGTTTTACTTTCCACGGCACAGCATCATCTTCTCCGCAGATATACACCTGATAGCCGTCAGCTTCAAGCATGTCCTTGACTTTTCTGCCTATCATCCACATTGCTGTTTCTTCGCTGATGGTATTGTCACAGGCATAAAGATTATTTTCCTGTGTGGAAGGGCTGAGAAATACAGCCTGAGAGTTATCAATCACTTCTTCTGTTGTGGGCTGTGTTTCAGAAAGCTGTGTTTCAAGTATGACAGGTTCTGTTTCTGATTTGGATTTTTTGGCACAGGAATTAATACTGCTGATAATTAAAATCAGCAGAAGAAATAATACTGCACCAGCCCCCAGAAGTCTGTCCCATCTGGCACGTTTACGCAAATCATGCCATGTTTCTTTTTTCTGCATATTCCACCTCTTTTGCGTTTGCATTTATCCGAGTTATCAAAAGTGTACAGGATTATTATACAATAAAAAGTGATGTTTGTCAACTATGATTTTACATCTGTCAGACATTTCCGGAATGCAGAGCCTGATAAATCTGATTTTTCGGAATGCCTGTTTCTTTTGCAGCAAGTTTGGCAGCAGCAGAACTGCTCATGTGTTCAGAAATATATTTTTCCGCAAGGCTGACAGCTTCTTCAAGTGTGAATGCCTCTGCCTGTTTCGGAATACCGTCCAGAACAAGAACATATTCGCCTTTAGGGGTATTGTCAGTATAATACTGCAAGGCTTCAGAAAGTGACATTCTGAGAACTTCTTCATGAATTTTAGTCAGTTCACGGCATAGTGAAAGCATACGGGAAGTGTCAGAAATTTTTGCTAAGTCTTCCAGTGTTCTGCAAAGCTTGTGCGGGGCTTCGTAAAGCACGGCTGTACGGGATTCTGCTTTGAGCTGTTCCAGCATTTCAGAACGGGCTTTTTTCTCAACAGGCAGAAAGCCATAGAATACAAACTGTTTTACAGCAGCTCCGCTGACTGCCAGAGCTGTGATGACTGCACTCGGCCCTGGTACAGCCTGTACAGGAAGATTTCTTTCATAGCAGATTTTTACTAATTCTTCACCAGGGTCAGAGATACAGGGCATTCCGGCATCGGTCACAACAGCACAGTTTTCTCCTGCCTGAATCCGGTCAGCAATGTGCTGTAAGACAGAATCAGAACTATGTTCATGACAACTGACCAATTCTGTTTTAATCTCAAAATGAGTGAGCAATTTTCTGGTGACTCTGGTATCTTCGGCAGCGATAAAATCAACTTCTTCTAAAATCCTGAGTTGTCTGAGCGTAATATCTTCTAAATTTCCGATAGGTGTACCTGTGACATATAAAATACCGCTCATGCGGATTCTCCTTTCTGGTTCTGATATAAAGCCTGAGCCTGTCCGGTCAGGATTCCGTTTTCATACATAATAAAAGGCTTTTCCATTTGCAGAAATTTTTTCCCGTCTTTCCGGCCTTCAAGCAGAAAAAGCCAAGGCATATCCTGTGCTGTACGGGATACAAATTGTAAGCGTTTCGGTTCGGTACGAGCCTCCCGCATCGCACAGATGTAATCAGGAAGCCGTTCCGGTCTGCCGCAGATACAGAGCCTGCCGCCGGATTTGAGCAGGGAGGCGGCTTTCTGACAGATATCTTCCGGCGTGCAGAAAACACCATGACGGGCGATTCTTTGGGCTTCTAGACTGGCTTCAAATCCTGAGCCGCATGGCTGATATGGCGGATTGCAGATAACCAAATCAAAATTTACAGCATCCGGATGAAAATCATTGAAATCGCAGCAGACGGGAATAATATTTTCTGCATGGCTGAGTGCAATGCCGGCTTTTAACTGTTCGACAGCCTGCTGCTGAATATCAATCGCATAGATGAGTTTCGGCGGCCTTTTTTTCTGCATGAGCAGGGGAATAATGCCGCATCCTGTGCCAAATTCACAGACAGTGTCTTTCTGTTTATATTTTGAAAAATAAGTTAATAAAAAAGCGTCTGTGCCGAATCTGTGTTCTTGAGAGGTACAGACAAAAATATTCTCACCAATCGGCTCTTGTTTAAAATTCATAGAATTCACCTCCGGACAAAAAGAAGCCGCCGCA
>CADBOP010000017.1 GCA_902796255.1 uncultured Ruminococcus sp.
CCGCTCATTGTTCCGGCAAATACAGGCCAGAAAGAAGCCAGAAAAATTACAAAGACAGAAACACTCCGAAATGTCGGTAATAATGCTATTCCGTAAGGAATATAGACAATCGGCGGAATCGAGCTGAAAAATTTGCTCAGATATGTTGCCGCATTTCCCGCTCTGGCTGCCCATCCGAGAAACAACCCCAGCGGAACAGCCACTGCACAGGCCAGCAGAAAGCCCTGTAAGATAATCCCGACAGAACTCTTGATATTAATCAGAATCTTCTGCCAGTCTGTACCGAACTGTGCAAGAATCTTGCCGAATGGCGGAAATAAAGACGGATTGAGCAGATTTAATTTAGAAGTCGCCAGTGTCCAGAAAATCAGAAATGCATAGACAAAGCCGATAATATCAAGAAATAAGTCCCTGTTTTCTTTTTTTCTGATAAAAGCCGTCAGTGTCAGTGTGAAAAGCTCTGCTGCCACTGCAAAGCCGATAAGATAACCGGAATAAGATTCTGTTCCGGAAGTATCCGGCAAAAACTGCACAGCAATCAGAACAATAAAAAGCAGATGTGCCAGACGGAACAGATAATTTTTAATATCAATTTTCATAAAACAACTTCCTCCCCGCCGATTTTGTTAGTAATATCATCATAGAACAGGCTTAATAACTGGTTGCGGAATTTATTATACTCTAAAGTCTGCACAAGTTCAGAGCGGTTTCGGGGACGGACAAACGGCACTCTGACAATTTCAGAAACTGTACCGGGATGAGAAGTCAGTACCACAATTCTGTCAGAAAGCAGAATTGCTTCATCAATATCATGTGTCACAAAAACAACTGTTTTTCTGGTCTCCGGTGTATCGCCTGTCCCCTCCCAGAGCTTTAATAATAATTCCTGTAAGACAACACGGTTTTTCGGGTCAATGGCACTGAAAGGCTCATCCATCAGTAAAATATCCGTATCCATAGCCAGAGCCCTTGCAATAGCAGCCCTCTGCTGCATACCGCCGGAAAGCTGCGAAGGATATTTGTTTCCGAATTCTCCGAGCCCGACTTTTTCTAAAAATTCATCTGCAATCTGAAGCCGTTCGGCTTTGGAAAGATTTTTCCTGACCTGCTTGATGCCAAAAGCAATGTTTTTTCTGGTTGTCATCCATGGAAACAGAGAATAATGCTGAAAGACAACCCCTCTTTCTTTTCCTGTTCCCTCAAGAGGATGACCGTCTATCAGAATTTCACCTTCAAAATTCTGATAGATACCCTCTAAAACACTCAGCAATGTAGATTTTCCGCATCCGGAAGCCCCTACAATACTGACAAATTCACCCTGATTGACAGTAAAATTGACATCATGCAGAGCCATGAATTTCTTATTTTTCTCGGCATAGTGAACAGTAAGATTTTTAATCTCTATTTTATTCGTACTCATTGAAATGCTCCTGTAACTGCTGATAGATAGTATTATCCGGATTTTCAGCAATAATCTGAGAAAGTGCATTTTTATAAATATCTGTATTATAAAGACTGTCAATATCATAATCTTCTGTATAGCCGAGTTCTACAATTGCATCTTTCAGAGCCGCTGTACCCTGTTTGTCGGGGTCAGGATTGGAAGCACCATAACCGCCATAGACTTCTGTTTTAATAAATTCTTCATCAATGTCAATATAGACTTTGACATCCTGAATTGTTTTTTCCTGATTTTCCTGTGTGAACTGATACGCCTGAATCAGAGCTTTTTCAAAAGCTGTAAATGTATTCGGATTCTGATTCAGATTTTCTGTCAGAGCCACCTGACGGCAGCAGGGCTGATTTTCAAGGGCAGGTTCTTCCGAGCACCTGTAGACAATTTCATAACCCTGACTTGCTGCAAGAGAAGCATAGGGAGAATATACCGAAGCAGCATCAATTGTCGCATTCGCAAGAGCAGCATAGGCATCTTTCTGACTGTCAAAATAAACAATATTGACTTTGTCTTCGCCTTCGCCGATTTCAATATGTGCATTTTTCAGAAGAATCTGCAATTCTGCATCCTGAACACTGTTCTTGACAGAAGCAACATTTCTGCCCTTGAGAAGTTCCACACCTTTGGCATCTGTGTTTTCAGTAAATTCTTTCTTGATGACATAGCCGTGACCGTTTGTCATCGCACCGCCGAAGATGGTCAAATCATGCCCCTGACTCTGGAATGTAAGAGAAGGCACAGAGCCGATAAACGCAGCATCTAATTTACCGGATTCAAGACCGGTAGCCAGTTCGCCCGCACTGGAAAACTGTGTCAGAGTTACATCAAGTCCCTGTTCTGCAAAGAACCCTTCTTCTTTTGCAACAAAAGCAAGAAGATGTGCAGTAGAATTTAAATGCCCTAATTCAAAAGTAGTTTTTTCGAGCTGACCAGAGGCAACAGCAGCAATATCTTCAGCCGAACCGCAGCAGTCAGCAGCAGATTCCTCTTTGCAGCAGTCTTTTTCAGAATCATTGCAGCAGTCTGTTTCTTCCACAGCAGCCGCCGGAGAAACAGTCTCTGCATTGGTTGGTGTATTTTCTGCGGCTGTACCACAGGCAGAAAAAGAAGTTAATACAGCAAGTGCAAGTACACTGAAAATAATTTTATTAGATTTCATAAATCATCACAAATCCTTTCTTAACAGTAAATGGCTCATAACGGGAACTGCAATTCAGTTCACATTCGTTTACTCAGGCGCATGGAATACGCTTCCTTTCTGTAGGATATTATTTTTTTGTTTCTGTAATTATTATATACTAATAAAACCTATATGTCAAATATGTAAAAATAATAATCAGTTATCATAAAAATCTATAGAAAGAAACACTCTCTTTGATTTTTTTCTCAAAGAGAGTGCAGAATTTTATTCTATAAATTCACTAAAACCTTGTGTTTCCTGAACCGGTTCTGTAGTTTCTGTTTCCGGAACAATCTTTTCTTCAAAATAGACAGCCACACGATACCCCCCTACAGCCCATGCTTTTACAAGATTGTCATCTGTTTCGCTTTCTGTATCAGAATCATCGTCTTCCTCTTGGCTTGTGGGTGCAGAAATAGAAATAAATGCGTCCGGATTTCCTGTTGCACTTTGCTGAACGTTATAATTCATCAGGTCTACCGTGACAATAATATCCTGTTTTTTCAGCTTGTCAAGTTCTTCTGTTTCGCCGATAATCGTAATCGGCATACTTCTGGTGATAATATGACAGTTATACTCTTCAGGGGCATTGATAATATAGATATTGTCACTTTCAATCCAGATTTCTTTAGAAGAAAGCCCCTCATTGTCCAGTGCCAGTGTCACCTGCTGAAAACCGCTCTGATTAATAAATTCATCAGAAATTTTCATTTCTATTTCCTGCTGAAAATCCAGCCCGATTTCATTCAGTGTGACATAGCCGATATTCCAGCTGTCCCGCTTGACAAAATCTGTATTGGTCTGCGAGGCAAGTGTAATACTTTCCTGCGACAGATGCAGCCGCTCCCTGAGCCAGTTCAGGTCAAAGCCGCTGAATGCATTCCGGATATCATAAGTCAGAGCAAGTTCTTTCTGTGTCAGGACAGGAATCATAATTTGAAAATTTGTGCTCGGCAGTTTGAGATTATCTGCATCCATGAGAGCCCCTTCTTCGGTATATAATCTCACACCCTCCGCATACAGAGAATACAGACTGTCTATTTCTATCGCTTTGTCAGAAAAAACTTCTACTTTGCTGATTTCATCCAGCTGAGCAGAAGGCCCTGTAATCTCAATTACAGACGGTTCACAGGTGATATCTTCCCTGTCAAGGGCATGTCCGGCACTTACTCGGATATTAGGAAAAGAAGCACTGACATCAAAACTTCTGGTTTCTATCTTGTCCAGTTTCACTGTCGCATGAGACGGGCTGACACTGTCAGTATTAAAAGAAATATCAGTATCTGAACGGACAGCAATTTCAAAATTGAACTCTCCCGTTGTGCTGGTATTGCCGATTTGCAGATAAGCCGTCAGGTCTTCCTGTTTCAGCCGCCCTATCTGTGAACGGTCTCCTGCCAGCTCAACTGTCACTTTCTCTACATCACAGGAAACTATGCTGAGCCCGTTTGATTCGGCAGAAGTCCCCATCAAATCCACAGAAACAGGAATATTATAAAATTTCACATGTGTGGTTTTATAAGTCGTTACAGAAACAGAAAACCATATCAGCACCGCACAGATAACTGAAAAAATAATAGAAAACGGCTTCGTATCAAATATTTTATCAAAAAAATCAGGAATT
This sequence comes from uncultured Ruminococcus sp., assembly GCA_902796255.1. GTDB lineage: Bacteria > Bacillota > Clostridia > Oscillospirales > Ruminococcaceae > UBA3855. The sequence goes on from CADBOP010000017.1 coordinate 4,261, forward strand.
TCACGAATTTTATTATTTTTATTCATCTTGTTCATTCCTTTCTGACGGCTGCCAGCGTAAAGGGAAGAATTTATTCGTGTCCTGCTGTTTGGGAATTAGCCTGTCCGTGAGAAAATCTTTCAGCATCTGTTTGTTAAAATCTCTCTGGAGTGAGCCATTCTCCGCAACAGAAATCTGCCCCGTTTCTTCCGAAACAACAATAATAATAGCATCAGAATTTTCACTCATGCCAATCGCAGCCCTGTGCCGTGAACCAAGCTTTTTATTGATAAATGCCTCTTTCTGCGGCATAGGGAAAAAACATTCCGCTGCAAGCACCATGCCGTCACGCATAATCACAGCCCCGTCATGCAGGGGAGCGTTATGAAAAAAGATTGCACCAAGCAGCTCTTTGCTGGGCTCTGCATTAATTTCCACACCGCCTTCAATATGCTCCCCCAGTCTGGTCTGCCGCTCAATAGCAATAATCGCTCCCGTACAGTCACGGCTGAATTCTTCACAGGCATTGCAGATGGCTTCAATTGCCTTCTCCCACTTGACAGCAGCCGCTTCCCGTCCGGAAGAAGATAAAAAAGCACTCAGTCCAAGTTTGGAATGTCCTATTTTCTCAACAGCTCTGCGGACTTCCGGCTGGAACATGATTAAAATCGCCAGAATCCCGATGTTAAAAACTTTTTCCAGAATATATGTGATGGCTTTCAGTTCAATAAATTTGCCGATAATATATACCACAAGCAGAAAGGCAATGCCCTTGAATAACTGCCCTGCTCTTGTTTCTTTGATTAATTTCAGGAAAAAATAAATAATATAAGATAATAATGCAATATCTATAAAATCAACAGGATTCATCGTTTTGACAACACTATAGATAGATTCTAAAATTTCTGTCAGACCTGTCACAGGGAATTCACTTCCTTTCTTATGGCATCATACCGGAGAGCGGAGTCACCCTCCGGCATAATGATTTTTTTCAAAACATTGCAGAAACAGCATCTGCAAGCCGGTTAGTATTTATCATATCAGAAAATACCGCAGGGGCAAACCGCACAGAACCCTGAAATTCTTCAATCGTTTGCAGAGCATAATGTGCCAGCGGGGCACAATGCAGGCCAGCCCGAAGACAAAAACCCTTCTGTGCAAGTATCTGTGCCGTTTCATCTGCTTTCTGATTTTTAATGTTAAACGAAACAATCGGAACATAGTTCGCTTTCGGCATCCGGTAAACAAGCACATCCGGCAGATTCGCAAACCGGCGGCAGAGCTGCTCACATAAAGCAGATTCTGTTCTGTAGATGTTCTGTATGCCTTTTTTCTGTACAAACTGTACCCCCGCTTTCAGCGAAGCCGCACCAATCACATTCAGTGTACCAGCTTCCAGAGCATCAGGCAGAAAATCCGGCATTTCCGGCAGAGCCGACAAGCTCCCTGAACCGCCCTGCAACAAAGGGGGAATGCTGAATTTTCCGTCTGAAATAAGCAGGCCTGTTCCGGTAATGCCATATAAGCCCTTATGGCCGGCCGTACACAGAATATTAATAAAATCCGTTTCGAGACTGACAGGCAGAATCCCGCAGGCCTGTGCCCCGTCAGCAATAAAACAGATATTTTTTTCCTGACAAAGTTTTCCGATTTGCTGGTAGGGAAGAATCTGACCGGTGACATTGCTTGCAATCGTACAGACAACCGCTTTGGTATCCGGCCGGATAAGTTTTGCAAAATGTTCGAGCGTAACAGCATCAGATTCCGCTGCTTCGGCGATACTGTAGCGGATTTTTCCGGCTTTGGCAAGGGCATAAACCGGACGGGCTACAGAATTATGCTCTAAATTGCTGATAATCACATGCCCGCCCTGTTTCATAATGCCTTGAATGGCAAAATTCAGAGCATGTGTGCAGTTGGCAGTAAAAATAACATTCTCGGGCTGTGCCTGAAAAAACTGAGCAATCGTTTCTCTTGCAGAATAGATTAATTCCGAACCCCTTGCAGCAATAGGATGACTACCTCGTCCGGAACTGCCATAACGGACGAGAGCTTTCTCGACAGCAAGACGGACTTCCGGCGGTTTGGGGAACGTAGTCGCCGCATTATCGAAATTGACCGTCATATGGCATCACGCTCATTTCCGAAAGCTTTCACAGGGATACCGGCTTTCCGGAGAATCTCTTGTATTTCTTCTGCTTTTCCGATTATTTTCAGTCCGAAACGGCAGCCTTCTTTCGGATTAGTAAAACGGACAAGTTCGCTGGGATAGCCGTTTGCGGTCAGGATTCTCTGAGCTTTTCTGGCGAGGGTTTCTGACGGCAGAATGGCGGTATTCATCATAGTATCACCTCTTATCAGGATAATACTATAGTATATGATAAGTACAGGGAAAGTGTTTCGGGAGAATCAGAGAACAGGAAGATGCTCTCACGCTTCTTTTCTTTCCAGCAATGCGACACAATGGGCAGAAATGCCCTCTTCCCTGCCGGTAAAACCGAGGCGTTCTTCGGTAGTGGCTTTCACACTGACCTGAGAAATATCAGCATGACAGGCAGCAGCGATATTTTTCCGCATCTGTTCGATATAGGGAGCGAGTTTCGGCTTCTGAGCGATAACAATCGCATCTAAATTGCCGAGCTGATAGCCCTGTTCTTCAATAAGATTCACAACATGAGCCAGTAATTTGAGACTGTCCGCATTTTTATAATTCGGGTCAGTATCAGGGAAATGCTTTCCGATATCACCAAGTGCCAGTGCCCCGAGAAGGGCATCAGAAACAGCATGTAACAGCACATCTGCATCAGAATGACCTAACAAGCCAAGTGTATGGGGAATTTTGACACCGCCGATAATACAGTCACGGTTTTCTGCTAATTTATGGACATCATAGCCGTGACCGATTCTGAAAGAACTCATGACAACAGCACCTCCGCAATTTTAATATCTTCAGGGGTAGTAATTTTAATATTAGTATAATCGCCCTTTGTCATGTAGATTTTACCGCCGACAGCTTCCACAAGCTGACAGTCATCTGTAAAATCAAGATGATGTTCAAGGGCAAAATCAACAGCTTCAAAATAGAGCCGTTTTTTAAATACCTGAGGGGTCTGTGTAATCCAGAGCGAAGCCCTCGGAGGAGTATCCGTAATCAGGCCACTGTCCACCATTTTGATAGTATCTTTGACAGGTACACCAAGCGTTGCACCGCCGAATACTCTTGCATCATGAATGACTTCAGAGATATGTTCCGTCTGAACAAGAGGCCTTGCCCCGTCATGGACAGCAATATAATCAGAAGATTTTGAAACAAGTTTCAGACCTTTCAGCACACTTTGCTGGCGGGTGTCCCCGCCTTCGGTGAGATGGGTTAATTTAGAGATATTCAGACTGTCTGCAATTTCCTGAATCGGCTGAAAGTTTTCCGGTTTTGTGACAACAATGATTTCAGCAATATCCGGACAGTTCTGGAATGCAGACATGCATACACCAATGACAGCAGTCTGTCCCAGAGGCATCAGAATTTTATTGACCCCTCCCATTCTGGAAGCATTTCCGGCACAGACGAGAATAACAGAAGTATCGGGCATAAAAAAGTCACCAGCTTTCCAAGAGAAGATATGATATTTCATGTTATATTAATAAGTATACCACAATAAAAGCAGACTTGTCAAGGAGAAATGAAAAAAGCCGCTGAAAAGACAGCAGCTTTCTGTATCAGTCCCATTCACAGATAAAATTAGTATAAGTATAGGCAGTATTGACAGAAACCCATTCAGGGGTAAATGCAGCAGCATCAAAAGCTTCCTGTGCAATGGGCTGTGTTTTGTCCCAGTCAGAATAGTTCCATTCTTCACCGGTAACCCAGTGCCAAGAATCACCCTGTTTATAGCCGCCGATAAGAAACATATGGTCTTTCGCAGCAGAAGAAAAATATATTTTTTCATCTAACTGACTGATAAGTTCTTCAAGTTCCTGCTGTTCCTCCGGACTGGTAATTGTAGCAAGATGACCGCCGAGTGATTCACAGTAATCTTTTGCCTCTGCCCACGTTACAGACTGGTGAATGACTTCATATCTGTGCTGCACAGAAACAGTTTCAGAAGTTGCAGGCACAGGCTGCCCTGCCGGCTGCATATTTTTCAGCCACAGGATACCCCCCCCAAGAACAGCCGGAACAGCCACAACAGGAATAAATTTAAAAAATTTCTTTCTTTTGATTTTTGCATCAGATTTCTGATAATTTTTCAGAGCAGATAATACTTCTTCACAGGACTGATATCTGTCCTGCGGACGGAAACTGACACATTTCTGAATGATTTTATCCAAAGTGACAGAACATGCCGGATTTATTTTTCTGACAGAAGTATCTGTAATTTTTTCTGTATTGGGGTTTTTTCCGGTGAGCAGAGCATACATAGTCATTCCCAGTGCATAAATATCGCTTCTGTTATCAATTACTGCAAAATCTTTGTACTGTTCCGGTGCGGCATAGCCTTTTGTTCCCAGATTCTGCGTATCTGTAACAGAAGTATCCCGTGTTTTAGCCGCCCCGAAATCAACAATGGCAATTTCTCCGTTTTCCCGAAGCATAATATTGGCAGGCTTGATATCACAGTAAATTATCTGATTAGAATGCAGATAAGACAGCACTTCACAAAGCTGCTGCATATAGCTGACTGTTTCTTTTTCCGGAACAGCACCGTTCTGCATAAGAATTTTATCCAGAGAAACCCCTTCTATGTAGTCCATAATTACAATCAGATTCGACTGACCGTCATCGATAACATCTGCAATCTGCGGAATTTTAGAGCGGATATTCTGCGGAACATGGGCATAATTAAATAATTTTAATATTTCAATTTCTTTCATCATGCAGCTTCTTTTTATTCCGGAGCTGTCATCTTCCAGCCTTGCTTCTTTAATAGCCCATAATTTTCCGGTTGTTTGCACAACAGCACAATATACAATACTCATGCCGCCCCGTCCGATTTCAGAAATAATCTGATATTTATTATCTAACACCATACCTTGTGCCAGCATGAATACGACTCCTTTCTGTACAGAGACAGCAATATCATCTGAAAAAAGCCGCTGACAAAAATCAGCAGCTTTTGTTTTCAGTTTCTAAGCAGAAAGTAATTATTCTTCAGAA
>CADBOP010000018.1 GCA_902796255.1 uncultured Ruminococcus sp.
CCGTGTTTCGTTTCCTTCTGCGTGAGTATATGCTCCATAGGCTTCTGTGGTATTTCCTTCTGCATGAGCATAATTGCCGAGAGCCGTATTATTTCCGCCCTCTGCATGGGCATTGATGCCGATAGCTTTATTATTTGTATAATCATTGAAGATTTCGGCATTTGCTCCTACAGTGTAAACGCCTCCTGCAATAGAATATTCTGTTCCTGCCGGAATGGTTTGACCGACATGGGTTGCACTGGTTTCAATTCCGGCTAATTTTGTTTTTTCGGCAGTTGTGAAATCTTCTGTAGACAAGCCTTTTCCGGTGACTTTATCGACTTTTGCGGCGACTATGCTGTCTGTCTGCGGCTTGGTGTAGTAATTATCAGGGTCAATGCCGCCGTCTTCACTGCCCTGATTATAAAAATTTACTTTTTTCCATTCACGGCTGTTAGAAAGTTCGTAAACACTGCCGTTTTCTTCCAGCACATCACACCGTGAGCCGACTGCCCAGTTTTCAGGGGCAACAGGAATATTTTCTGCTGTGTCTGCGGTGATATGCATGAGAGAAACAATTTTATTTCCGCCCACTGTGTCATAGACAATACGGTCTTTTTTTTCTTTCACTGTATACATGAAAATTCCTCCTGAGGATTAAATTTTTGCTGATGTCAGATTGTTGAAATCTTTTTACATCAGGTTAAGCTTTATTCTATTGATTTTTCCATGACATACAATGACATTTTTATACAAAAAAACACCGGAACAAAAAGTTCCGGTGTCTCATGACCCCTACGGGAATCGAACCCATGTTGCCAGAATGAAAATCTGGAGTCTTAACCGCTTGACCAAGGGGCCATATTTTATTTTATAACAGAAAAATAAATATTATTTTTCTGGAATGATTGAATCAAGATGACCCCTACGGGAATCGAACCCATGTTGCCAGAATGAAAATCTGGAGTCTTAACCGCTTGACCAAGGGGCCATATATGGTAGCGGCAGCAGGATTTGAACCAGCGACCCCCTGGGTATGAACCAAGTGCTCTAGCCATCTGAGCTATACCGCCATATTTTTCATTTGCTGTAACCAGCTTTTATATTATAGCATAATACAAGCCGTTTGTCAAGGGTTTTTTTCAAAAAAAATAAATTTTATTTCTGAATATTATTATTATAAAATATTATAGTTAAAATTATCCTGCTGGGAAAACTGGCTTACAAACTCTTGACTTTTACTGCCAGATTCTGTATAATAAATAATATATGAAGATTATGAAAGGAGATTTGCATATGAAGAAAAAAATAGTGATGATTCCATTGAGTATTCTTTTTCTGATTATTGCCGTGTGCTGTTTCGGTTTGCTGTATCTCGCATGGCAGTTTACATTTCCTGCCAAGGCTGTGACAACGTTTTCAGAAATCAGTGAACCCATGCTGACCCGTGCTGAATATGTCGAGCCTACACAGCCCACAGAACCGCCTACAGAAGAAACAGAAACAGAAACAGAAACCGAACCCGAAACCGTTCCGGAAGGGCCGTATTATATGTCGCTGGATATGAATCAGGTCGCCTCGTATCATAATTCTAATCCGGAAGTTGTCGGCTGGGTAAAAGTAGCTGGTACGGTGATTAATTATCCGATTATGCAGAAAATGGAAGATAATAATTATTATGTGGACCATTCCTGGAATGGTGCATGGAATCACGCAGGGGCTATTTTTGCTGACTGGCGGTGCAGACTGGAAAATTCTGATAATACACTTGTTTATGGACATAATATGGGGAATGGCTCTATGTTTCATGCAATTAAGAATTATAAATCCGCAGCATGGGGAAATTCACATAAATATATAGAAGTCGCTACGCTTCAGCACAGATATTTATATAGGGTATTTTCTTGTAATGTCCTCTATGGCGAAGTCGGTGCAAAGTTTGAATACTGGAATTTTATCGAAATGAACCGGACAGATTATAGAAATTTTGTGAATAGTATTATAAATACTGCAACTGTATTCTATGGCGATGCCAGACATCTGCCCAGAGTGAATGATAATAAATTTATTACGCTTCAGACCTGTAATTCTGGTGCAAATGACGGGATTCGCTGTGTCGTGTTTGCTTATTTAGTAGAAGAAAGGTAAGAACTTGAAAATATGAAAATTATGTTCGTCTGTCATGGTAATATCTGCCGTTCGCCTATGGCTGAATTTATCATGAAAAAATTATTGCAGGAAAATCAGCTTGCAAATAAAATTCAGGTGGCTTCCTGTGCAACCAGTACAGAAGAAATCGGAAATCCGGTTTATCCGCCTGCAAGGAGAGAACTGGCAAAACATCATATTTCCTGCGATGGAAAATATGCGGTACAGCTGAAAAAAACAGATTATCAGAAATATGATTTGTTTTTAGTGATGGATGATAATAATTTATTTCATATCTGCCGTATTTTTCCGTCTGACCCTGAACAGAAAATTCATAAGCTTCTCCAATATGCAGGGCGTTCGGATAATGTTGCTGACCCTTGGTATACAGGCGATTTTGAAAAAGCATATCAGGATATTTATGAAGGCTGTACCGGTCTGCTTGCAGAACTCCAGAAAGGAAATCTTTTATGAGCAAAGAGGTAAAAAGAGGCTTTGTCCCTACAGATGAGCGTGATTTTAGTCCGGAAAATATAGAAAAATTAAAATCAGCTTCGGAAGAAGTCTATTTTCTGATGAATCGGGGCTATCCTGTCAAATCTGTGACGACCTTTGTCGGTAATCATTATCTGTTATCAGAACGGCAGAGATTAGCCCTTGCCCGAACTGTTTCCGCAGAAGCACATATTCAGAACAGAAAACAGAAAGAATTATCTGATGCTGACTTAGCTGGAAAAGTGATTTATATTGACGGGTTTAATATTATTATTACTCTGGAGATTGCTTTTTCTGATTCCATGCTGTTTGAGTGCATGGATGGCACTGTCAGGGATTTGGCTGGCCTGCGGGGGACATATCGTCTTGTAGATAAAACAGATATGGCGATTCGGGCTGTCTGTGAAACACTCTCGGATTTGAAGATTCAGAAAGCAGTTTTCTATCTGGATGCCCCTGTTTCCAATTCCGGCAGATTGAAGCAAAGAATTGTGCAATTATCTGAAAATTTTAATTTTGCCTCAGAAGTGATACTGGATAATGCGGTGGATTATCTTCTGAAACAGAAAAGTCCTGTTGTGACTGCTGATGCAATTATTCTGGATGAATGCGAAAGCTGGTATAATTTAACCAAAAAAGTAATCGATTCGCATATCGGTGAATATGCCTCTCTCTGTCTGCAAAAAAAAACGCCCTGAAAAGGGTGCTTTTTATCATTTTGTACCAGCTTTGTGTGCCTGAATTATCAGCCGGATAGCAGAATATAATTCCGGTTTCAACTGCTCCAGACTGCAAGGCTCTTGATACAGAATTGCAGAATAACAAGCTCCGGACACTAATTCGACAATCAGAAACAGCATAATTTCCGGTTCTCTGAAATGCCATGGTGATTTTTCCAGCATCTGATGATAAATATCTGCAAAATTCAAATCACCGTCATTGATGGGGGTTGTCAGAGCTGTTTTGAATACCCCCCAGCTTAAATTTTTGGAAATAAATGTCAGCAAAGCCTGATTGCTGTTTAATTGATTGATAATATTATCGACAATATAAATAATTTCATCTTCAAAAGAAAAAGTGCTTGCTTCCGGATTTGCATGAAGCTTCTGGACGGCCGTCCGGAATAACTGGCTGGATTTGTGACAGATTAATCTGTTCCGGATGTCATATTTATCTTTGAAATATAAATAGAACGTTCCCTTTGCAACACCGGCATGGCCGACAATGTCAGAAATAGAAGTTTTGCTGAAGCCTTTTGTAGTGAAAATTTCAAATGCTGTATTGAGAAGCGTACTTTCTTTTAGTTGCTTGTTCGTTTCCAGTTTGCCCATAGAGGAACACACCACCTTTCTGTTTGGTAATATCTCACAAAAATACAGCTATGCTATTATTTATTATACAGCAGAAATTCCAACTTGTCAAGCTTGAAAAATGACCAAAAGTCATAAATCTGTGCATGAGCTTTTGTGCAGATATACAAAATAATGACCGTTGGTCATATTTTTTCAAAAAAACTATTGACTAATGGTCATTTTTAGAATATAATATATTCAGTAAATAAATATTTTACAAGAAAGGATGATGCTATATGTTAAAGCTTGGTCAGCAGGTTGTCAGGAATAAAGTGCTGATTCTGATGATTGGCATATTATTGATAATCCCCTGTGCAATCGGCTATCTGAATACAAGAGTCAATTATGACCTGCTTTCTTATCTGCCGCCGGATATTGAAACCATGAAGGGGCAGGATATCCTGAAAGAGGAATTTGGCAAAGGCGGTTTCTCATTTGTCATTTTAGAGAATATGCCTGATAAGGACGTTGAGAAAGTCAAGGAAAAAATAGAAGGTGTCGACCATGTTGCACAGGTGCTCTGGTATGATTCTGTAGCAGATATTTCTGTTCCGAAAGAAATTCTTCCGGAAAAGTATTATCATTTTTTTAATTCTGATGACTCTACTATGATGATTGTTTTCTTTGATGATACCACATCCGCAGACGGTACACTTGCTGCAATTGATACTATGCGGGAGATTACATCAGAACAGTGTTTCATCAGTGGCATGTCTGCCGTTACTACAGATATGAAACATCTTTCTGAAAGCGAAACTATTATGTATGCCGTTGTTGCAGTCGTTCTGACATGTATTGTGCTTGCACTGACAATGGATACTTTCCTGATTCCGCTGTTTTTCATGTTAAGTATTGGTCTTGCGATTATCTGGAATTTAGGTACAAATTTCTTTTTCGGAGAAATTTCTTTCATGACACAGGCTCTGGCTCTGGTGTTGCAGTTGGGTGTTACAATGGACTATTCTATTTTCCTGTGGCACAGCTATAAAGAACAGCAGAAAAACTATCCGGATAAAAACGAGGCTATGGCACATGCCATTTCTTTGACAGTCGGTTCAGTTGTCAGCAGTTCTTTCACAACCGTTGCCGGATTCCTGTCCATGTGCTTTATGAGTTTCACAATCGGTCTGGATATGGGAATTGTAATGGCAAAGGGTGTTATCTTCGGTGTTATCGCCTGTGTAACAGTCCTGCCG
>CADBOP010000019.1 GCA_902796255.1 uncultured Ruminococcus sp.
GTATTGCTCTGGACATATTTGGAGCTTTGCAGCATCCAAAGCTCATCCACGGTAGAAACAGAACGATGCACCACCTGCATGTCCTCATTATACGCGCAGCCAAAAACCACGCCTCCTTGCTCCAGAATGTGCTCTGCAAATGCCGCAAATGCACCGCCGGAGGCACTTTTCATTATCCGTTCCTTGTTCTGATGCTTCATAGCCCATGCCTGAACTGGCACCAAACGATCTGTCAGTTCCGGAATCTCCTGTTCGAGCAAACATACTTTGACGCAGCGACCGCATTTAATACATTTGCTTTCATCTACGACCGGATATAAAAACCCTTCCTGATCAGGCTGCATGGAAATACAATTTTTCGGGCACACCTGCTGACAGGCGCTGCACCCTGTACATTTTTTTGAACTCGAAATCATAACAACCTCTTTGATTGCAAAGCTACTATAATCCTATTGCCCGCTTGACAAAATTCTCTGTACTCTGTCTCTGTATATCCAGTATCTGGTTTACACGGGAATAGTCAATCCCCTCATCATTCAGATAAAAGTCATTGAATCCAGATAGATGTCTACTCTGCAAACCGGTAAGTTCCAGAATGCTTTGAATTCTTCCACCATATTGGCTTGGATATAGGCTAACAAATTTTTTGTTTAAATTTATTGAAAATGCTGTTGCATGGAAAGAATCCGTCAGTACATATTCTGCATGATAAATCATGGAGGGGAATTCTAAAACATCGGGTATCAATATATGCTTCCCGGGCTTGGATAACTGATCATAACGATAACAGAATCTAACCAGCTGAAGTCCATGTTTTTTTGCAAATTTTACTTGATATTGCTCAAATTCCGGATTGCTGTTAAGTTGATAAACAAGTACATACTTTTCCTTAATGCGCCTGTCAAGGATCCTTTTTTTCCAAAATTCCCTTGGCACCGCCAAAGTTGGATCCAGCACATGCTCTGTGCCGCTGATCCCCAGTTGGCGTTCCAGAATATCGACTGCCGATTTCTCACGAACAGATATTGCATCATAACGTCTTAGAAGCTCTCTTGTTTCAGGAATCTCCCATTCGTCCAGTATAGGTTTACCAAAGCTGGCGGAATATGCGATTTTCCTTTTATCATCAGGAGCAAAGCTAAGATAAAACGGACGAAGAATTCCCTTATTCCATCCGCTGTTCCATACCTGATCGCTGCCGGTACAGTAAATATCTGCTTCAGGAATGCCATATTTTTGGAAATCCTCTTCACTACTGTACACTTGAGGCGTCAAATTTATATTCTCGCTTAAGAAGCTGTCAAATACCTTTCTCCATCTTGCAACAGTAGGGCGGAGTATCATTTTTTTTGCAAACTTTACAGCTCCTTTATTATTTTCTGTCATGGTATTGGGCAAATTATGATCCAGAGAATCCTTGCGTATAAAATTCACAAAAATAACGTCACAACCCGCTTTTTCAAAAGTATACTGTGTAGCCAGTGACTGCAATGCCGATCCATAATTTCTTGTAGCATGCAGCGTAATCACACAAATTTTCACAAACCACTCTCCTAATAAAAGAACTGCAATTATACTAAAATCTTATTTCTTTACTTTTAAATAAGAACGCCAGCAGAACCTGTATACCGGATAGCCGCATTTCAGCAAACATATCGCAGCTTTGTCACGTCTGGGGGTTCTTGTATCTTGCAGGACCTCCACTGAGTGCTTATTAATAAAGTCTATGATTTTTTTTCTTACTTTCTCATAACCTTGAACATAAAGCATTTGATTCAGCGTGCTGAACCGCGCATATACTCGCCTTCGCAGAACAGCGTTTTTTAAATCCGGGTAAACTGTCAGTACTTCTTCACCCATGCTGTCAGTCATTTCAAGAAGGTCAAGTTTTTTGGGATTAAACTTACCGTTCACTATAGAATTGTTTCGGATTATATAGTTATACTTTGACTGATAGCCTACGGCTATTTTGTCGCACTGAAGCATTAACTTGTATGTTGTAGCTATATCCTCAAATAGTTTTCCTACAGGGTATTGCACTGTATCAAATAAACTCTTATGATATAACTTAGCCCACGCAGATGTATCTACCACATCATGATACAACATACGCTCAATACAGCGCTTATTGGATAGAACCTCAGCGCCAGAAAAACCTTTTTCTTCAATCTTACCACTGTTAAAAACGACTCGGTGCTGACAAATTGACATTTTACAGCCAAATTTATTTAATAGATGATAGAGATACTCGACATAATCTTTGTCCACAAAATCGTCAGGATCTATACAAGTGATGTACTCCCCATCAGAGCGTTCAATACCATAATTTCTTGCATCAGATAAGCCACCGTTCTTTTTGTGGAATACGCGAACACGATTATCCTTAGCTAAATACTCATCGCACAGCTTTTCACTGCCATCTGTAGAACCGTCATCCACCATAATAATTTCCAGATGCTTATATGTCTGTGCGAATAATGATTCCATGCATTTGTCCAAATAGCTTTTAATATTATAAATAGGGAGAATCACACTAATCAAAGGCTCCATTCAAAAGCTCCCCTCATACTTCCTATGTCCAAACTTTGCTTTCAGGAAAGATATACCCTTCCGTTTCCAGTCGATCTTCTCCATATATA
>CADBOP010000020.1 GCA_902796255.1 uncultured Ruminococcus sp.
ATTTTAAAATTTTCCGCCGAATACTGGGAAAAAGCTATGCTCTCCATAATTTTCAATATGCTTGACATTTTTTAATATCTGCATATCATCATCAGAGATTATAAAATCTACTTGTGCATTTGTTTTCATATGGTCGGAATTTGCTGTTTTCGGCAGTACAATCATATCAAGCTGAATATCATATCTGATACAAAGCTGCGGAACAGATACACCATATTTTTTAGCCATTTCTGCAATTACAGGATTTTTCAGTGCCTCGCCGTGAGCAATCGGAGAATATGCCTCCAGCACAATGCCCTTGGCTTTACAATAATCAATCAGTGCAAGCGGAGAATTGGAAATATGACAGAGAATCTGATTCACCATAGGTTTGATTTCAGCAGTTTCCCAGAGACTGTCAATATCATTTTCGAGGAAATTGGAAACCCCTATTGCACGGAGTTTTCCTGCCTTATAGGCATCTTCCAAGGCTCTCCATGCTTCACGGTTACCTTCTGTAAAACGGTCATCGGACTGATTCACAAATTTCCACGGCTGCGGGGAATGAATAATCATCATATCAAGATAGTCAAGCTGCATTTTACGAAGTGTTTCGTCAATTCCTGCCGCAGCGGCCTTATAATTTTTATGTTCGGCAGCGACTTTGGATGTTACAAATATTTTTTCACGGGCGATGCCGCTGTTACGTACACCTTCGCCGACACCGGCTTCATTTCCATAAGCCTGTGCGGTATCAATATGAAGATAGCCTTGAGAGAGAGCTGTTCTGACAGCCGCTGCTGCCTGACTGTCATCTATCAGCCATGTACCCAGTGCAAGCTGCGGAACTTGTACACCATTTGCTAAAATAAGTTTTTTATCAAACATAAAAATTACCTCCTGAAATTTTCTGAATTTCAGTGCCTTTTATTCTGACACTGTGTCAATGTATATATATTATATCTTTTTTCTGACACGATGTCAATATGATTTATTAAATTTCAGCATAATAATTAAAAAATAATATATTTTTTATGCAGATTGACTAATTTTTGAGCATAAATTGATACTATGTCCGCTTCTGCATGTTTTATTTTTCATAGAGCTGTTTCATTTTTTCGATTTCGGATTTCATTTCTTCTATCAGACTTGGAGGGGATAATACTTTTATCCATGCCCCCTGCGACAGCAGATACATCAGCAGTCCTCTGCCATTGTTGGCTTCTGCTTCAATAATACTTATATTACCGTCTTTTTCAATAATTTTTGCAGTAGGCAGCCTGTCAAGTATTGCCTGCACAGATAAACCGGAAAAAGAAAATCTTATCTTGACAGGCTCACCAGGGAACATAAACTGATTTTTTTCCCGAAGGTCACCCTCATCAAAATCGTGCTTCTTGTCCAATATAAAATGTTCTCTGTTCTCCATAATGGAAACGATTCTGTCAATGCGGAAATATTTTGCTTTCAGTTGTGTATCTGCCGCTTCATAGGCTATCAGATAGAAATAATACTCACTGAACATAATAGAAACAGGTTTAATTTTCCGCTTGACTTCCTGACGGTTCATTTTATAATAATTGATTGTCAGGAATCTTTTTTCTTCAATTGCCTGAATGATTTTCCATAGATTATCAATCACCGAATGACAGTCGGCTTTCACTTCATGATAATGATATACTTCTTTCCGGATAAGATTTTCAAGCTCTGTCCTGTCCTGAGCTGTAGTTGCTTTTTTCAGTTTGGAAAGCAGTATCAGAATTTCATCTTTAGAAAAGCACCTGCTTCCCAGCAGTACTTTCACAACTGCAAAGAGTTCTTTATTTTTGAGAAATTCATCACTTGTCAGGATATAGGCTCTCTCCTTATGGGAATATATCAGTTCTGCATTCTGCATCAGTTCTCTGTGTTCTGTCAGAAATTCCTTGATTTCGGTCATATTTCTGCTGATACTCTTTACAGATACCTGATATTCTTCAGCCAGCTTTTTGAGTGAGATATATTCCCCTTTCAACAGTCTGAAAAAGATTTCCAGCATTCTTTGATTCTTGTACTCTTTCATCAGAGACACCCTTTCTGTAATTTTTTATTTTTATTATAGCAAACCTGCCGGACAGAAGTATGTCCTGATGAAAAAATTCTCTGTTATGCATAATTACAATATAATAAATTTGTTAATTATACACAAAAAGAACATAGTTTCCGGCTATGTTCTTTTTGTAAATATTCCTATTTTTTCTGACAGTTTTTCAGGAAATTTTTTTGCAGAACTCTTTGATTTTCTGTTCATTTCCTGAATCAGGATTTGTTTTCGGGTCAAGGAGTGTTAATTCTGCGGCAAGACTGTCGATTCCCAGTTCATTTTTCAGTTTGATAAATGCCTTATCTGCTCCGGCAGCGGTCTGACATGCAACAGCTGCAATTTTTTTGCCTTTCAGCTGCTGTGTTCTGATAAATGTCCGCAGTGGCGGTGCAATATTGCTTGCCCATACAGGAAAGCCGAAAATAATGCAGTCATACGCATCCGCATCAAACTGATAAGGCTGCAAATCAGGTGTTTCTGACATCATGGCACTTTTTCCGCCCCATACGAATTTACTGATTTTTCCTGTAGGATATGCCTTTTTCGGTTCAAGCCTGAGCGTATCTGCATGTAGTTCTGAAGCGATAAGCTGTGCAGTATACTCTGTATTGCCTTCTAACGAATAATAAACAATTATAATTTTCATAAAAATAATTTCCTCCGTTTGTCATAAATTATATGATATATTATAGCACAAAAGAATAGCATTTGCAAGTCAAATTTTATCATAATAATTCTTTTTTGAACTGTTCCAGAAATTTTTCAGCGGCTTTTGTGAACACAGGATATTTTTTCCATACAAAATGCATTCTTGCTTCCAGTGCCGGTGTCAAAGGCCGAAAGCACAGACTGCTGTCACCGCTGACATTTATCAGCTTATCCAGAGAAAGTGCATAGCCAATCCCCTCATCTACCAGAACAGATGCATTATACACAAGATTATATTCTGCAACAATATGCAGGCTTTTGACAGGTACAGCAAACCATTTCAACAGCATACTGCTTTTGTTCTGCTGGCGGGACATTATCAGCGGCTGATGTTTCAGCTCTCTTGCAGATATAACTTCCTTTTCCGCAAGCGGGGAATCTTTCCGCATGAGAACACCCCACATGTCACCTGTCGGAATGGCAATACTTTCATATTTTGAAATATCTGCCGGTTCAAACAGAATGCCAAAATCTATCAGTCCTCTGTCCAGCCGTTCCATTACATCTTCACTGTCACCGCTGAAAATATGATAACGAATATCAGGATAACTCTGCTGTAATTTTTTAGCTGCCTGAGCAATGAAACGCATTTTATCCGTTTCTCCTGTTCCGATATAGACATCTCCGCTGATATTTTCATCTGACTGTTGTATTTCACGTTCTGCCATTTCTGTCAGTTCAATAATTTCTTCAGCCCGTTTCCGGAGAAGTATGCCTTCTTCTGTAAGTGTGACATTTCGGGTATTACGGATAAAAAGTGGTTTTCCCAGTGCTGTTTCCAAATCCTTCAGTTGTCTTGAAAGTGTAGGCTGAGACATATACAGCGATTCTGCTGCTTTTGAAAAGCTCTGTTCTCTTGCAACAGCAAGAAAATATTTCAGTACACGAATTTCCATGCCGACCTCCCTGATAGTTTATAGTTTTATATCCAGTATAGCATTTTTATTTATGCCTGTCAAGCATAAATATTTATTTAAAATAAGTATTTGTAATTTTTTGCATTTTGTGTTATACTATCATTAAGGAGATGAGCATGATGCATACAGAAGAGTTTCTCAATATTCTGAACAGCGGTGAACGTATCAAAGCCGGTTCGGCTGTACACCTGAAAATGCATGAATTAAGTCAGGAAGCCCTGCGTATCACAGCAGAGATAAATTCTGCTTATCACACTCCTGATGAACTGCGTTCTCTGATGGAACAGCTCACAGGTCAGACACTTGATAAAAATTTCGGACTTTTTCCGCCGTTTTATACTGACTGCGGAAAAAACATTCATATCGGAAAAAATGTATTTATCAATGCAGGATGCAAATTTCAGGACCAAGGCGGTATTTATATTGCTGACAACTGCCTGATAGGTCATAATGTTGTATTTGCTACGCTGAATCATGGTATGCTGCCTGATGAAAGAGGCGATTTGCTTCCGAAAGCAATCCATATCGGAAAAAATGTCTGGATAGGTTCGGGAGCAGTTATCCTGTCCGGTGTGACAATCGGTGATAATGCTGTCATTGGGGCTGGTTCACTTGTTACAAAAAATATTCCTGAAAATATGGTTGCTGTGGGCAGCCCTGCAAAAGTAATAAGAAGCATTTTTGATAATATCAACAAAACGGAGGTAATCTGAAATGAAAGAAGAAAAACTGACATTCACACAGGAATGGGATAAAACATTCCCGAAATCTGATAAAACCGACCATAAAAAAATTACATTTCATAACCGCTATGGCATCACGCTTGCCGCAGATATGTATATCCCGAAAAATGCAGAAGGCAGACTTCCTGCAATTGCAGTCTGTGGCCCGTTCGGTGCTGTCAAGGAACAATGCAGCGGCCTGTATGCCCAGACCCTTGCAGAACGTGGATTCCTGACGATTGCCTTCGACCCGTCTTTTACCGGAGAAAGCGGCGGTCAGCCAAGATATATGGCCTCTCCTGACATCAATACAGAAGATTTCTGTGCTGCTGTAGATTTTCTGAGTGTTCAGGAAAATGTTGACCCCGAAAGAATCGGCATTTTAGGCATTTGCGGATGGGGCGGCATGGCACTGAACACAGCCGCACTCGATACCAGAATCAAAGCCACAGTTTCTTCTACCATGTATGATATGACAAGAGTCAATGCAAACGGCTATTTCGATTCTGAAAACAGTGAAGAAAAACGTTATGAAAAAAAAGTTGCTCTAAATGCACAGAGAATCAAAGATTATCAGTCAGGAGAATATGCACTCGGCGGCGGTGTGATTGACCCTCTTCCAGAGGATGCACCTTTCTTTGTGAAAGACTATCATGCATATTATAAAACAGAAAGGGGTTATCATCCACGTTCACTTAATTCCAACGGCGGCTGGAATGTCACAGGCTGTTTTTCATTTATGAATATGCCGATTTTACAGTATTCCAATGAAATTCGTTCTGCTGTGCTTATCATTCACGGAGAAAAAGCCCATTCCTGCTATTTCAGCAAAGATGCTTATGCAGCTATGATAAAAGACAGCAGATATACAGATAACAAAGAATTATTTATCATTCCTGATGCGGTGCATACTGACCTTTATGACAGAACGGACATTATCCCATTTGATAAAATTGAAGAATTTTATCATCAATATTTAAAATAATCCTGAAGCGATATTCACAGAAAGGAAATGCAGATGTATCGGAAATATTTTTTGAAATCTGTTGTACTGCTGACTTCTCTGCTTGTTTCAACAGTGCCGCTTTCTGCCTGTGGCAGTTTCAGAGAAACAGCCGATACCGCAAGCAGTTCTGTAACCAGCAGCAGCTATCACAGCAGCATATCACCAGCCAGTGAAAGCACGATGCAGAAAACGGAGATAAAACAAATGCAATTATCTGTTCATGATAACATCTTTCAGATTACACTTGAAGAAAACGCTGCCGCACAGGCATTAACAAACATGCTGCCTCTGACTCTTGAAATGTCAGAACTGAACGGAAATGAAAAATATCATTA
Organism: uncultured Ruminococcus sp.; assembly: GCA_902796255.1. Taxonomy (GTDB): domain Bacteria; phylum Bacillota; class Clostridia; order Oscillospirales; family Ruminococcaceae; genus UBA3855. The sequence goes on from CADBOP010000020.1 coordinate 5,751, forward strand.
TCTTTCTGCGTCTTTGCCGTCAGCTCCTGAAAAAGTCGGAACTATCAGTGCTGGAGATATCATGCTGTATGGTGACAGTTGTATTGTGATTTTCTATCAGAATTTTTCCACTCCGTATAGTTATACCAAAATTGGTCATATAGATGATATAACAGGCCTGTCTGATGCACTCGGAAGCGGAAGTATCACTGTCACATTTGAAATAACAGACAGCAGTACACCTGCCTATACTGTACAGGATTTAAGAAATCTGAACGATTTTCTTCTTGCCAAGCCAATAAGAGAAGATATCACCGGAAAATCTTATGACCTGAACTACGACAATCAATGGAATATTTTTGACCTCTGTCTGATGAAAAAACAGCTATTACAGCAAAAAGAATCCCCTCCGCAGGAATAAACCTGTAGAGGGGTGATTTTATCAGCAGTCCCAGAAACGATATATCTCGAAATATAAAACCGCTGC
>CADBOP010000021.1 GCA_902796255.1 uncultured Ruminococcus sp.
AGGCAAAAGACGCTCCTCATCTGCCCGTTATGCTGGTTTGGTTCTCCTCCTTTCAGAAATAAAAAAGACATTCTGAAATGTAAAACACAGAATGTCTCCGTTATCATCAAATACTTCTTGACTTCCTACGGCGGCATTATCCGCATCAGGTAAAGGGTCGAGGCTTCTGCCTCCTCTCAGCCTGCCGCACAAGCTCCCCTGCTGATTTTTTATTATACTATAATAATATTAATTTTTTATTAATATTTTATAGATAATTTATGAATTATGGAAAACTTTACTTTTTGGATATAATATGCTATAATATAGCAAAAAATAAAAATTTCAGGAGGATTTTTATGATTATCGAAATTGAAAATTTATCTGCACCGGAGTTGCAGCCTTATTTATGTACCAATGAAACACAGTTATATCACTGGAATGAACCGGAACAGGGGATTTTTATTGCTGAAAGTCCGAAAGTGATTCGCCGTGCTTTAGCAGCAGGCTACCAGCCCGTTTCTCTGTTGTGCGAAAGAAAATATATCTCCGGTCAGGCCAGAGATATTATAGAACAGGTCGGAGAAATTCCCGTGTATACAGCAGATTCTGCCGTGCTGACTGCAATTACAGGCTTTAAGCTGACACAGGGAGTATTATGTGCCATGTACCGGCATGAACTGCCTTCAGCAGAAAGTTTGTGCAGAAATGCTTCCAGAATTGCTGTGCTGGAGGATATTATGAATCAGACCAATATAGGAGCAATCATGCGTTCGGCGGCTGCTCTGGGAATGGATGCCGTTCTGCTGACACCCTCGTGCAGTGACCCGTTATACCGCCGTTCTGTACGGGTCAGCATGGGAACTGTATTTCAGATTCCATGGGGGTATTTATATGATAATGCTCCGGATTATGTGACATTTCTGAAAAAACAGGGATTCCGGACAGCGGCTATGGCTCTCCGGAATGATACACTTGGTATTGATGATAAAAAATTTTCTTCTGCCGAACGGCTTGCCGTTATTCTTGGCACAGAAGGCGAAGGCCTGAAGGAAGAAACAATTCAGGCCTGTGATGATACTGTCAAAATCCCCATGTTTCACGGGGTGGATTCTCTGAATGTAGCCGCTGCCAGTGCAGTTGCCTTCTGGGAACTGCGTAAAAGAATTTAATCAAAGCGATTCAGAATTTTGATTGCTTTTTCCACATGACTGTCATTTAAGCCATAGCGATATTTTATCATGCCGTCTTCATGAATACCGACAGGGACTCTTGTCTGCACCAGAAATTCTCTGAGCCATTGCCAGTCATAGTCTTCGTCATCTAAGATGACAAAACTTCTTGTACAGGGTTTGTCAAGAAGAAAACGGCGGATTTCCAGCGGTCTGGAATTTGCCCACAGCTGACTGTATGGCGTAAAACCAGAAAGTTTCAGGCCGGCCTGTTTCATCAGCTGCTGAAAATACTGGAGATGGCTGCTGTTTTCTTCTGATGTGTATTCTTCCAGATGATTTTCCTGAATAAATTCCGGATAACCGAATCTCCATGAAGAAGCAAGCACAAGTTCTGCTCCGGTAGCATCTGTGATTTGTTTCAGCCGCTGAATACAGTCCTGCTTGACAAAGCCATCTGTAGTGAAATCATGCAGAACACCGTCTATATCAAGAAAAATAATTTTCTGAAAATTTTTGTTCTGCTTGTTTTCAATAACAGCCTTGTCCAGCAAATCAGAATCAATATAATTTTTCATAATGTCAAATCCTTTCAGTCAAATTGATTTAAAATTGCAATTGCCTTTTCTACATGATATTCTTCCAGACCATATAGATAGTGCGGGTTTTCTTCGCCTTCTGCCGAAATTGTTTTTCTGGTTCTGACAAGAAAACTGTTCAGCCACTGCCAGTTGAAATCATCATCATCCAGAATTACAAAGCTTTTTGTGTTAATCTTGTCCAGAAGCCATGCCCTGATTTCAAGAGGTCTGGAATCCGCTCCAAAGCCAATATATGGTGTAATTCCCCGAATATGCAAATCATAGTAATCCAGATATTGCTGGAGTACTTGCAGGCTTTTGTTTTCGCTCTGGTATTGATGAAAACAAAAATCCTGATAGGCATATCTCCAGGAAGAAGACATGATAATTTCAGCACCTGTTGCATCGACAATTTTTTTGACACGTGCAACACGAATGGGGTCAATTACTTGCTGTCCTGTCTGATATTTTTCTCCGTAGTCATGCAGAACACCATCAACATCGAGAAATATAATTTTTTCATATGTCTGCCCCTGATAGCTGATTTCGCTTTCCAACTGCGGAATGTTGAGATACTGCATTTTTTCATACACCTTTCAGAAATAGCATTTTATTATTTATTATAGCATAAATACAAGATTTCTGCAAGGGGGGTATATTAAAAGATATTTTTTCTGAAAACAGAAAACGACTCCCTTATCAGAGGAAAATGCAGAAATTCTGTATTTATGAGCTGCTGTTCTGCTGTTCAAATTTCTGATGAATATTGTCAATGTTTTCAGTCGTGCCGCCACCGTTGTCATCTTTAGCCCGAAATTTTCCACGCTCGACTAAGCGGAGAAAGGCATCTACAACATCACTTGTCAGCTGCGTGCCGGAAACTTCTTTAATAATAGAAACAGCTTTTTCAAAATTCATCCGCTTGCGGTAAGGGCGGTTGGAATACATGGCATCAAATGTATCTGCAACAGCAATAATCTGTGCCACCCGTGGGATTTCATTCCCTTTCAGACCGTTAGGATAGCCCTTTCCGTCCGGTCTTTCATGGTGTGCCCCCGCACCGATTGCAAGTTCAGGCATAATACTGATGTTTTTCAGCACATCATAGCCCTTCTGTGCATGGGCTTTGATGATTTCAAATTCTTCATCAGTAAGCTTTCCGGGTTTGTTCAGTACTTCCATAGGAATTCCGATTTTACCGATATCATGCAATAAAGCAATACGATAATATTTTTCTACTGTTTCTTCATCATAGCCGAGTTCTTCTGCCAGCATTGCTGTATATTTTGCCACACGGGTGGAATGTCCGTTTGTATATTTGTCTTTCATATCAATTACTTTTGCAAATGCTTCTGTAATTTCTGTGATAAAAGTCTTGTTTTCCTGTTCTTTCTGTTTCAGTGCCCGTATTTGTTCCTGAAGCAGATAGATGCCTATGAATATCATGAATAATAAAATGCTGATTCTTGAATAGCTGGAATAGCCATTATCCCAGCTGAGATGATAACGCAGCACATCTGCACCCGTTCCCAGAATACAGGCGGCAAGCCCGAATGTCAGGCATTGCAGCAGATGGGTCTGGATTTTGTGCTGCATTGCTGAACGGATAACAAGAAAAATTGCTGAAAAGAAATCCAGTACAATAATAAAATGCGAGATATTAATCATATAGAAATAATCAGTGATTCCTAAAAAAGTCAGCAAAACGGTTGCAACAAAGTTGGTCAAGCATAGGATTTTCATGACTGTCAGCAGTCTGGAGTTCCTGTTTTGGGTCGCACTTGCAAAAAATAATAATGCCGGATATGGCAGGAATATCAGACACAGATAAGTAATGACCCGTATCAGAGCCGGCTGCTGTGTCATAACCTGAAGCAGATAAGTATCATTCAGGCCTGAAAAGCCAAGCAAAGTACACATCATGCCGAAGGAAGTAAAATCCAGCCCGACTGACTGGCTCAGAACACCATTGGAAATGCCAATCACAAGAAACAGAATCCCGATTAGCATTGTCATGGTAGACCGCACAAAAGCAGGCAGATTTTCTTTATATAAATCTGCCATATAAGTGCCGGAATCTTCTGTTACAATATCTTTCAGAGTAACAGAAGCAGTATAAAAAATCGGTTCTGCCTGTAAATTGAGTTTCGATGTATTTTCAGGCAAACGGATTGTATGAACATACATTCCGTAAGAACTTCCCAATAATTTTGAATTGACAGGACGATAAGAATAAATCAGTTCTCCGTCTGCATAAATCTCAAATACAGTATCTATGCTTTTCAGGCAGAATCTTTTATCATCCAGTTCCATATTGCTGACATCTGCAAAAAGAGAAACTTTTTCTCCTTCCGGCAGAATATTTAAATTTATTTTGTTTCCGTCTTCATCTGTCCAGCATTGTTCCATAGTAAAAGCAGTGGTGTCTGTACTTTTTCTGCCACTTTTATACATCAGAATAATTATAATAAAAAATAAAATTATCATAAGTAAATAGAATATTTTTCTGAGATTAATTTTTTTATTTAAAATAATTTTTCTCATGCAAGGAATACACCTCCAGTGATTTGTTTTGCTGTTTGCTTTAAAGAAAATTATTATTGATATTATAACATATTTGCAGGCAGAAATCAAGACAGTTCTGAATAATTGTGAGTTTCAGGCCGATAGTCTTTACAGAGCTGCTCAAAAGTAATGCCATATTGTCTGGCAATCTCATAGGCATAACTCAGACCGTCAGGCGGTTCATAACGAACCTGATAAGCTTCTGCACTGTCTCTTTTTCCCATTACAAGACTGACCGCCCCGCAGACAGATTGTTCTGTCCGGAGAGATTCAGGATTGGCAGCAAGTTCATGCATATGTGTGTTGAAACAGGTTCTTGCCCCCAGACAGCAGAGATATTTCAAAGAGTTTTCAGCAATTAGTAAAGATTCTGTATGACTTGTAGTGGCAAAAGATTCGTTAAATAAAAGCAGACTGTTTCTGGTGGCTTTGCTGCATAACTCCCGAAAACGAACGGCTTCTTCTCCAAGTCTGCCAAGAGAAACTGTGCGGTTTTCATCTGCCGGAAAATGTGTGTAGATACCATCACAGATATGCAGTGTGCCGCTTTTACAGGGTGCAAAGACACCGTGCTGAATCAGAAGAAATGCCAGACCTATGCCCTGTGTGAAGATAGTTTTTCCGCCCTGATTAGGGCCTGTCAGAATTAGAACCGTTTTTTCTTGTGTAAAATCCAGAGGATTGCAGATAATCGGATTTTTTACAGTGCCGTCAAGCTGACACAAAGCAAGCCGGATATTATAGAAATCTGAAAAATGACTTTCTGCCTGTGTGTCAGAAACAGATGCCATACTGCACGGAAGCCCCAGCGTTCTGATTTGCTTCTCCAGCCGGATAAAGCAGAAATAAAACAACAGTTCATCTCCAAGGCTTGCAAGTGCTGTTCCGCTCGTATCTGTATATTGTTTCAGAACTTTCCGGAGTTTAGCAGTCACAGCCGGAAGCATTTCTTCTATCAGGGAAGTCAGATTTTTCATTAAAAGACTTTCACTCGCTGTACCGTTTCCGGCATGAGAAAGCATTGTGAATGGGGTCAGATTCTTGTCTTCCGGATGCCGTTTCCGGTGAAACTGTATAAATTTTTCCAGAAAGCCTTTTTCACTGAACTCGTAAGTATTCAGTGAGACAATCCCAATTTCAGACGGAGCAAATTCGCTGTTGAAATTCACACCGAGTGTCATGCTTTTAATGCTCATGACATCATCACTCAGAATTTTAATATCTTCTGACAGTTCTGAAAAACCGCTGTTTTCATAAATCTGCCGGATAAAGGCGGAAAATTTTTTCATGCCTTCTGAATGGAACTGCTTGTCTTTCAGAAGATTCTGTATTTTGAAAACTGCCTGACAATACTGTTCCAATGCCCGAAGCCTGTCCAGCAGTTCCCAGATACTCGCTTTGCTGTAACTGATATGTGTATCATCGATACTGCTGAATTGTATCGAATCAAAAATTTCTCTGAGTGTTTCACAGAGTTCAGGATATCTCTGCAAATCCTGATAGATTTCCTGCCGGTAGCGGATAGTTGCACAGTCTGTGGGCATTTTCATCAGAATCTGTTTCAGCGTCTGCCGTTCTGTATCAGAATCAGAAAGATGTTCTGCCAGAAACTGCAATGCCAAATCATTTGCAGCTGTCTCGCTGAGAGAAGTAGTGTTTTCTGTAGTTTGGGGATTCAGAAGACTGAATGTCCGGATAGATTGGATTTGATTCATAACATACCTCACTGGAGAATCATATAATGAATTTGTATCAGTTTTATTATAGCATATCTTGCCTGAAATAGCAAGCAGGATATTTCAAATCCGCAGCATTGCAAATGCGGTTTCAAAACTTCTTTCTTTGATAAAAAATCTTGACTTTTCTGATACAGTATGTTACAATCAGAACAGAGTTTCACTATTTCCAGCAAATTACAAAAATATAAATTCTCCGGAAAGGATTGTATAATATGAAACGTTATCTCTTGTCCCTCGACCAGGGCACAACTTCATCACGGGCTGTTTTGTTTGATAAACAGGGAAAGAAATTATATGCCTCTCAATATGAATTTACGCAGATATTTCCACAGGCCGGATGGGTCGAGCACCGTCCGGATGAAATTCTGCATACCCAGTTGCAGGCTGCCCGTGACTGCATTGCATGGCTGGAACAGCATAACGGCAAAATTTCTGAAATCGATTCTGTCGGTATTACTAACCAGAGAGAAACAACAATACTATGGAATAAATACACCGGAAAGCCGGTATATAATGCCATTGTCTGGCAGTGCCGCCGGACTGCTGATTTCTGCAAAGAACTCGAAAAACAGAATCTGCATGAATTTTTTCAGAAAAAAACAGGCCTCCTGATTGACCCTTATTTTTCAGCCACAAAAATCAAATGGATTCTGGAACATGTTCCTGATGTCCGCAGACAAGCGGAAAACGGTGAAATTATCTTCGGTACAGTCGATACATGGCTTATCTGGAATCTGACCGGCGGTAAAGTACATGCAACGGATTTTTCCAATGCTTCCCGAACAATGCTGTTTGATATTCATAAATTACAATGGGAAAAAGAAATTTTAAAGCTGCTTTCTGTTCCGGAACAGATTCTGCCGGAAGTCCGGAACAGTTCCGGCGATTTCGGAAAAACAGAAAAATCTGTTTTCGGTGAGGAAATTCCCATCTGCGGCTGTGCAGGCGACCAGCAGGCGGCTTTGTTCGGACAGACCTGCTTTCAGAAAGGCGATGTCAAAAATACCTATGGCACAGGCGGTTTTCTCCTGATGAATACCGGAACAGAAAGTATTCAGAGTCAGCATGGCTTGCTGACTACAATTGCATGGGGAATGCCGCATCAGGTTACTTATGCACTGGAAGGCTCTGTATTTATTTCCGGTGCGGTTATCAAATGGCTTCGTGATGAATTGCAAATCATTCAGAATGCTCAGGAAACAGAAAAAATTGCACAGAGTATTCCGGATAACGGCGGCGTGTATTTTGTTCCGGCCTTTACCGGTCTGGGCACACCTTACTGGAACAGCGAAGCCAGAGGCTTGCTTTGCGGACTGACACGGGGCACAGGAAAAGCATATATTATCAGAGCTGCTTTGGAAGCAATTGCCTATCAGACAGCAGATGTTCTTAAAGCTATGGAACAGGAGACGGGAGTACTCGGACAGATTCAGACAGACGGCGGAGCTTCACAGAATCAGTTTCTGATGCAGTTTCAGGCAGATATTCTGAACCGGATTATGATTCGGCCGGAGAATATTGAATCCACGGCACAGGGTGCGGCTTATTTAGCCGGACTGTATACAGGTTTCTGGGAAAGTTTGGAAGAAATTTCAGCTCTGAAACAGCAGTTCAGAAAATTTATTCCCTCTATGGAAACGGCACAGCGTGAAAAACTGCTTCAGGAATGGCACACCGCAGTACAGCGGACTTTCTGAAAATAATAGTATCATTCAAAGGAGAGTATCTATGAAAATTTCACAGCAGACATATCAGGACAGTATTTCAAAAATTCTGATTTCAGAAGAAGAAATCCAGCAGGCTATTCAGAAAACCGGTGCTCAGATTGATGCAGAATATGCCGGAAAACCTCTGCTGTTAGTCAGCATTCTCAAAGGTGCATTTATATTTTTGGCGGATTTATCCAGAGCAATTTCTGTTCCCTGTGAAATCGGCTTTATGCAGGCACAAAGCTATTTTGAAAATACAGAATCTGCCGGAGAAGTGGAAATTACACTAGATTTGACACAGGATATCAGCCAGTATCATGTGATAATTGTAGAAGATATTATCGATACCGGCCGTACGTTGAAACTGGTGGCAGACATGCTGAAAAAAAGAAATCCCCTGTCTTTGAAAATTCTGACTTTGCTTGACAAGCCGGAACGGCGTGTGGTAAATCTCAAAGCAGATATCTCGCTTTTCACAATACCAGATGTATTTGTTGTCGGCTATGGTCTGGATTTTGCAGAATATTACAGAAATCTCCCCTATATTGGAGTGTATCAGAATCCGGCAGAATCAGATTCACAAAAAATAAGCACAGAGTCTTGACAATTTTATCAATTTGTGGTATGATAAAATTATTATAAATTACTATCCCTACGAGATGAACGGAGGATATGCACATGGGATTTTTTTCCAGAATGATTGATATTTTTAAATCTAATGTCAATGACTTGATTGACAGGGCAGAAGACCCTGAAAAAATGGTGAGACAAATCATCATGGATATGCAGCAGGAATTGAATAAGTCTACACAGGCTCTCGGTAAAGCTGTCGCAAGTGAACGCCTCGCCCAGAAACAGTATACAGAAGCACAGAAAAAATCTGCGGACTGGGAGGCAAAAGCCAAAGCTGCCCTTGCTTCCAATAACGTGGATTTAGCCAAAAGAGCACTCGCACAGAAAATTAAAGCTGATGAAGAAGTCGCTACTTATAAAGAAATGTATGAGACTATCACAAATCAGACAGAAGCAATCCGGACACAGGTCGAAACCCTGAAAGCAAAACTCTCAGAAGCCAAGAGCCGTCAGGCTATGCTGATTGCCCGTTCCCAGATGGCGGATACCAAGAAAAGTCTTGCACAGTCCATCAGTGGTATTGATACTTCCAGTGCATATGATAAACTTAACCGGATGGAAGAAAAAGTAACCCGCAAAGAAGCCGAAGCAGATGCCTTTGCTGAAATTGCCGGTACAGCTATGTCAAAAGATTATGAAACATTTGAACAGCTTCAGACAGATGCAAAAGTGGATACGGAATTGCAGCGTCTGATGGCGGAAATGGGACAGATTACGCCCACAGAAGGCGAGCTTTCTCTTGAAGAACAAATTGCCGCTGCGGAAGCTGCTGCAAAGGCTGCTGTTGCAGAGGGTGCAGCAAACGGTATCTCGTTACAAAAAATGTCTGAATAAAAATTCTGCACCCTTTCTCTGTAAAGCAGGGAAAGGGTGTGCCTATTGCTATGAGGAAAAACAGGAGGAAGGTTATCATGCAGGAATTAATGATGCAGAAAATCAGAGAATATTTTCAGGAAAATGAATGGAATTTTGACGAGAATCAGAATATTTTCATGAGCGGTTTTGCACTTGAGAAAAATCAGACAGGTGCATTATTACAGGTCGCTGTACATGAAAAATCGTTTTTAGTCCTGACTGCTCCGGATTTTGAAATTCCGGAAACAGCTTTGCAGAGTGTACAGGCGTATGCAGGAGAACTGAACAGACTGCTCGGTATCGGCTGTGCATATCTGGATAAAGAAGAAAGAATGCTGACTTTCCGGACAAGTCTGATTTGTGCAGATAATCCGCCGACTTCAGAACAGGTCGGTGCTGTGTTCGGTTATGTGTTGTCTATGATTCAGGATATTACAGATATGCTGCTGTTGCTTCTGGACGGAGCATTTTCACCGGAAGAAGCTGCTGCAAAAGCTGTAAATGCAGAATAATTATGTCAAGAAAACAGCCGCTTTGTCCGATTGCGGAACGGCTGCTTTATTTTTAAAAAATAAAATTTAACAGGAGGAATGAATTTATGCTTTCTGATATTGAAATCGCTCAGGCAGCGGAAATGCTGCCAATTACGGAAATTGCCGAGAATCTGGGAATCCCGCAGGAGAAGTTGGAACCTTATGGAAGATATAAAGCAAAACTGAGTGAATCGCTGTTCGCAGATACAGCCTGTCAGCCGGATGGAAAATTGATTTTAGTAACAGCAATTAATCCGACCCCCGCCGGAGAAGGTAAGACTACTGTCAGTGTGGGACTGGGACAGGCAATGGCGAAAATCGGCAAAAAAGCAGTGCTGGCTTTAAGAGAGCCGTCTTTAGGGCCTGTGTTCGGCATCAAAGGCGGTGCAGCAGGCGGCGGCTATTCACAGGTTGTCCCGATGGAAGATATTAATCTGCATTTTACTGGTGATATTCATGCCATGACAGCAGCCAATAATCTGCTCTGTGCTTTGATTGATAATCATATTCAGCAAGGAAATGAGCTTCGGATTGATACCAGAAGAGTGTTATTTAAACGCTGTCTGGATATGAATGACAGAGCACTGAGGAATATTGTCATCGGTATGGGCGGAAAAGTAAACGGTGTGCCCCGTGAAGACAGCTTCCAGATTACAGTAGCATCAGAAGTGATGGCGATTCTCTGCCTTGCTTCGGATTTGGAGGATTTGAAAAAGCGGCTCGGAAATATTCTGGTTGCATGGAGTCTGGATAACCAGCCTGTTTATGCAAAAGATTTACAGGCACAGGGTGCTATGACGGCTCTGCTGAAAGATGCCCTCAAGCCGAATCTGGTGCAGACTCTGGAACATACCCCTGTACTGATTCACGGCGGCCCGTTTGCCAATATTGCACATGGATGCAATTCTGTAAGAGCAACAAAATTAGCCCTGAAATTAGGAGATTATTGTATTACAGAAGCCGGATTCGGTTCTGATTTGGGTGCAGAAAAGTTTTTTGATATCAAGTGCAGATATGCAGGATTAAAACCGTCCTGTGTGGTACTGGTTGCAACTGTCAGAGCGTTGAAATATAACGGCGGTGTGCCGAAGACAGAACTTTCTTCTCCGAATCTGGAGGCTCTTAAAAAGGGTATCGTGAATCTTGGTGTGCATATTGAGAATATGCAGAAATATCATATGCCTGTTGTGGTGGCAATCAACAGATTCTATACAGATACGGACGAAGAACTGAATTATATTGCAGAATATTGTCAGGAACAATACGGTGTGCAGACTTCTATGTGTGAGATTTTCGCCAAAGGCGGCGAAGGCGGCACGGATTTGGCCGAAAAGGTTTGCCGGATTGTGGATAATCAGGCATCAGAATTTGAAGTGCTTTATAATACAGAATTGCCGCTTAAAGAAAAAATTGAGAAGATTGCAAAAGAAATCTATCGTGCTGATGGTGTGGAGTTCCAGAATAAAGCTCTGAAAGCCCTCAAGGAAATCGAAGGACTCGGCTTTGGAAATCTGCCTGTCTGTATCGCAAAGACCCAGTATTCGCTTTCAGATAATCCGACTCTGCTGGGCAAACCGGAGAATTTCAAAATTACTGTCAGCGATATGAGAGTTTCTGCCGGAGCTGGCTTTGTAGTCGTCCTGACCGGAGAAATCATGACAATGCCCGGTTTGCCGAAATCTCCTGCTGCACTCAGAATCGACTGCGATAATCAGGGAAATATCAGCGGTTTGTTCTGATTATGAAGAAAGAATTTATTACCCGTTCTCCGGAAGAAACAATTGCATTTGCTGAAGCATTCGGCAGATATCTGCACGCAGGCGATGTGCTGGCTTATCTGGGGGACTTGGGTGCAGGAAAAACGACTTTTACAAGAGGGCTGGCCGCAGGTCTGGGACTGAAAGATTTAGTCACCTCTCCGACATTTGCCTTAGTGCATGTGTACGGACAGCCGCCGCTGCAATTATGCCATTTCGATATGTATCGCATTACAGATGAGAATGAGCTTGAAACAACAGGATTCTATGATTATGATTTGCAGGAAAGTATTTTTGCAATAGAATGGTCTGAAAATATTCTGAATGCACTTCCGGCCAATACTGTCCGGCTGACACTGGAACGCATCAGCGATGAAGAAAGAAAAATTATTTTAGAAACACAGGAGGAAGAACGCTTTGCAGATTTTAGGCCTTGATACATCCGGAAAAACAGCTTCTGTAGCAGTCTGGGATACAGAAAAACAGATTCTGCTTGGAGAACATACTGTGTATACCAGCCGTACACATTCACAGGTGATTATGCCAATGTGTAAGAATCTGCTGACAGAATGCGGTCTGACCCTGAAAGAGATAGGCTGTATTGCTGTTGCAGTCGGGCCGGGGTCTTATACAGGATTAAGAATTGGTATTGCTGCTGTGCAGGGAATGGCGATGGTAAACCAGACACCTTGTAAAGGTGTGTCGACTCTGGCTGCAATGGCTGCCCGTGTCGGCAGTGATGAACATGTGCTTGCTGTCATGTATGCAAGAGAAAGTTTATTTTATTATGGCATCTATCAGCGGCATCATATTGATTCTGCACAGGGCGGCCTGCATATGCAGGATATGGGAACGCTCGCTGAAATTGATGAGATTGCTGAAAAAATTAAAAATTATGATAAGATGATGATTGTCGGTGACGGTACGGAAAAATTTATGGAACAGTATCAGAAAATCCGGAAATATCCGCCTTGGATGGTCTATCCGCCAAGTATTTTGAAGCTACAGTCGGCCGCCGGTGTCTGCATGGCTGCGGATTATGACAGAAATTTCGGCACAGCCGCAGATTTGACAGCAAGCTATCTGCAAGCTGTTCAGATTCAGAAAAAGAAAACAGATTTATAATTTTTTTAGAAAGATTGGTGAATTGTATGATAGCAATTGGCTGTGACCACGCTGCTGTGAATTTGAAAAATGCAATCAAGGCATATCTTGATGAAAAACAGGTTGCTTATATCGATTTGGGAACTGACGGTGAAGCTTGTGATTATCCTGATATTGCAGAAAAAGTCTGCGATAAGATAATAACAGGCGAGGCTGAAAAAGGGATTCTGGTATGTGGTACAGGGGTCGGCATGAGTATGGCGGCAAATAAAATAAAAGGCATTCGTGCAGCAGTATGCAATGACTGCTTTTCCACAAGATATACCAGAAAACATAATGATGCAAATGTACTCTGCATGGGCGAACGTGTGATTGGTACGGGTCTGGCTCTCGAATTGGTGGATATTTTCTTGGAAACAGAATTTGAAGGCGGCAGACATCAGAGAAGAGTAGACAAGATTTCTAAATTAGAAAATAAATAATTCAGGAGGTTTTTATTATGGCAAATTTACACATTATTGACCATCCGTTGATTCAGCATAAGATTTCTCTTATGCGTGATAAGAATACAGGAACAAAAGAGTTCAGAGAGCTTGTCAATGAAACGGCTATGCTGATTTGCTATGAAGCAACCAGAGATTTGCCGCTGAAAGAAATTGAAATGGAAACCCCTCTCTGTATGGCACGGACTAAGATTGTATCCGGCCGGAAACTGGCTGTTGTGCCGATTCTGCGGGCTGGTCTGGGTATGATTGATGGCGTGACTTCTCTTGTACCGGCTGCGAAAATCGGCCATATTGGCATGTTCCGTGACCCCGAAACACATGAGTCTGTAAAATATTACTGCAAGCTTCCGGATGATATTGCTGAACGGGATGTGATTATTGTTGACCCGATGCTGGCAACTGGTTCGACAGCCTGTGCAGCAATTACAGAATTAAAGAAATCCGGTGTTAAGAATATTAAGTTTATGTGTATTCTCTGTTCTCCGGAAGGAGCTGCAAATATGATTCAGAATCATCCTGATGTGGATATTTACTGCGGTGTGATGGACGAAGGTCTGAACGAGGATAAATATATTATTCCGGGGTTAGGTGATGCCGGAGACAGGATTTTCGGCACAAAATAAAAGATGAATATATTCAGGAAAAATCCGTATCTGAATTTGAATATGGGGCTTGTCAAAGAGAATTTCACGATTGTCAGGAAAGAAGAACAGAAATTATGGGAAGAACGTGGATTTCAGAAAATCCGGAAATATCCTGTATTTCACTATAAGCCGAATCTTTCAGAAGTGATGATGCTCGGCAGGCCTCTGACAATTTCAGAATTTGGAACGGAAAATTTAATCAGTAGCAAAATTTTAGATTATACACTTTATAAAGGCTCTTATGGTATGGGCGGAGCAGGTTTTTTCGGTCTGAAATTAGAGGGTGAATTTGGCATTCGATGGCTGGTATATTGCATCTGGAGTTCAGGGGAGCACCTGCTTTTAGATGATAGAATTATAGAATGTCATCCGAAATTTATAGAAAAATATCATCCTTGGATTGTCTGGGGAAATGATATGCATGAGATGTATGAAAAGACTTGTCAGGATTTGAAAAATTTATTATCCGGCTTAGAGATTTTGAATATTGATTTGCAGGAACATGCCCTGAAAATTCAGCTTTCCGGAAATCATATGCTTGAAACATTTCAGAAATCAGATAAATTTCCGGAACAGGCCGGAACAGGCAGGAAAAGACTTTCTTATGAAACAGGAAGTATGTCAGAGTACTGGCTTTTGATTTATGATAAGACTGATTTGCATGTGTGAGGTGATTTTTTATGTTAGCATTCGCCGGAAGAGGTTCAGCCTTTACAGAGAATCATAATGCGGCATTTTTTATTGAGAATAAAACATTGGTTTTGCTGGATTGCCCTATGTCGGCATTTCAGAAATATAAATATCTGGATTTTAAATTTATTAATAAAATTATTATTTTGGTGACGCATACCCACGGCGACCATATCAGCGGCATCGGCACTATGATTCATTTCGCAAAATATAAATTGAATAAACCTGTGATTGTTGCTGCACCGTCAGAGAATGTCAGGAGAGATTTGAACCTGCTCTTGCATTGTCTGGAAGGTTGTGACAAAAATGGATATATGCTGATAACAGCCAGTCAGCTCGAAGAACCTTGGTGTGCAGAAGCAATTGCTACAGAACATGTACAGCAGCTTCCCGAAAAATGTTTCGGCTATTGCCTGAAATTTGAGAATAAGAATATTGTCTATACCGGAGATACCAAAACACTCAGACCATTTCTGCCATACCTGAAAAAAGGCGATATACTCTATACAGAAATTTCTTATTATCAAAAGAAACATGATAAAGATGCAGTGCATCTTTCTCTGGAAGAATATAAGCCTGTGCTGCTGGATTTGCTCCGGAAAGGCATAAAAGTCTATTTGATGCATCTGGATAATGAAAAAGAAATTCTCAGGCAGATACAGGGAACAGGATTAAAATTTGCTCCGCTGTATCTGTTCCGGAAAGAAATCCCTGTCCGGTTAGTACCTATGAAAAGTTCTGAACTTTCAGAAGCCAAGAAACTCTATGAACAGGCTTTTCCTCCAGAAGAACGTGCTCCGGTGGCATTGCTGTGCCTGAAGCATCATCTTGCAGATGTAGATGTGTTGTCTGTCTATGCCGGAAAACAGTGGGCAGGTTTTTTCTATATTGTGAATTTTAAAAATTTATCTTATATTTTTTATTTTGCTGTTCGTCCAGAACTGAGAAATAAAGGCATCGGCAGTCAGGCTTTGCAGAGATTGCAGAAATTCTACTATGGCAGGAAATTGTTTTTAGCTGTCGAACAGCCGGATATTCTGAAAGCCGATTATGAAAACCGAATCAGCCGGAAATATTTTTACCTCCGGAACGGGTTTCAGGATTTGCACCGCCGTGTACAGGAAGCAACCGTGATTTATGAATTGCTCGGCATCGGCGGCGATGTCCTGCCGGAAGAATATCAGAAATTAATTGCTTCCTATACAGGAAAATTCCTGTACAGAAATATTACAATGAAAATTCTGGAAGATTGATTTTTTTAAAATTACTTGACAAATCATGCGTTATATGCTATAATATTTTCTGTTCAGTATTTGATACAGCATGTCTGCATAACCGTGTGTTAAAATGAGAGCCAGCTGCTCTGCACGGGTGTATTGGAACTGCTGAGTCGTCAGGCGGACGGATACGTTCACAAGGCGGCTTTGAGATTGAAATAATGTGGTAACACGATTTTTCAGAAGACAGAGCGAAAGCCTGTTCAACAGAGAAGATGCAGCACATGAGGTGTATGTAGATGTAAGGCATTCTGACCGACTGCCCCTCGCAATAGACCGCCTCCGTGGGGAGGAAGAAGCCTGTAAGACCATGTGTGGAAACATGAGCCGCCACAGGTAGTCCGTAAGGACGCCCAGCCAAGAGGGGGTGCCGATACTGTGCGGAGAAATCCGTACAGCAGTTGAAGGAAGTATACTGCCGTAAGGTACGTTATCGGACTGCAAATCCGACGAAAATGGAATTTATTCTGAATGCTGTGGCGGTATTGCAGGTATAAATCCTGTTCGGGCTCTGGCAGCAATGCAGGGTAAGAAGCAGCGGGTCGCTCCCGTCTGTTCAGACTTATTCTCCCGATGGCCGAATACATTGAGAAGCTGTCCATGTAAGGTGAATAAAAGCCTATGCAGATGTGTTATATCAAATACTGAATCTGAAAATTTTATTATCAGCAATAGAAAATTTTTATATCAAAAATTTTGTCAGCCTGTCTTACAGGTCTTGACAAACCTTTGCAGATATAGTATAATAATAACAGCGGCATAACTCTCTTATGCAACTAACCTTATCAAGAGCGACTGAGGAAACAGGTCCTGTGAAGTCCGGCAACCTGACTTTTTGTTGATGGTGCTAAATCCTGCGGTATTACCGAGAGATGAGGAATGATTCAAGTCTAATTCACAGCATCCGGTGAACTCCGGATGCTGTTTTGATTCTGCCTCTGTTGTGTCGCATTATGTTATTTTTTATCTAAAAAACAGGAGGCTGTATTATGAAAAGAGTATTTACTTCAGAATCTGTGACAGAAGGACATCCCGATAAAATCTGCGACCAGATTTCCGATGCTGTGCTGGATGCCATCTTGGCACAAGACCCCCTCGGCCGTGTGGCCTGCGAAACTGTGACCACAACAGGCTTAATCATGTGCATGGGCGAAATTTCTACCAAGGCAGATATTGATATTGCTAAAATCGCCCGTCAGGTAGTTGTGGATATCGGCTACGACAGAGCAAAATTCGGCTTCGATGGCCATACCTGCAATGTCATGATTGCAATGGACGAACAGTCGCCGGATATTGCTATGGGCGTCAATGAATCTTATGATACACAGGAAACCGGTGCTGGTGACCAGGGCTTAATGTTCGGCTATGCCTGCAATGAAACACCTGAACTCATGCCGCTGCCGATTTCTCTGGCAAATAAGCTGGCTATCAAGTTGACGGAAATCCGCAAAAACGGCACACTCCGCTATTTAAGACCGGACGGCAAGACACAGGTTACTGTGGAATATGACGAAAATAACAAGCCTGTCCGGATAGATGCTGTTGTGGTATCTACCCAGCACGCTCCGGATGTGACAATACAGCAGATTCGTGATGATATTAAAGAACTTGTGATTGATGCTGTGATTCCGGCAGAATTGATGGACGAGGAAACAAAGATATTTATTAACCCGACAGGCCGTTTTGTAGTGGGCGGTCCGCAGGGTGACAGCGGTCTGACAGGCAGAAAGATTATTGTGGATACTTACGGCGGATATGCCCGTCACGGCGGCGGTGCATTTTCCGGTAAAGACCCGACAAAAGTTGACAGAAGTGCCGCTTATGCAGCAAGATATATTGCAAAAAATATCGTAGCAGCCGGACTCGCTGACAAGTGCGAAATTCAGCTCGCTTATGCAATCGGTGTTGCAAATCCGGTTTCTGTCCGTGTGGATACGTTCGGAACAGGCAAAGCCGAAGAAGCAAAACTCGAAAAGGCTGTTACAGAAATTTTCAATCTGACACCGGACGGCATTATCAAGATGCTGGATTTGAGAAAGCCGCAGTACAGAAAAGTCGCTGCTTACGGACATTTCGGCCGTGAGAATATCAATGTTGCATGGGAAAAGACAGACAAGGTGCAGGCTCTGCTGGATGCTGTAAAATGAACCATGAACAGGAATTTCTTAAAATTCAGAATGATTTGAAATCACAGATTTCCTGTCAGGATAGTTTTAAGATAGAAGATTTGAGAACAGTTGCCGGTGTGGATTTGGCTTACTGGAAACAGGAAAATCAGGAATTTGCTGTCTGCTGTATTGTGGTTTTGGATTACCAGACAGGAGAAGTGCTGGAAAAACAAAGATTTCAGGCAGAAATAACAGTTCCGTATGTTTCAGGCTTTTTAGCGTTTCGGGAATTGCCATTGATTCTGGAGACTGTGAAATTATTGCAGTCAGAACCGGACTTGTATATTTTCGATGGAAACGGCTATCTGCACCCCAGACATATGGGGATTGCTTCCCATGCCGGACTGCTCCTGCACAAGCCGTCCATAGGTGTGGCAAAGACGTATTACAAAGTATATGATACAGAGTATACAGAACCGGAACAGGAAGCCGGAAGTTATACGGATATTGTGATTCAGCAGGAAGTTTACGGCAGAGTACTCAGGACACATGCAAATGTGAAACCGGTGTTTTTATCAGTCGGAACGGGAATTTCTCTGGATACAGCAACAAAAGTGATTCAGCATTTTGTCACGAAAGAAAGCCGGATTCCCTCACCTACCAGATTAGCCGATTTGGAAACCCATCTTGCAAGAAAAGAAATTACAGAAAATTAAGATTCTGCTCCGGTATCATCCGGAGCGGAATTTTTTTGGAATACGTCTGCAATATGATGCTTTTCTTCATTGACCAGTGCAGAGACTTCCTGTTCCGGTTCAAAGATGGAAGTATAGCTGTAGAGAGCAATTCCGGAAAGGCCTTCCAGTGTTGCGGTATATTCCAGTTCTCTGGAAATGACGGTGCTGTCGGTCAGGAATTCAGATTGCCCTGAGCCTGCCCACTGGTCAGAATAGCCAGTTTTGTATGCCCCCAAACCGATGACGAGTTTCGGAACAGTTACAGTTTCCGCCCAGAGTTGAGCCGTTTCCGCAAAAGGACAGGTATCATTCCGGAAACCGTAATAAATCTGCGGAATGATGATATCACAGAATCCGGATTCAGAAGACCAGCGTCTGACATCTGCATAGAGTTCATGATAGTTTACATCAAAATTTCCCTGCGGACTGATGCTGAAAGGAATATCCGGATTGTTTTCTTTGACAGTCTGGTATAATAATTTTATCATTTCATTACAATTGGTTCTCCGCCAGTCTGCAAGGTCAGAAGCAGAACTTTCAGAAAAGGCTTGCTTGTCAAAATCCGGATTTGTTGTCGGGTAGAAATAGTCATCAATATGAATGCCGTCTACAGGGTAGTTCTGTATGATTTCAGCAATGCCGTCAGCGATAAGCTGACGAACTTCCGGATAAGCAGGATTTAAATAATATCTGCCGTCATGATTGACCAGATATGTCCCGTTTTTCTGGGTATCTTCATACCATTGTCTGAGAATCCAGCGGCTGTCCAGATGAGATATTTTTTCAGGTGTCTGTGCCCGCATAGGATTAATCCATGCGTGAACAGACAGGTGCATAGCATGTGCTTCTTCAAGCATAATGGAAAGTGGGTCATATTCTCCGGTCAGATATGCTCCGGAGGGAAAAAGATTAGATTGATAATAAGCGTCACAATAGGCTCGGACATGCAGAAAGACAGTATTCAGCCCCAAATCAGAACAGTTCTGAAAAGCCTGCCGGACGTTTTCACGGAATTGAGCTTCTGATTGATTTTCCATCCATTTCTGATAAATCATGACAGGAATCCAGACCGCACGGATTTCTGTATTTTCCGGAAGATTCTGCAAAGCATCTTCTATATGCAGGTGTGCGATTTCCTGAATATAGTAATTCTGTTCCGGAACAGAATTTTCAGAAGTTTCCGGAAGCGGACTGCATCCGGAGTTTAATAATAATAATAAAATTATAATTAATAAAAATTTATGATGCATGGGACAATCCCTCCGTTCTGGAATAGTCTATGCAGAAAAGTTTTTTGTCATGCAGAGAATATTTCAAAAAAAATTGCAAAAAATGTAAAAAAAGACTTTCTTTTTTTTATCTTTATGGTATAATAATACTGTGTAAACAAATACTGCAATGCAGAAAGGGAGTAACGCTATGGGAGAAAAAAAGAAAAAAGGAAATGGGGCAGCACGTTTTTTTGATGTGCTGTTTGCATTGGCCCTGTGTGGCGGTATCGGATACGGCGGCTATTATGTCGCTACACATGGTACGGCTGTCGAACAAAAAGAAAATTATACAGGGGCTTTGCCGGAAGAAACAACAGAAGCTCCCACAGAGCCACAGCCAAGTTATAATAATATAGAAGTTTCTAATCAGGAAGTGTATCAGGGAAATCTGATTCTTGTCAATTATGAACTCCCTTTTCAGGGCGGTGAGGAAAATTTAGTCAGCCTGTATCAGGTCATGCTGGAAAAAGACTGCCATAGTTTTGGTACAAAAGATGCTGATGTGAAAGTGCAGAGAGAATATGCCGAAAATTTGATTTCGCTCTTCGATGCGTTTTATGCGGAAAGCTTTGATAATAATATTATCGTCCAGAGCGGCTATCGCTCTCCGGAACGCCAGCAGGAATTATATGACGCTGACCTTGAAAGTACGGGACTGGAAGAATCCCAGAGAGTCGCCAAGGCAGGCTACAGCGAACACCAGACAGGCCTGTGTGTGGATTTGACCCTGTTTGAAGCGGAGTATGATGGCACAGGGATTTACAGCTATATCAATGAACATTGTGAAGATTATGGAATTATTCTCCGTTATCCGGAAAATAAAACCGAGGTCACACATATTACGTTCGAGCCTTGGCATTATCGCTATGTCGGCATTCCACATGCGGAGTATATTAAAAATAATAATATCTGTCTGGAAGAGTATATTACGCTTTTATATGGCTATGATTTTTCGGGCGAACATTTGCAGATAACAGATAAAAATCATAAAATTTATGAAGTATATTATTATCCGGCAGATACTTCTGCTGATAAAACTATGCTCCCCGTTCCGGCAGATAAGGAATATACAGTTTCCGGCAATAACAAAGACGGGTTTATCGTAACTGTCGATACCGGTGAAGAAGCCGAGGCAGAACCGCTTTCGGAAGAAATACAGGAAACAGAATTGGTAAATCAGGAAGAATCTGATACAGAAGCAGATACGATTCTGTGAAAAATATACAGAAATGTAATTTAACTTGTGATGAATATAAACAAATTTCAGAAATGTCTTGCTATTTTTTCAATCCTGTGTTATAATAAAGATAACAGAAAAAATGCAGTCAGAAAGTTGGTGAATCTCTATGATTTGTCCTAATTGTCAGATGCAGCAGCCACAGAATAATCTTGCTTATTGTGTACGGTGTAATTATCCTCTGCAAGCCAGACCACAGGGATTTTTCTCAAAATCCAGTCAGACGGGCTATTCACGGGCAGATATTTATTCTGCTGCAAGGAGAGGGCAGCCTATGCCGGCACAGCCACAGCATAATCAAGTGCCTTATCCTGCTCAGCAGGCTGTGTCACCTCAGCAAAATATGGGCAATCTTCAAATGATGTATGATGCAAATGGCAACCCTGTTTATGTACAGTTGATGTATGATAGGACAGGCAAAGCCATTTATGTACAAATGCAACCCAAAATTGTCGGTCGGGATGCTGCCGGCAATCCAGTGTATTCTATGGTGCCTGTCGGACAGGTAAGACCATCTCAGCAGCAGATGCAGTCCCAGCAGATGCAGTCTCAGCAGATGCAGTCCCAGCAGATGCAGTCCCAGCAGATGCAGTCTCAGCAGATGCCGCAACAAAAAAGTCCGTCTTTTTTAAATAATGTTTCTCAGACAACGTCTCAGGCAAACGCACAGTTTATTCCTCGGAATAATATGCAGCCGCCTCCTGTTCCCGTTATGCCACGCCCCGGTGAACAGCCGGAACAGCCAGCTGTTTCTATTCCGGACAGACCCGCTGTGAAAGCTTCCTCTTTGGCTTCTGCAATGTATACTGCCTCACAACCACAGAATTTTCAGGGAACAGGCTCTTTCTTTGCAAGAATGCAGCAGCAGAAACAAATGCAGTCCGGCTATACCCAGCCTATGAATGCACAGGAACTGCTCAGGGAAGAAGCACAGACTGCTTTCGTTCAGCAGCCTGCTTCTGCACCGCCGGACGAAAATGCTGTGCTCAGACGGATTTTTGAAACCAAACAACAGGAATATCAGATGAATACCGGAAACGGAAATTCTACATTTGCTGTGGATGTTCCCGCAGATGAGGTCAAAAGCGTTTCAGAGAAAAATTTATATCAGTCTCCTGAAAAAACTGCTCCCAGACCTGCACCTGTACAGCCGGTAAGAAAACCAGAGCCAGAACCCAGACCCGTTCCCGAGCCTGCTCCTGAGCCAAAGGAAAAAGAAAAAGAAACTAAAAGTGAAGGCCTGCGGTTTTTCAGAAGCAGAAAAAATAAAGAAAAACCAAAACATAAAACGATTATTGTTGACCCTGATGAAATTTTTGGTGACAGTAAAAAACATAAAGTCGAAATGCTCGGTGTGTCCATTGATGGCGATGAAAATGCCGTAGATGATAAAATTAGAGAAATGAAACAAGGCGGAAAAAAATCCAAGCGTTCCATGATTGCAGCAGATGTCAGCCTTGAATCTATGGTAGATGACCCGCTTTCCGGCGATGCCGCAAGAAAAGCCCTGACTGATGAAGTTGTACAGCAGGCTTATGACTCTATCGAATCAGCAGAAATTGCAAAGGCACTCGAACAGCTCAATCAGGGAATTTTCCCGAAAAGCACAAAAGATTAATTGATTCAGAATTCTGAAACAGCTTGTGCTGTTTTGAATAAAAAAATTAAAATTTCAAAAGGAGATATTTACTTATGGCAAACGAAAACAAAGCGAAAGAAATGGCAGCTGCCGGAGCAGAAAAAGCAGGCGGTTTCCTGAAAGAATTCAAAGAATTTGCACTCAAGGGTAATGTTATGGATATGGCAATCGGTGTTATCATCGGTGGTGCGTTTCAGGATATCGTTACTGCATTGACAGAGAATTTTATTAACCCGATTATCGGCTGTATCGGCGGTACTGAAGTACAGGGAAAAATTCACCTGATAGGCGACCAGTATATTAATTATGGTGCGTTTCTTACTGCTGTGATTAATTTCCTGATTATGGCTTTCGTTCTGTTCCTGATGATGAAAGGCGTAAAATCTATTATGGAACTGGGTAAAAAGAAGCAGGAAGAAGCTGCTGCTGAAGCCGCTGCTGAACCCAGCAAAGAAGAAGTATTGCTGACAGAAATCCGTGACCTGCTTGCAGCACAGAATAAAAAATAAGATAATATTGAGAATTGTTTCGCCGTCTGGTTTGAGAAAATAACCGGACGGCTTTTTATTTTAAAAAAAAAATAAAAAAATTTAAGCTTTTTTTCAGGTTTTTCATGTATAATGTATAGTGTACATAAACAAAATCAAAACACCAAATTTGTAAGATGATACAAAAAATATAAAAAATATTGACTTTTTTTAACGCAAGTGTTAAAATAAGATAAATCGTTTCATAAAGAGTTCTGTAAGGAGAGAGGCGTTTCTTATGAGGAATTTTTTAAAAAAATCTGTCGCTGGTGCAGCTGCGTTCTGTTTGATGCTGACACAAAATGCTTGGCTGTCTGTCAGTGCCGCACAAGAAAAGGAATTTGATTTTTCTTATCTTGGTGCAGTCGGTTCGTTTACTGCTGAACAGACACAAAATATTGCTGAAAGTATCTATCAGGGTCTTGCTGCACATCAGGAAATTATCAAAGTCGGCAGCAGAAAGACAAATTATATTAACAGCACAATGGACGATATGAATGCTGTTATGAAAATTTATCGTGCTGTTGTCAGTGCGTGGGATGTCGGGATTCTGACTTCCCGCCGGACAATTTCTTATCAAGTGCCCATTAACGGCAGTATGCAGCTGATGCCGGAATATCTTGAAACAAGTAATTATTCTGAAATTTATCAGGAAATGATGCAGAAGCTGGATGTTATTGTCTCCGGTGTGGACATGAACTGGTCAGAGGCCGAAAAAGCTTTATATCTGCATGATTATCTTGCTGTGCATTATAATTATGATTATACAGAATATGAAGACTCTGCACAGACAGAACTGAAACATACGGCTTATGGAATGCTGCAAAGAGATAAGGCCGTCTGCGAAGGCTATGCATGGCTGTATGATATTGTTCTGCACCGTGTCGGGGTGGATGCAATGGTTGTGGAAAGCGAAGAAATGGGTCACGGCTGGAATCTGGTCTGCATTGATGACAAATGGTATCATGTCGATGTGACATGGGATGATGCCTATGCAGGTCATGCAGGCATGGTGATGCATACTAATTTTCTGAAAGATAATACCGCTCTGGCAGGGACAAATCATTCTTCTTCTGACTGGGTACTGACTTCCGGACATTCTGTCTATGATTTGAATGTATCTGATTTTTATGCTGATGGTTTCTGGAATAACTGTCTGACAGCAATTCAGCCGTATCAGGGTGAATGGCTGGCGGTACACTCTGTTCAGAACGGAAGTGCAACAACAGCATGGTTTGATTTATGCAGTTTTGATGCTGATACCTGCACAACAGAAATTCAGCATCTGAATTCTCTGGATGCCAAATGGGCCAGATGGTATGTATTTGAAAACAGCAGTTATTATTATGTAGATACTTATGTAACACCTGCTGTGGCAGGAGATACGATATATTATACTACACCTGAGGCTGTTTTTGCATGGAAAGACCAGCAGGTAACATGGCTGTTCAATCTGGATTCAGAACAGTTGCAGAACGGCTATATCTATGGTATGTATGAGAAAGACAATAAATTATATTATTATGTATCCACTGCCCCCGAATCTGAACCGAAAGAATATGTATTTGAACTGCCGGAAACAGAAACGGAAACCGAATCTGAAACCGAGACAGAAATAACAACAACTACTACAGAAACAACCTCAACAAGCACTACCACGACAAGCACAAGTACAACGACAAGCACAAGTACAACAACAAGCACAAGTACCACGACAAGCACAAGTACCACGACAAGTACTACTACAACATCAGCAACTACTACCACTACTACAGAAACAGAAACTTCCGAAGAAACACAATTATCAGAACCGGAAACAGAAACTTTCACAGAATCTGAACCGGTATCGGAATCAGAAGCAGAATATGAAACAGAACCTCCTGTTGTCTATGGCGATTTGAACGGCGATTATCAGCTTTCTGTCAGTGATGTGATAATCGTACAGAAATATCTGCTCGGCGGACAGGTGCTCTCTCAGGAAGAATATTATCTTGCTGATATGACAGGTGACAGCATTGTGAATATTTATGACCTTGTTGCCCTCAAAAAAATGATTTTATATCCTGAATTTTAAAATAAAAATCCGGCAGAGATGAAATTTCTCTGCCGGACTTGCTTTTTTTTCTGAAATATGCTATAATCAGTTATGCATTACGTTTCTTGTGAATGCTGTCTTCGCTGATTTTGATTAAATTTAACAGCGAGGAAGAATATTCCGGATAGGTCTGGGAAAGAATAGCAGTAGTCAGGTACAATACTTCGGAATCTTCTACACAGTCATTGTCACCAATCCGGATGCCGCTCGATGCCGCTTTGATATTGGCCTCATTCATGCTGACAATAGCACTGGCATCGTCATTGGCAACCACTTTCGGAACAGAAAATAATTTCTGGTCATTGTGCGGGTTCGCATTATAGACGATTCTGAACAGTTTGTAGACATTCAGCATCAGATAAGAAGAAATTTCTTTAATCAGTGTAATGCTGTTTGCTTTCTGTGCCAGAGAAAATAACAAGCTGATAGAATTGTTGATTATTTTACGGTTAAAAGCAACTACTTCCGGACTGGGCATACTGTTATTGCCGTCATCGTCAGGAATATCCTCAATAGAGATAGTTTTTCCTTCCGGTTCAGGTGTTCTGCCAAGCAGATAGTCACAGGAAACGTTATAATAATCTGCAATTTTTACAAGGAAATCCAGTCCGCATTCACGAATGCCTTTCTCATAATGAGAAAGCAAAGCCTGCGAAATGCCTAAATCAGCAGCGGCCTGTTTTTGACTGATGTGTCTTTCTTTTCGCTGTAGAGCAATAATTCTGGGGAAATCGGAATTCATGTGTTTTTGATAGCTCCTTTCTAATTATATAAGGGTGACTGAAAACGTTTTTGCCGTATATTTATATTATAGTACAAATTATACTATTTGTAAAGCTTTTACAGCGTGGAAAATATGTGCGTTTTTCAGGGAAAACTTGTGCAAAAAAACGAATAAAACAAAAAACAGATGTTTTTTTCTCTGTTTTTTGATTAATATGATAAATAACAGAGAAACAAGAGGAGGAATGTTTCATGAAAGGTTATCGGCTCAGTTTATATCGTCATGGGCAGACAATAGCAAATGAACAGGGAATTTATATCGGCAGTACAGATTTTCCCCTGTCGGATAAGGGGGCTGTCGAACTTGCCGGCAAACTGGATTTATATGAATACCCGAGAGTACAGAGAGTGTACAGCAGTCCGCTGCTGCGGTGCAAGGAAACGGCAGAAATTCTCTTTCCGGATGTGCCGCTGTTCGTGGCTGAAGATTTGAGAGAACTTAATTTTGGCGATTTCGAGGGGAAACATGCTGTGGATTTAATCGGCAGGGAAGACTACCGGACATGGCTCAAAGGCGGTGCTCCTGACCTCAGGCCGCCAAACGGAGAAAGTGTGGAAGAACTCTGCATCCGGAGCTATAGAGTGCTGTACAGAATTTTAATGGATATGATGGAAAATGATTTGTCACACTGTGCGGCGGTGACACATGCCGGTGTCATCAGTAATATGCTGGCCTGTTTCGGACTGCCGAAAGTTTCTCCGAAAGATTTGCACTGTGAACCCGGAGAAGGGTTTGAAATTATGTTTACAGCTCAGATGTGGCAGACAGCACAGGCTTTTGAAATTTTAGGCATGACTCCTTATTCCAGAAATTAAGATTACATATTCTGCAATCAGGGAGGCAGCTTTTATGAAAATTCAGGAACTCAGGGCATTTTCAGGAAAAATATTGAAAACAGACAGAAAAACGGCATGGTGTATGGCGTGCAGTGTTCCGGCTGTATGGCTTATCATGAAGCTGATACCGGACAGCATGGCCGGAATGCTGATATTCCGGAAACAGGCTCTGCCGGCAGATGTGTTTTTTTATCGGGATAATTTCTGGATTTTATTTACGCTGCTCTGGAATATGCTGACTTTCTGCATTCTGACACCCATGTTATGTGCTGTCTGCGGATGGTTTTCTGAAAAAGCAGGGTTCGGGAAGAGAAAATATCATTTCAGCTATGGAAGATTTTATTGGAAATCCCTCTGGTTTTTCGCAAAGATTCAGTGCATCAGATTTTTAATATTACTGCCGTTTGTGCTGGCCTGTTATCTGACAGTCAGAGCGTTTGGAAAAGCTGTTTTCATGGAAGAAGCCGGATTCTGGCTGTTCCTGACAATACAGTGTCTGGTGTCTGCATTCTGGGCAGGGCTGTATTATCTTAAATTCTGCATCAGCCTGTGTGCTGTGCCGTTTTTGTTTCTGGAAAATCCGGATATTTCAGCATTCAGAGCTGTGAGACTGTCAGAAAATATGCTGTCCGGCCGTTACGGAAAATTATTCCTGATTTTCGGAACAGGTCTGACAGTCCCGAAAACTGCCGCCATGCTGATTTTATTTCTGCAAATCAGAATCAGAGAATATTTACAGGAATATCAAATAGCCAAAGGAGAAACAACATGATTTATTATACAGCAGATTTGCATCTGCATCATAAAAATATTTTGCATATGTGTCACAGACCGTTTGAAAATCTGGAACAGATGCACCAGAAAATCAAGCAAAACTGGAATGCTGTTGTTTCAGAACAAGATGATGTTTATATAATAGGTGATGTCTGCTTGGGCTTTAATGGCGAAATTGCAGAGTACCTCCGGAAACTTCACGGAAAAAAACATCTGGTTATTGGCAATCATGACAGAAAATACCTTGCAAACCAGAATTTTCGTGCTTTGTTCGAGAGTATTGATAATTACCTGCTTATCGATGATGAAGAAAGAAAAGTCGTCCTGTTTCATTACCCCATTCTGGAATGGGACGGCTATTTTAAGGGCTATTATCATATCTACGGACATATTCATAATAATGATGCCAATTTTGCCAATCAGCTTCTGACCCGTGAAGAATTCCGGAATGCATTCAATGCCGGTACAGATTTACATGATTTTACCCCACAGACTTTGTCCCAGCTTATCGCCAGAAAAAATAGTACTTGACTTTTGGAGAATTTTGTGCTATAATGAGAAAAAATCTGTCTGATGCAGAACATTCGGATACTTCGACTTCTAATCGGCGTGTCACCGGTTCAAATCCGGTCTGTGCCTCGCACAGTAGCTCAGCTGGTAGAGCAGCAGGCCTTCGGGCTGTTTTCTGGTGTTGCTATTCTCAGACAGATTGGTTGAATCGCTATTTCTGTCTGATGCAGTGTACCGGATACTTCGGTGGGTGCATATGAGTAATGTTTCACAGGGTTCGAATCCCTGCATCCGTATTGCCGGTGCTTGAATTCTCAGACAGCTTTTTTAAAATATTATCCGCCTGATGCAGGGCATTCGGATACTTCATAAGGGCACAGGGGGTCACTGGTTCAATTCCAGTTCATGCACGCATGATAGCTCAGTGAAGAGCACCTGTTGGTAATTGACCGCTGCTGAAATCCTCAGGCGGATAGTTAGTTAAATGTTTTTATTTTATTTACAAAAAATTAAGAAAATATTTTCATAAATTTCAGAATACCCCTTGACATTCTCTGCAATTTATGCTAAAATATAAAAAGTCCAGATGAATGGATTTACTAATATGCGCAGAAGCGGAAGGTTGCTGGCGGTTTGTCAGGGAATTTCCGTGGAGTATGTCCGGTCTTTGAACCGGTCGGCAAGAAATGATGACACAGTATGTGCAAACAGGAAGTTTACATTCCTATGTGAATGTTCTGCCTTTGTATGTCTCTGTGTGCCTGTCTGCCGGAATCTGTCAAAGATTGCCGGCTTTTGTATCACCTAACCCACGATACACACGGAGGCGGGAAAAACATCATCTCTGAACACTGCGCCCCCACAAATTTTGATTTTTTTAATTTAAGG
>CADBOP010000022.1 GCA_902796255.1 uncultured Ruminococcus sp.
AGGAGGAACTTGAGAAAGGAATCGATGATAAAAAGGAAGCTATGGCAAATGCTATCAGCGCTACATTCCAGTCGGTTATAGGTTCATCAATAACGACTATTGCAGGTTTCGTGGCTCTTTGCTTTATGAGCTTCACAATCGGTCTGGATCTTGGAATTGTTATGGCAAAGGGTGTTATCTTCGGTGTTATCGCCTGTGTAACAGTCCTGCCGGCTATGATTCTGATTTTTGATAAAGCGATTGAGAAAACTTCCCATAAAGACTTTATTCCGGAATTTAATAAAGTCTCTGGATTTATCATCAGGCATTTTGCCCTGTTTCTGACACTCGGCATGATGATTCTGTTCCCTGCATTATATGGCTATAAAAACTACGATGTATATTATAATCTTGACAGTACAATGCCGGCTTATCTCCAGAGTATGACAGCCAATGCCAAGCTTTCAGAAGAATACGGCATGAACAGTACACACATGCTGCTGGCAAGTTCTTCACTCGATGCAAAGACAGTCAATAAAATGCTCACCGAAATGAAACAGGTCGAGGGTGTGGAATTTACACTTGGCTTTAATTCTATTGTCGGCACAGCCATTCCGGATGAAGTCATTCCGGAGAGTGCCAAAGAAAAACTTATCAGCGGTGACTGGCAGCTGATGATGATTGGTTCTGAATATAAAGTTGCTTCGGACGAAGTCAACAAGCAGGTGGATGCTCTTGCAGCGATTGCTCAGAAATATGACAAAACCAGCATGTTAATCGGCGAAGCACCTGCTACAAAAGATTTGATTAATATCACCAATCACGATTTTGCAGTTGTCAGTATCCTGTCAATCGCTGTCATCTTTGTGATTATTGCAGTTACATTCCGTTCCGTTACACTTCCGGTTATTCTGGTTGCTGTTATCGAATTAGCAATTATGATTAATCTTGGCATGGCTTATTATCTCGGCGATTCTCTTCCGTTTGTAGCTTCTGTTGTTATCGGAACAATTCAGCTCGGTGCAACGGTAGACTATGCTATTCTGATGACAACAAGATACAGAACCGAACGTCATGCCGGAAAAGAGAAAACAGAAGCGGTCAGCATTGCTCTCCAGACTTCTATCAAATCTGTAATAATATCAGCAATGGGGTTTTTCGCTGTGACTATCGGCGTATCATTTGTATCAGAAATCGGTATGATTTCCGCACTTTGTACTTTGTTGTCCAGAGGGGCTTTAATCTCCATGGTGGTAGTACTGACTGTACTTCCTGCACTGTTCATGCTGCTGGATAAATTCATCTGCAAGACCAGTGCAGGATTTACCCCTGAAAATCAAAAAAATAACACTGCATTCTCAGCCCGTGAAAGGAGCGTATTATCATGAAAACTTATAAAAAAGTAGTTGCTTGCATTCTTGCTATTGCGGTTTCCGCAGGTGCAACAGGATTCTATGCTTATAATCAGAAAAAAAATACAGCTATTATTAATACTTCTGCTGTCGAAACAGAAACTGCTGTGCAGGACGATGCTTCTGTTACAAGAGTAGCTGCCGAAGGAAATGCATTCAAAGATGAAACAGTCTATGTATTATGCAATAATAATAATTCTGTCCGTGATATTGTTGTCAGCGACTGGCTGAAAAATCCGGAGGCTCTCGGAGCATTGGCCGATTATTCCAGTCTGTCTGATATTACAAACGTCAAAGGCGATGAAAGTTATTCCGGCAGCGGCGATATGACATGGGCTGCCGGTGGAAATGATATTTATTATAAAGGCCACGCTTCTGATGAACTGCCTGTATCTGTTTCCATGTCTTATACACTCGATGGTGTAACTTACAGCAGTCCGGACGATATCAAAGGCCGGAGCGGTCATCTGGTAATTGCATGGCAGTATTCCAATAATCAGAAAATTACACAGAAAGTCAATGATAAGAACGTTACAATGTATGTACCGTTTATGGCTGCAAGTACAGCTGTACTGAAAAATGACATATTCCAGAACGTAGAAGTGACGAACGGAAAAGTAATTTCTGACGGTGAAAAAATGATTATTGTCGGAATGGCTTTCCCTGGTCTTGCAGAAAGCCTTGGCACAGACGATATGGAAGATATCAATATCAATATTCCCGAAAGTTTCACAATCGAAGCCGATGTGCAGAATTTCTCCATGGATGAATCTGTCACAGTGGTATCTAACAGTGTATTCAAAAATCTGAATCTGAATGATGCAGATTCTCTGGATGAAATCAAAGAAAAAATTGATGATTTGAATCAGGCTGCTTCTGACCTGTGTGATGGTACAACAAAATTATATGACGGTATCAAGGCATTGTCAGACGGCACAGGAGATTTGACATCTGGTGTGGATAAACTTCTTGACGGTGCAGATGCATTAAGCTCTGGTGCAAATCAGTTAAGTGACGGTTCTGCAAAGCTTTCCGATGGTGCAAAAACGCTCTCTGACGGAGCACAGACACTTGCAGACGGTTTAGCTTCTGCAAAAGAAGGGTCTTCCGCTCTTACAGCTGGTTTCGGACAGGTAACAGGCGGTACAAAAACGCTGAAAGATGGGATTGCTTCTGCTGGTGACGGTGCAGAACAGCTTTCTGCTGGTATCAGTCAGGCAGCAGATGGCTCTGATAAGCTGACAGACGGTTTCACACAGGTGACAGATGGTGCAAAAGCTCTTGATGATGGTCTGCAATCAGCAAAAGAGGGGGCTGCACCTCTGATTGATGGTATTGCTCAGGTCAAGGATGGTTCTGATAAATTAACAGCAGGTTTTACACAGGTTATCACTGGTGCAGATGCTCTGAAAACTGGTATCAGTTCCGCAAAAGACGGTGCAGATGCTCTTTCCGGCGGTATTACACAAGTCAAGGACGGCTCTGATAAATTATCTGACGGCTTTACACAGGTTATCACTGGTGCAGATGCTCTGAAAACTGGTATCAGTTCCGCAAAAGACGGTGCAGAGACTCTTTCCGGCGGCATTACACAGGTCAAAGACGGCTCTGACAAATTGTCTGACGGCTTTACACAGGTTATCACTGGTGCAGATGCTCTGAAAACCGGTATCAATTCTGCAAAAGACGGTGCAGATGCTCTTGCAGATGGTATCACAAAAGCTTCTGATGGCTCTCAGGCTCTGACAGACGGTTTCACACAGGTAACAGAAGGCATGACAGCTTTAAATACTGGTGCAGCTTCTCTGACACAAGGCACAGAAGCATTGACCCAAGGCAGCACACAGCTCAAATCTGGTTCTTCAGAAGTGGCTTCCGGTGCAGAGGCTCTCAGCTCTGGTGCAGAACAGATTTATCAGTCTGCAAACAGTCTTTCAGAAGGTATCAGCTCTGCAAAAGATGGTGCAGAATCCCTCAGCACAGGTTCAGAAACACTTTCCGGCGGTCTGGAACAAGTGGCTTCTGGTCTGGATACAGCAAGCTCTTCTCTGGAAACTACAATTGCTGCAAATGAACAAGTATTAAAAGCTCTGAAAGCTTCTTATGAAGCTGCACCCTCAGAACAGATGGCAACTGTTATCAAGACACTGGAACAGACGATTGCCGGACAGAAACAGGTTGCTGCTTCTATGAAAGAAGGCGGTACACTCAAAGATGGTGTAACAGCATTGCAGACTGGTGCAGAAGACCTGCACACAGGGCTGAACGCTCTCTCAGAAGGCCTGACACAGGCTTCTGACGGTTCTCAGGCTCTGACAGCAGGAACAGAACAGTTATATCAGTCTTCACAGGCTCTGGCACAGGGAGCAAATCAGGTTTCTGCCGGTGCAGATGCACTTGATGAAGGGATGACTTCTTTCACTGCCGGAAGCAGTCAGTTAATCAACGGTCTGGATGCTTTGTCTGATGGCATTACAAAATTATCTACAGGTGCAGAAGATTTAAATTCTGGTCTGAATGAATTAAAGACGGGTGCAGGAAGTCTCACAGGCGGTATGGCACAGCTTTCTGACGGGGCAGATTCGCTTTCTGATGGTCTGACACAGCTTTCTGATGGTAATACAGCAATGAATCAGGGCTTAATACAGTTGCAGACAGGTGCAGGAAGTCTCACAGACGGTATGACACAGCTTTCTACAGGAAGCGGAGATTTATATAACGGTATTTTACAGCTTTCTGATGGTAACACAGCAATGAATCAGGGCTTAATACAGTTGCAGACAGGTGCAGGAAGTCTCACAGACGGTATGACACAGCTTTCTGATGGTTCTGTTGCATTATATGACGGTCTGGTACAGCTTTCTGACGGCAGTACGGCTCTGAACAGCGGATTGATTCAACTCAATGACGGTGCTGGAGTGCTTGCAGATGGTATGAATCAGCTTTCTGACGGCTCTGGAGCATTGTATGCTGGTATCAGACAGCTTGCAGATGGAAACGGTGCACTGCATGACGGGCTGGGACAGCTGCGGACTGGTGCAGGGGCTCTCACAGATGGTATGCAGCAGCTTGTTACAGGCAGCGGAACACTGTATGATGGCATTTTACAGCTTTCTTCCGGAGCAGGTTCGCTTGACAGCGGCCTTGGACAGTTATCCGGAGGCGGTCTGGAACTGGCAAACGGTGCGAAATCGCTTTATGATGGTACAGTAGAATTAAATAATGGTGCGGTGGCTCTGGCAGATGGCGGTCAGGCACTTGCAGAAGGTGTGAAAACTCTGGCAGACGGCAGTGATGCACTGGTAGACGGTGTAAAGAAACTGAAAGACGGTGCTGGGGAGCTTGATGATGGTATGCATAAATTCAAGACAGAAGGTACAGACAAGATTGTAGATTTATATCAGAATCAGGTAAATGAATTTACAGAGCGTTTCAAGGCAGTCGGCAGAGCATCAGAAAATTATAAATCTTATTCCGGCATTGCAGACGGCATGGACGGCGAAGTAAAATTTGTATATACTTTTGACGGCACAAGTGAATAAGAAGACTGACAAATACAACAGCGGCAGTTACAAGAAACTGCCGCTGTATTTTTTATCTTGTTTTATATTCGTTAAATCGGGAAATCTTCTGCTTTTAAAATGCCGACAATCAGTTTTAAAATATTCAGCGAATCAGTAGAGTCTGCGGAATTGTTATTGTCTACATCTGCATTGCGTGTTCCGGATTCGGAAAGTATTTCTTTTCCGAATACAGATTTGTTTAATGTGATAACATCTAAGATATTTACGATTCCGTCACAGTTTGCATCACCGTAAAGAATGGTTTGTTCTGTGCTTTCAGATTCTGATTCTGTTTCAGGTGCAACGGCTTTCTGTTCTGTCAGGAATACGGTGTAATTCACACAGTAAGAAGCCTGACCGTTTGCACCAAGGGCAATTTCTTCACCTTTGGAAAAATTTTTCTGATAAATGATAAATTTCACATCGTTGGAGCTTTTCGCTGTCAGAGCGGTTTGGGTATAATCCGCAAGAAATTCCGGTGTGTTTTCTGTACGGGCATCTACAGCAACATAAACAGTAATATCTTCAGAAGCTGTAAATGTTCCGGCTGTACCGGTCAGATAGTTCTTAGAATCACAGGCTGTCAGAATCTGTTCCGCACCAAGTACGGAATCAGGAAGTTCTGTAAAGGTAACATCTCTGTCACCGAATACTTTTGAGCCGACAGCAAGATTTTCTGCAAAAGTCCAGTCTTCGGAATTTTCTGTATCCTGAATGGTCAGATTCTTGAAATACATACCGTTGACCGGAAGTGCCTCTTTCCCGAATGTGAACCAGTTCAGATTGACAAGATAGCCTTCTCCTCCGGTAAATCTGATATATAAATCATGTTTTCCGGTAACGGTTCTGATATTGCAGGAAGCATCTGACCAGTCTGACCAGTTGCCTGCACCGGTGTAGTTGAGCGTACCGGCAGGGAGAGTATTCAGACTGTCAAGATAAATTTCAAGATTTGCCTGATTTCCTGCCAGTCGTGCAGTAAAGCTTTTCGCACCGTCTGCGAAATCTACATTCTTGAACAGGATATAATCATTGCTTTCAACATAGGCAACCTGCTGACCGCCGTCAGTATCTGCACATTCCTGCGTTTTGATACCTTCCTGCATATCAAAATCTTCTGCTTCAATCTGAGAAAATGCATCAATTGTCTTGACATTGCCGTTAAACTGCACATCATCTCCGGCTAATTCGTTGAGATATAATTCTAAATTTGTATAATCATCAGCGGACAGACTGACAATTGCACCATCAGAAGCATCCTGCGGATTCAGACCATGCAGCGTTTCCCATTCATCGGGCATACCATCGCCGTCAGTATCTGCTTTGGCTGTACCGCCCTTGAAATTGGAACTTGTCGGATAACCGCCGACATCGTTCTGGCTGTCAATAATGCCTTTCAGGCCGTCTTTTGAACCTGTATAAGTATATGTGCCTGTTGTGACTTCTTTGAGATAACGGGAGTCCAGATAGTCATAGCCCTGTGCATTTGCACCTGCTCCGGAGGTGGTATTTGTTACAGACTGGTATGCATTTTCAGCCGTTTCAAGATTGATATAATTCGGGAAGAAAGCCGAATCGCTTCTGACATCGCTGTCTGTAGCGTTTTTCTGTCCGGATTTGGCTTTTCCGGCAGCCCATGCATCATCAGAAGCTTTGAGAATCTGTTTTCCGGAAGCATCTGTCATAATATTGCCGGCAACATACATTTTTTGCATATCAGCTGTTCCGAGTTCGTTGCCGTCAATGGAGACAACATGCAGACTGGTATTGGAGACTGCTCCGGCTTTATAATAGTTATTGACGAAATTCAGCCTGCGGACACCGCCGTCTGTGGTACGGTCACGCCAGTTATAGACAACGTTATTGGAAATATCCAGCTGGCCGCCGTAAGTTGCACCGTCCTGTTCCATGCCGCCTGCCATAGACCAGTTGCGGCCGGTATTGTTGACTAATAAATTATGATGGAATGACCCTGTATAACCGCTGACAGAACCGGCAAAAGCATGGCATTCGGTCTGGGTTCTGTCATAAGCATTGTAATGAATCGAATTATTCAGAGCTTCTGCGATAATATTCCACTGAAAGGTGATATTTGCAGCACTTCTGGAAGAAAAGCCTTCATCTGTTGACCATGAAATAGAGCAATGGTCGATAATACAATGATTGCAGCTTGACATACCCATGCCGTCAGAAACTTCGTTGACACCGGTCAGATTTCTGTCACCGGGGCGGACGTGAATATCACGGATGATAACGTCATTACAGCCAATCAGGCCGAATCCCCATTGGGTGATGGTAATGCCGTCACCAGGGGCAGTCTGTCCAGCAATATAGACATCTCCGCCCTCTTCCGGAATGGTCATCTTGCTTTTTAATTCGATAATACCACCGACATCAAATACAATGATTCTTGCACCTGTCAATGTTTCAACACCATAACGAAGTGAGCCTTCTCCGGAATCGTTCAGATTGGTAACGTGGTAGACATAACCGCCCCGTCCGCCTCTTGCATAACGTCCGTAACCCTCAGCAGTGGGGAAGGCTTCTCTTGCTGTCTGGAAACTGTAGACTGCACCGGGGGTGATACTGCCGTCTTTGTTGACTTCGTCCACACGCCAATAATAAACGGGGATTGAAGAATAAGAATCATCAAGAGCAAATTTGGCTTCTGTTACGTTGCCTTTGAATTCCGGAGAGCTGGTGTCTGCTTTCTGAACAGCTGAAAAGTCCGTGCCGATATAGATATTGTGACTTGCAGCATTTTTTCCGGCTGTCCACGAAAGGCCGTTTTCTTTGACAAAATGCTTTTCCTGGTCAGCAGGATAGATTTTACTGATGGAATTGACAGGGTCAGCCCCGTCAATTTCAAAACCATTGAGCCAAGGCGTATTTAAAGTGCCGTTGCCTTCTGCAATGATTTCTACAGTTGCCGAAGTGCCTGTAAATGTACCATAAGCTGTACCGGCTTCGTTACTGTCTGCCGGAGAAGTCGCGCACTTGACACCAGTTGCAACAGTAGTGCCATTGATTTTGACAGTGACAGAACTGTTTGTGACATTCCGGTCTGCACAGGCATGAATTGTCTTGATAGAATGTGTCCCGTCTGATAAGCCGGAAAGTTCCAGTTTCAAACTCGGATTGCCCGAACCGTCTTTGATTTTTGCACCATCCATAGTGAGAGTCGGTGTTTTTTCAATATCCTGAAGCTGGAGAATTTTGTTATTGACCAAATCGACAGAACCAGAACCGCCGCTGGAAAGTTTACAGGTAATGCCATTGATGGTATAAGTGTAAGTATTATCGACAATCCAGTTATTGGCCGATTTGGAATAAGAAGCTTTCCGGCCGTCATTCTTGTTGATGTCGATTAAAATACGAGAACCTGTTTCGGCAGCAGAAGCGGTCAGTACTGGTGTGAAAATCACACCGGACAGAGCTGTCATGCTCATAGCAGAAGCTGTCAGAAAACTAAGGCATTTTTTAAGAATTTCAGGTTTTTGCATGTGAGTTCCCCCTTGTAATATTTCTAATTATGAACAAACTGTGATATTATTTATATCATAACATATTTGCTTTTAAAAAGCAATTGCATTTCTGATTCTGTTTATTGCATATTTTATTCTGTTGCTGTAAAAAGAAAGCCGTTCATGAAAATACAGGAACGGCAGAAAATTTAAAAATGATAGCTTCTGATTTCACAGTTGCCCATAAAGAAATGCATGAATCTGTCAACAGTCATGTCGTGAAAATAGCTGTCAATCACACGTGCCACACCGCCATGACATACTAAGATAGTATTTTTGTCTGTATATTGCAGTTCTTCTAAGAGGCTGTAAGTTCTGTGGACTATTTGAAAAACCGATTCACCGCCGTCAGGCATTTTTACCCCGAATTCTGCCTTGGCTTCCGGAAAACCAGAGGCCAGACGGCTTTTGCCTTCAAATGAACCGTAATTCCATTCACGAAGGCGGTTATCTGTTTCAATCGGAAGCTGTAATGCTCTGGAGACAGCCTGTGCTGTCTGCTGTGCCCGAAGCATAGGGGATGCGATAATACGTTCAATATCGCCGAACGAAGCCGCTTTCTGTGCCATTTGTTCGGCCTGCTGTAAGCCTGTTTCCGTCAGGGGAATATCTGTTGCACCACAGATACGCTCTTGTGCATTGAATGCAGTCAGCCCGTGACGGGTGACATATAAAGTTTTCATGTAGTAGTCTCCTTTTTGATTTATAAATATTTATGATATGTACAGAGCCGGAACACGGCTCAGAAAATTAAAATACAGAAAACAGATAATAAATCAGTCCGTAGATGACAGAAGCTGCTGTGCCATAGAGAATCACAGGCCCTGCGATAGTGAAGATTTTCGTCCCGATTCCCAGTATAAAGCCCTCTGTTTTGGATTCAATGGCAGAAGAAGTGATAGCATTGGCAAAGCCTGTAATCGGTACAAGTGTTCCCGCTCCGGCATGACGGGCAAGTTTCTCATAAAGTCCGAAGCCCGTCAGAACTGCACTGATGCATACAAGTGTGACAGAAGTCCATGCCATGCACTGTTCTTCAGAGAACCCCAGATTCTGAAAAGCATAGAACAGAATCTGTCCGGCAGTGCAGATGCTTCCCCCTGTAAGAAAGGCCATCAGTACGTTGATTTTAGTATTCGAGCGAGGGACAGCCTGTTTCTGCATGTCCTGATATAATTCCGGTGTAACTTGCATAATAAAAAATCGCTCCTGTTCTGAATGAAATTTTTCAGAAATAGTCTGTCCGATTTTTTTAGAAAAATTCTTGCTATTTTTTTTAAAATATGTTATGATAATAATAGTATAGCATAAATCTTGAATTTTTTCAAGTTTATTTTAAGAAAAATCTGGTAATATAAAATTATCTATATAGGAGGGATTTGTCACATGAAAATTTTAGTTGTAGAAGATGAAGAAGCTCTCGCTGAAGCCCTCAGCGAAATCCTGAAAAGAAATAAATATTCTGTCGATGCTGTCTATGACGGGGAAGACGGCCTCGAATATGCCATGACTGGTCTCTATGACTGTATCCTGCTGGATATTATGCTGCCTAAGATGAACGGTCTGGATGTGCTCAGGATTCTCAGAAAAAAACATATCTCTACCCCTGTGCTTCTGCTTACGGCCAAATCAGATATAGAAGATAAAATTACAGGCCTCGACAGCGGTGCAGATGATTTCTTGACCAAGCCGTTTGTCAGCGGTGAACTGCTCGCCCGTGTGCGTGCTCTCACCAGAAGAAAAGGCGAAGTGATTACAGATGAATTTACATATGGTGATGTTGCTCTGAATAAGAGTACATTTAGTCTGAGCCGTGAAGGACAGTTTGTCAAGTTAAGCCTGAAAGAGTATCAGATTATGGAAATGCTGATGGCAAATCCGAAACAGCTTATCCCTAAAGAACGCTTTATCGAAAAAATCTGGGGCTATGAAAGCGATGTGGAATATAATAATGTAGAAGTTTATATTTCATTCCTGAGAAAAAAACTGCATGTCATCGGCTCGGATGTGACTATTAAAACTGCAAGAGGTGTCGGCTATTTTCTGGAAGGCGGCGAGTAATGCGTGAAAAAGTTTCCTTTTGAAAAGCTCCCTCACTGGTTGCAGTCGATACTCCGGCCGGATGTCATCAAAGCTATGCAGATTAAATTTGTCGCTATGGCAATGACAATCCTGATTCTTGTATTTATGATTATGCTGACGGCTATTAATATGATTATGAAAACTGTCAGCCAGTCGCAGTCTATGGAATTGCTGATTAAAATTGCTGAAAGTGACAGATATAATTCTCTGAATGATGACAGACCTATGGAGGATATTCCGCCTCCGGAAGAGATGATGCCGCCGGAGTTTATGACAGAAACTGAAACAGACTCCACAACAGAAACAGAATCTGTTGCTGTTGCAGAACTGCAAGTCGAAAATATCACCCCTCTTGGCTGGATTCCTCCCGATGAGGAATGGAAACGGGATGACAGAGGCCGCAGAGATGGCAGAATTCCCGAATTTGAAGACGATACAGGCAATGAAGATGATGCTGCCCCTGATGATGATTTTGATGATGATGACAGACCGCCGCAGGAATGGCCGGATGTTCCGCCGTGGGAACGCTGGGAAACAGAACAGTGGAATACAGAATATACACAGCCCCCTAATGATACCCAGCCACCGCAGACCCCCGAAACACAGCCCCCTGAACCGCCTGCTCCTGTCATGACAGATGTGCCCGTTGTCGCTGAACCGGTACAGCCTGAAGAACGACCGCCGGAAGAAGTTCCCCCCTCGCCGGAAGAAAATCCTGTTCCGGAATCAGAAATAATACTGTCTGAATCTGAAACACAGGCAACAGAAATTTCTGAAACACAGGCTTCTGAAATGACAGAATCAGAATCAGCTGC
Source organism: uncultured Ruminococcus sp. (assembly GCA_902796255.1). Classification (GTDB taxonomy): domain Bacteria; phylum Bacillota; class Clostridia; order Oscillospirales; family Ruminococcaceae; genus UBA3855. The sequence goes on from CADBOP010000022.1 coordinate 11,376, forward strand.
ACAGACTGTTCCGGAATCCAAAGAACTGAAACCTGACAGAAAACCGGATGAAGAAAATCCCAGCAACAATCAACAGCCGCCCGAAGGTTTCCGCATGGAAATGCGTCCGAATAAGTGGAAGGTAAATATCAGTCTTGACCATTTTGCACTTATGGCGGACAGTAACGGGACTTTTTTAGGAATCCGCAATACAGAAAATTATACAGAAGAACAGGCCGAAGAAATCCTTTCTGCAATTTTAAGTACTGGAAAACAACAGGGAATGTATGGCTGGTTGCAGTATTATAAGGCACAGAAAGAGTACGGCACTCTTCTGGTTGTCACAGATAAAAGCTCTGACCAGGGCTTGCTGAATAATCTGTTCCGGACTACTATCATAGCTGGTGTGATTGTATTGCTGATTTTGTTTATTTTCCTGATTTTCTTTTCACGCTGGATTATCCGCCCTGTCAGAACAGCAATGGAACGGCAGAAACAATTCGTTTCTGATGCCAGCCATGAACTGAAAACGCCAATTGCTGTCCTGACTGCCAATGTGGATATCTTACAGGACGAAATCGGAGAAAATAAATGGCTTGGCTATATTCAGGAACAAACAGGCCGCATGAATCAGCTTGTCGGTGACCTGCTCCGCTTGGCTCGGATGGATAATGCTACACAGGAATACAGTTTTAAAGAGTTTAATCTCAGTACTGCTATTGAAGCGACCGCTCTTCCGTTCGAGAGTCAGGCTTTCGAGAAACAGAAAAATCTTGAAATTGATATTCAGCCAAATGTTATGTACACCGGAAGTGAACAGCATATTCGCCAGCTTGCTGCTATTTTTATTGATAATGCTATGAAATATTCCAATGAACACGGGGTGATTAAAATTACCCTTCTGCAAAGAGGCGAAACACCTGTTCTGGAATTTTATAATACAGGCTGCGAAATCTCTCAGGAAGAAACAGACAAAATTTTTGAGCGCTTCTATCGTGGTGATAAAGCCAGAAATAACAAGGGAAAAAATGGTTACGGCCTCGGCCTTGCCATTGCAAAGAGCATTATGGAAATTCATAAGATTAAAATTCAGGTTACCTGTGAGCAGGGTGCATGGATTCGCTTCCTGATGACGCTGTAATAATGCACAAAATATTTTAACATTATAAAAAATATATATAATACTTGTCAAGAATGCTTCGGAATTCTTGACAAGTTTCTTTTTTTATGCTATGATTAATACATGACATTACAGAATGTAATTAAAAAAACAGGCGACATCCTGTTTTAAGAAAAACAGATAGAAATCAATAACCCATATTATACTATTGGTAATTTTATGATGTTGATTATGTTTTTTTCTGTTTTTCTTTCCGATTTTGTTTGTTTTATATAAAAATGATATATTGCGTTTGTGAACTATTGACAAGTTCCCGAGAATTGTGTATAATAGAAACAATCTGAAAGTTTTTGTTGTACTTGCTGTCTTTTTGAGGGGAAAGCCAGCAGTATATTTCATAAAAATAAATAAAAAAACTTGATTATTACTGCTGCTTGCTGAAACAGTCAGACAGTATCTTTAAATGTTAAGGGGGAGTTAAAATTGATTAAGACAGTAAATCTGGCATATCAGGAAAACCCGGAAGAAAATGCAAATCATACCGCACCTGCCATTGAAATGCATACGAATAAAAAATTGCTCGAAGAACGTTTTGCACTGGAAGCTCCTGTGTTTCCGGATGAAAAACCAGTCTATGAAAAAGTAAAGAGAATCGGAGATGTTGTTTGCTCCGGTGCGGCACTTGCTGTGCTTTCTCCTGTGTTGCTCCTGACAACGGTTTTAATTGTGCTGGACGATTTCGGCACTCCGTTCTATACGCAGACCCGTATCGGAAAAGACGGAAAACCATTTAAAATTTATAAATTCCGCAGCATGTATCTTGATGCAGATAAAAAGCGTGAAGAACTGATGAAAAAAAATGAAGGCAGCGGTGCGAATTTTAAAATAAAAGAAGACCCCAGAATTACAAGAGTGGGTAATGTAATCAGAAAAATTTCTGTGGACGAGCTTCCGCAGCTTTTGAATATTCTGAAAGGAGATATGTCTATTATCGGGCCAAGACCGTTTATCCCGTCTGAACAGGCAAATCTCCCTGATGACAGGCTCTCTGTAATGCCGGGGCTTTCCTGCTACTGGCAGATTGGCGGAAAAAATAATCTCTCTTTGGCTGAACAGATTGCACTTGACCGGAAATACATAAAAGACCGTTCACTGATGACGGATATTAAAATTGTATTAAAGACAATTGTGCATGTACTCACCGGAAAAAACTGCTGAATAATTAAAGCTTTTTTTCAGAAAAATAGAAATAAAATATAAATATAAATAAAAGGTGTGTAGTGTATTATGATAAATAATGAAAATAACCATCAGCATTATCTTAATGTAACGCTGGAAAATGAAAACAAAGAGGACGAGAATGAGATTATTATCTCGTTTTCCGGAATTGTCAGACAATTAAAGCGTTTTTTATTGATATGGCTTGCAGTATCAATTATAATTGGTCTACTGATACCAGTAGGATATGCTGTTTTTGCATCTGACCAGCATAAAAATCTTTCTGCACTTGTCAGCTTTAATTATGATGGCATCGAAAAGGGCAAAGCCCCCGATGGCAGTACATTTGACCCTTATTCTATTAAGAATCCGGCTGTAATTGAAAAAGCTCTTACATCTTTGGGAAATGATTTGACAGAGCTCGAAAGCATCCGGCAGGGTATTTCGATAGAAGGTATCGTGCCTGCAGATGCACAGGATAAAATTACAATGTATAAAAGCATTTATGAACAAGGCAACCTGAATGCCGGCGAAAAAATGCTTGAAGTAAAAGTAAACCCGACACAGTTCAAAGTGACATTCAATTATTCCCAGACAACTTTTGCGGGACAGGATGCTGTGGAATTGTTTAATACAATTTTAACATGCTATTCTGAATATTTTTTTGAAACTTATGGATTTAATCAGGCTCTGGGAAGTGCAGTAAATGTTCTGGATTATACAGATTATGACTACGCACAGGCAATAGATGTCTTTGATTCTACACTTTCTACATTACAGGATTATGTCAACACACTTTCAAAAGAAGATACTACACGCTTCCGCTCTACAACAACAGGATATACATTCTCAGATTTATCTAATTCTATTACTACAATCAAGGATGTAGACTTGGATGTTATTTCTTCTTATGTTACAGTCAATACTGTTACCAAAGACAAAACCACACTGCTGGCATATTATAACTACAGAATTGAAAATTTAAAGCGTCAGAAAAAAATTGCCGAAGATGAGCTGAAATCCGTGACAGAATCGCTCGAAAAATATGAAAAAGATACGATTATCATTTATGGCGACAATCAGGATACTTCAGAATATACACAGGCCTCTGCCGCATATGATAATTTAATTACCAGAAAAATCAATGCACAGAAATCTGTTTCTACTTATGCACAGCAGATTGACCAGTTTGAAAAAAGAGTGGCTGACTTGAACGGCAAAGCTGCTGCAAATAAAAGTAAAATGGAAAAAGTAGAATCAGACCTTGAGGCATTAAGCAAAAAAGTCAATGATTTGCTCAAAAAAGTCAATGATACTGCCAATGAATATTATGAAACAGTCTATCTTTCTAATGCATACAGCATTCTCGTGCCGGCAAGCACTTCGGCATTAGTCACAACTAAGAGCATTATTAAAGCTTCAATGGAACCGCTGCTGATTCTGGAAGCATTGGTGTTTGTGGTATATTTTGGTGTTGCTTTTCTGACTGCTCTTGTAGTCGAAACCAGAAAGAAGAGAGAACAGACAGCAGCCGCAAAAAATGTACAGAATTTTGTTCCGGAAGAAAAATCTGAAATCACACCTGATGAACAGAATCCTGTTCCCACAGAAACAGCAGAACAGAATCCGGAAGAAACCAGTCATATATCATAATAAATAAAAAATACAGTCCGTTTCCGGACTGTGTTTTTTTATTTATTTTTTATCATATCTCGGAATCTGCTCATAGCTTCCTCGGTTTCCTGCCTGTCTCCGAAAGCCGTTAACCGAAACCAGTTGACACCATTCCGCCCGAAACCTGCCCCCGGTGTGCCGACAACAGCTATCTCATGCAGCATTTTATCAAAAAAACTCCAGCTGTCCAAACCAAACGGACACTTGAACCAGATATACGGTGAATTGATTCCGCCCGTGAAGGGAATGTTTAATTCTGAAAGCGTTTCAGCAATGATTTCAGCATTTTTCTGATAATACAGAATACTTTCTCTGACTTGTTTCTGCCCTTCCGGAGTGAAAACCGCTTCGGCAGCCCTCTGCACCGGATAAGATACCCCGTTGAATTTCGAGCCTTCTCTTCTGTTCCAGAGCTGAGCCAGACTGACTTCTGTACCGTCACTTGTACGGATTTTCAATTCTGACGGAATTACAGTATAACCGCACCGGACACCTGTAAAACCTGCGGTTTTGGATAAGGAACACAGCTCAATTGCTGTTTCTTTCGCATGTTCCAGCTGATAAATACTTCTCGGCAGAGCAGGATTTTTAATAAATGCCTCGTAGGCGGCATCAAATACAATAACAGCCTGATGGGCTCTTGCATAGGCAATCCATTCGGAAAGCTGCTGCTTTGTATATACTGCTCCTGTCGGATTGTTCGGTGAACAGAGATAGATAATATCCGGAAAAACTTTTTGATTTTCCAGAAGATACCCGTCAGGAGACGGCATAGCACAAAAGCCGTTAGATTCATCAGAATCAGCATAGACAATTTTTCGGCCGTTCATCAGATTGGAATCTACATAAACCGGATAGGCAGGGTCAGTAATCAGGATAATATTACTGTCATCAAAAATATCCACTAAATTGCCACAGTCGCTTTTTGCTCCGTCATTGATACGGATATCACATGCCGGAACATCTGCACCAAAGCTTTTATAATAACCAGAAATGGCATTCCTCAGAAAATCATAACCAGCACCGCTGTCCTCATAGCCACGGAATGTTTCTTTCACAGCAAGTTCATCTGCTGCTTTTTTCATAGCTTCCACTACAACAGGAGCAAGCGGCTGTGTGACATCGCCAATGCCCATCCGGATAATTTTTTTCTCCGGATATTCTTTCTGAAATGCCTTGATTTTCTCGGCGATTCTGATAAACAGATAATTTTTCTCCAGTTTCAGATAATTTTCATTGACTTTCAAGCCTATCACCTCATGATTGAATTTTATAAAATAATTTCTCCGTCAAATACATGGGTTGCCGGACCAGTCATCATGACAGTTCCGTTTTTCTGATAGACAATCTGTAAATCACCGCCGGCCAGCTTGACAGTAATGGCTTCATCGTGCTGACAGTAACCGTTCAGGACAGCTGCCACTGCTACTGCACAAGCCCCTGTTCCGCAGGCCATAGTTTCACCGCTTCCACGTTCCCACACACGCATTTTCAGTGTATGGCTGTCCAGAATATTGACAAATTCTGTATTTACACGGGCAGGGAATACAGCATGATTCTCAAAATAAGGGCCGATTTTATCCAGTTCCAGATTATCAACAGATTCTTCCTGAAAAATGACACAATGCGGATTGCCCATAGAAACTGCTGTGGCTGTATAGTTTTTCTGCTTTACTGTAAGAGACTGTGCAATAAAACTTTCACCATCGGCTTTCATAGGAATATCAGCAGGCTTTAAAATTGCCTTGCCCATATCCACAGTAGCACTGACTGCCTTTCCGTCCTGCACCTGCAATTTGATATATTTAATTCCGGAGTTGGTTTCAACAGATAATTCCGGCTTGCTGACAATATGATTATCATATGCATATTTCGCTACACAGCGGATACCGTTTCCGCACATCATTGCTTCAGAGCCGTCTGCATTAAAAATTCTCATCCGGCAGTCAGCAGTTTCTGACGGCAGGATTAAAATCAGGCCGTCTGAGCCGATGCCTTTTCTGCGGTCACTGACCTGAATCGAAACGGCTTCAGGATTGTCTACTTTTTCCTGAAAACAGTTGACATAAACATAGTCATTTCCAATACCATGCATTTTTGAAAACTTCAT
>CADBOP010000023.1 GCA_902796255.1 uncultured Ruminococcus sp.
GCAGAGCATGGACGGAAAAGCACGCTGGGCAGACAACGTTATGATTGGTAGATTGGTGTAGGCATAAGCATTCCCTTTCTGTTCCGGTCTGTGACCGATGTAATATATAAACGAAACGGCTGTAGCAGTCACCACAGCCGTTGTTTATTGAAAGCTAACGTATTGCTGCATGAACTTCTGTACACTAATGTCAACTAACTTTGGAAAGAGCCTATTGATCGCTTACAAAAGAACGCTGAAATGCAGTATCTATGCGATTTTTTAATGTTCAGCCTGTCTGCATCTGTTTATTTTCTTATCTGCAACTTGTTAAATTTTTATGAACTCTTGTTTCCTGTTTTTTTACACATACGATGCAATTCCTTATTATTTTTGCTGATATAAATCACCATAGGTAACCAGTTCTTCACAATGACCACCAACAATTTCAGCACCAAATTTTACAGAACTGCCTGCAATTCTTCTTCCGAAAAGGTAAACCCGATTATCATTGAGTAAACTATCCTCATCAAATGTAATTATATCATGATTCAGATTATATCGCATCATGTCATTAGTCAGAATATTTTCCCACGGCGTTTGACCCTTACTGGATTCAGGTACACGGTCACGTTCTGCAATGCCAATCTGACAAAACGGTGAACCGTCTCCTCCAGTTGTATAATAAAGATATGCATTATCTTCTTTGTTTAAAGCGACCGCTTGTTCAAAATCGTTATTTCTAAGATACATATCTTTTGCACGAATATAAGTGCAGTTATTATATTTTAGTGTAGCCTGTGGCTCTTCATCTGTAATGATTAAAATATCTTTTATTGCACCAGTATACCTATTTTTTCTTGGAGCAGCAGTTTTATAACCAATAAAAATGAATTCCATGTCATCTTCAATTTTACTATAATCAATTTGTATATTTTCTATTGTACTATTTGGAAGAGTTTGAAATGTAATTGCACCGGAATATATATATTTATATATTGCTTCTTCATAGTCTATTCTGCTTTCGTTTAAATTATAAGGAATCATCATATCACAGCCAAGTGTAATTAAATCACATAATGCCTCATTTGCCATTTTTCCTTTGCCAATGTATAAATCTGTGATGTAAACATCCTGATTGTCCACATAAGCATGAATGAAATTTGTACAAGTGGGGTCTCCTTGTGCATCATTCGTAAGCCCTGTTTTTTCATTTCCTTTTGGTTTTTCGCTTTCTTTAAAAGCAGTTTTTGCTGTAACTGCACCTGAAACCATTGGACAGCTGCTGAAATCAATACCTGTTACATATTTACCTGTATAATCTGTTGTTGTATATAGATAGTAACGTTCCATACCATCGTCAATTGGCAAATCTCCGCATCTTTTATAATTTGCACCATCCACATAAATGGAAGACTTTGGTTTTTTGCCGTCTTCAGGTTTATATTTTAATAAGCCTGTAATCGCTGAAGTCTGGTCATCCGTTCTTGTAACACCAAGATAAGCACATTTTTCTGTTGAGGTATAGTCTGTGCTGCTTTCCTGCCATAAATGACCATTCACTAGCATTGTAATAGCATAATTCATAGAAGTATCTGGCATTCCCAAAAACATGGTCATCATGTCATAAGGACTACCATTGTGCTTAGATAAATCAAATGGTAAAATTTCGTCCTGACAAGAAGCAAGCACTCTGGAAATGCAAGTATCATCTGCCATATTTTTATAATCTTCTATCTGTGCATCTTCCAAATCTTCTCTGTTAATTTTAGAAGAAGAAAATTCATTCTCTAAACTGTACATTACAACAGAAACAGAAGAAATATATTTTTTTTCTTTTGGCTTAGCCTGTCTGAAATAAAGATAGAATGTGTCAGAACTAAATTCTGTTCCCTGATAAGCGAGATTATGGGAAGTTGTGGCATTAGGTGTTTTAAAATCTTCTACAGACCAGAAGTCAGATTTTTGTGCTGAATTTCCCGAAGCAGTAGTAATTGTTTCTTCTGCTATTTTTTCAAAAGGTGTATTGGATACTGCAATATCATTTACTGTTAAGGGTGATTTTCCTTCTACACATCCGAGTGCATATAATCCTTTGCAGCGAAGTTCAGAATCGTTCCAATTGACAAAATTCGTTGCTTTAGAATAAGGTGCATCCCAGAAACCAGACATTTCAAAATCTTCTGGTTTCATGCCTTCATCTATATCACCAGCAGCAAAGAACGGATTAGAACTTACCATAGCTCCCCAGACGCTCATATTTTCCGTTGTAAGCTGTTTCCCAAGATAATCATGTGTATTGCTGTGGCGAAGATAAGCGGTTACGTTCTTCGGCGGTGCAGAATATCCAAAGGATATATCGTCCATTGTATCATATTCTAAAAGAAATTTTGCATCACAAGCGGCATATGCTCCTGACGGAGTACTCAGGCAGGGCAAAAGTCTTGGAGCTTTTGGTGCAGCTGTATAAGATTTGAATCCATAAACAGCACGATAGGGGTTATAAGTGGTTGTATAAATCACCCAGCTTTGGTCATTGCCATTCTGATTATTTCTGAATTGATATAACACATGTGCATTGACGGATTCCAGAATTTTTTCCGCAAGCGGAACTAACCTTCGGCTTTTTTGTGTTGTTTGAAGTGTCAGAATTGAAATTCCTGCCAGATATTCTGTAGCAGGCGTATTGTCCGCATTTTTTGAAGTATATGTCACAGAAGGCAGGAAATATAAGAATAAATTGCTTCCGCCTCTGTTTTCCCAAGGAGCATTGTCATTTGCTGAATAAAAATTATATTCACCATGTCTGAAATTATAAGGAATTCCGCTAAATGTGGAAATGGGTTCATAGCCAGACTTGGCTTCTTGAATATTTTTGACTGCCTGAAAACTTGGCATAACTGGTTCACCCATACCATCTACCAGAGTATAATATAAGCCGTCTCCTGAAGGAAGCAGACCAGCAAGATTATATTTTCCCTGACCAAATTGTACTGGTGTGCTGTTCTGAGGCATGATACGAATATCACGAACACAATTTTTCGGATTTTTCTGTGTTTTGAATCCCATATATACATAGCTGTCTGAAATTTCGTGTGCTTCCAGATTATAATCAAATACTTCAAATCCTTCTGAAATCAGTTTAGTTTTGGCAGCTGTTTCGGAACGTTCATTCACGATTTTGATGGCAGAAATATAACGTTTTTGTCCCTCTGCTTCTGTTCCAGTGTTAATTTTTGTGGTTACTGTTTCTTCTGTACGGTAATATAAATACACCGCTGGTGCATCTTCTTCTTTGACATTGGCATTTAAATTGCCAGGCATGATCGTATTAAATTGATTCGTGCCAACATAACCAGCAGGAACTGCACTGTCATTCTGCTGCACTTTAAAGCAGTTTCCAGATTCGTCCAACGTAATAGGACTGCCTGCACCCTCTGCCTTGGTATAATAAAGTGCATTCCATCGTTTTCCGTTGTTTGCATTTAAATCTGCCTGATTTCCGTTTTTATCCATAACAGGATAATAAGTATAGAATATACTTTCAGAAATATCTACTAAAATAGGCGGAATTTCTGTATAAGGTTTTACATCATCATCATCATTGAATAAATCTACAAGATAAGTAATTAACAGTGTCACGAGAATAATCACAGTTGCTGCCAGTGCTATCCAGTTGGCAATAATCACAAATGCACCTGCATAGCCTAAGATAGAAGCAAAGATTGTTCCTTCTGCAATAGAAACGGCACAGGCACTAAGTGAAAATGCAGAAGGAACCCCCAAGACCGTAGCAACTGCTGCTGAAGTAGAAGCAATTGCACTGATTGCAGAGATACAAGTACTGATATAGCCAAGAATGGTTAAAGCATTTGTAAGGTCTTCCTGCGTTTTCACAATAGTGGAGTCATTCAGGACTTTAGCAGTATTTCCAGCCTGCTGGCTTGCACGTGCACTGTCGGTAATTGCAATATTCTGTTCATAGATTCTTTGGTCTACACCATCCCAGACGGAAATATAGTCTTTCTGATTATATTCTGCAATATACTCTTCCAGTTTTTGCTTTTCACTGACTGCCTGTTTCTGGATTTCATCTGTATTGAAGAGATACAGCACAGATGCACCAATTCCATTGACCTCCATCATCAATAATTGACCTTCTGTCAGAGCAGCTGCCAGCGGATAAATCTTTTCCAGTTCATTTCTTGATTTATAGGCAGTATTGCCAAGTTCAATAATATACTGTGCAAGATTTCGCTGTGCATCATAAGGGAACTGTTCCAGCATATGATAAATATTTAAATAATACAAGTCTGCTGTATTTTCTTTTCTGTTTCCTTGTTCATCATAATTATGTTTGATATATTCCATTGCCTGTTCAGAGGCTTCGCCGGATTTAGCATTTTCAACGTCAGGAACC
>CADBOP010000024.1 GCA_902796255.1 uncultured Ruminococcus sp.
AGATACTTGCATTTCTTATCCGGACATGTTATAATATTACTTAGGTGCGGTATACGAGCTTGGGACGGTCGTACCGTCCGGAAACAGGCGTGTCTCCCTGTTTTCTTATTCTGTACCGGAAAAGTGCTGATTATGCACTTGAGTATTTTTATTCTTATCCAAGGAGGTGCTTCCGGAATGCCGAATATCAAATCTGCCAAGAAGAGAGTTAAAGTCAATAAGACCAAGGCTGCTGCCAATAAGGCAAGAAAGTCTAATCTGAAGACAGTCATCAAGAAAGCGGAATTAGCTGCTGCTAATAATGCTGCTGATAAAGAAGCAGTTATCAAGTTCGCTATCAAGCGTGTTGACCAGGCATGTGCTAAAAATCTTCTGCACAAAAATAATGCAGCAAGAAAAAAATCCCAGCTGGCAAAGCTTTTGAATGCGTAATTTGCAAAAATAAACGCCCTGTTCCCATCTCACAGGAACAGGGCATTTTATTTTTTTTAATACAGGATTTAGCCGACAGAGTGAATCTGGTTTCTGTTCTCGTGGTCGTCCAGACGGAATAACAGCGTTGTACACCATACCGCTGAAACGGCTACAAGAATGTAAACCGCCCTGCTCAGTACAGATGCCGAACCGCCTAACAGCCATGCAACAAGGTCAAATTCAAAAATGCCGACAAGCCCCCAGTTGATACCGCCGATAATCAGCAGTGTCAGACAGATTTTATCCCAGATGCTGTTGTTCATGGTGATACCTCTTTCTGTGAAGGGCAGATGCCGTCCACGCAGATAGTATATCCGGTTTCAGGGGAAATCATACAGGAAAAATCTGATAAAAATTTAATTGATATAATTTTCCATAGAAGCAGCAATCACCCACGGAATATAGGCACAGACTTCAATCTGTAAGACAGGTCTGGGGAAATCCGGCAGGGAAGGACTGACATATTCCGGTATGAAGATACCGAAACTGTCAGAAAGCTTTAAATCAGAATTGACACCATATTCTTTGATTTCTCCGACAACATGATAATAACCGCCGTATAACATGCCGTTGTGGCGTTTGTATTCTTCTTTTTTTGTGCCGAACGGAATGATTTCTGCAATCTGATTTAAATCCTCAATGCCAAAGGCCTGAAACTGCTCCTGTACCGAAGAAGGACAGTATTTCGTCCACTGCCGGAAATTCTGACAGCCAAGACAGGCACATGTATTTGTATATTTCTGATGCAGATAGTAATTTCTTGTGGCCTCTGTATCGATTTCAGCAAGAGTATCTCCGAATTGAAACAGCATAGAAATCCGCCTCCTGATGTGATTTTAAAATTTTGAGCATATTAATAAAATGTCGCAACTTCCTGTTCCGGTGCATTTGTCAGCACAAGGGACTGAATCTGTAATACAGGGCCTTTGCCTTTATAAAGCTTGTGCTTCTGGACAGAGATTTTTCCTGTCAGGCGAACCCACTGACGGGCATCAAACATGGGGGCTTTTTCCCATTCACAGACAAGCCAGCAATATTGAATATCTTCTACACAGCATGTCATGACATGACGGCCGGCTGCAAAGACAGTTTTCGGGAATTTTTTGTCACGGGCGGCAGCAGCCCGAAATGTGACAGTTTTGCCGTGATATTTTTCAGGCTCTTCCATAATATCACGATAGAATAATGCATAGTCTTCGTCTTTGATGGTAATTTCATCGGCATTGACATCAAACGGCAGAGGGTCCTGAATATCATCATAAGCAACTTCGCCTGTGGTAGTTTCATAGGCAATCTGTGTGCGGCGGCTGATGCCTCTGACGATTTTATGAAATTCCAGCTGGTCCATATTTTCTTTGTCGAATCTGTTGAATACGACAAGTTCACTGACATTGATTTTGTCTACAACAAGGCTTCGCATATTAGAATTATAATTTAAGAACGTTCCGGAATCCACAAAGCACATAGCCTGATAAACAGCCCATTCTACAGGCAGATTTTCAAACAGGTTATTGATAGTCCACATGCCGTTGTATTCAAGTACGACACGGGTTGCACCGGATTCTTTCAGAATTTTTTTCAGGTTTTCTTCATTGAAATCTTCCTGTTCTTCGATGATATGCTGAACTACGCTTTTTCCTTTGTCAGGGAAACGGGAGAAATCATATTCTTCTTCCCCTTCTTCACAGAGCAGAAGCAGAGTCTTTTCCCCGTTATTGAACCGCTTGTCTTCCAGTGTCTCCTGAATGAATTTTGTTTTTCCGCCCTCTAAAAAGCCGACAAATAAATAAACCGGAATATCTTCCATTTGCTGATTGATAGGCATAATTAAACAATTCCTCCTTTTATAGAACATGCCGCTGAAGTTAGCGGCATGAATTATTTTTTAATTAAGATTTATTCTGCATGGAACAGCTTTGCAATTTCTGCTTCATTGATGTTAGAACCAATGACACACAAACGGCCTGTTGTTGCTGCACTGCCGTGGCGGACATCCGGTGTTCCGGGGATATAATCATAATGAATCCACTGGCCGTCTGTTCCGGCGACAATACCCTTTGCACGAAGAATCTGTCCGTATGTCTGCTCGTCTTCCAGAGCTTCCAGAGCTTTCTGAATTTCTTCTGTTGTATATTGTCTTGCAGTTTCCTTGCCCCAGCTGGTGAATACTTCATCTGCATGGTGGTGATGATGGTGGTGTTCATGTTCATCATGTTCATCATGTTCGTCATGGTCATGGTGGTGATGATGTTCATGCTCATGTTCATCATGTTCGTCATGGTCATGATGATGATGTTCATGCTCGTGTTCTTCGTCTTCATCATGGTCATGATGGTGGTGGTGATGGTCATGCTTTTTCTCTTCTTCCAGCAGGGCTTTCAGTTCATCATCAAGTGTATTTTTCTGTGTCATGGCTTCTGTCAGCTGTTCGCCCGTCAGTTCGTCCCATTCTGTAGTGACAATCGGTGCAGCAGAGTTTTTCTCACGCAGACGTTTTACACAGTCGTCCAGTTTTTCCTGAGACAGGCCTTGGGTATGGCTCAGAATCAGGCAGCTTGCATAGGTAATTTGGTTATCAAAAAATTCACCGAAGTTTTTCTGATACATTTTGCACTTCTTTGCATCTACAACAGTGGTAAAGCCATCCAGCTCAACATCATGCATTTCAATATTCTGTACGGCTCTGATAACATCAGAAAGCTTGCCGACACCAGAGGGCTCAATTAAAATTCTGTCAGGATGATACTGTTCCAGTACTTTTTTAAGAGCTTCGCCAAAATCGCCCACTAAAGAACAGCAGATGCAGCCGGAGTTCATTTCTGTAATTTCTACACCAGCATCCTGTAAGAAACCGCCGTCAATGCCAATCTGGCCAAATTCATTTTCAATCAGAACCAGTTTTTCATTTTTATATGCTTCTGCAATCAGTTTTTTAATCAGGGTTGTTTTGCCTGCTCCGAGAAATCCGGAGAAAATCGTAATTTTTGTCATAAAAATCAACACTTCTTTCTCTGTAATTTTATAATTTTTACAGCAGCTTTGGCTGCTTGGTTTTTATATTATATAGTATAGCACTTTTTTTTGAAACTTGCAAGAGAAATCACAAAAATTTCCCTAATTTTTCACATTCCGGTTCTGATATACTCATCAGAAATGACTTGTTCTTGGGTGATGAACTGTATCAGCCGGCCGTCACTGTATGTTAGTATACCAGTCTTACGAAACGGTATTTCTCTGTAGACTGTTTTGGAACAGCTGATACAAATCGTTTCGCCATTACGAAGCTCAAATACAAGCTCGAAATATTCGTCACAGATTTTTGTGTGCCGGAATTCATCTATAATCCGGCGGCGTTCATCAATTTTCTGGAGAAGAAAGGCGGGCTGCATGTAAGTTTTCGGGACTGTGGAAACAGCCGGAACTTCTTTTTTATGAAACCAGTTCCGGTAATAGGGGCTGCTGATGCATATCAGAAACACCAGCAGGCCAATGGCAAATACAGCCAGTATGAGTATTACCAATTTGACAGATGTCATGATAAATGAAGATATGAGGATTAAAGTCCGTTTGGATTCTGCTGCATAAATCTCCAGCTGTCTGCACACATGGTTTCAAGTGTTTCGTGGGCTTCCCAGTTTAAGAGTTCTTTTGCTCTTTCTGCATTTGCATAAGAAGAAGCAATATCACCCGCACGGCGGCCTGTGATTTTATAATTAATTGCATGACCGCAGGCTTTTTCATAAGCGTGTACCATTTCCAGAACACTGACACCATGACCTGTGCCAAGATTAATCGGAATAAAGCCGTTGTGCTTTTCAGCATAGGCAATTGCACAGACATGTCCTTTGGCTAAATCCACTACATGAATATAGTCACGCACCCCTGTGCCGTCCGGTGTGTCATAATCATCACCAAAGACAGAAAGCTGTTTTAATTTTCCGATTGCGACCTGTCCGATATAGGGAAGTAAATTATTGGGTATGCCGTTCGGGTCTTCACCGATAAAACCGCTTTTGTGTGCACCAATCGGGTTGAAATACCGCAGGGCAACAGCTCTGAAATTCGGGTCAGCTGTACAGATGTCAGAAAGTACCTGTTCAATCATGACTTTTGTATAGCCATAGGGATTTGTAGCAGATGTGGGCATACCTTCGATATAGGGCACAGGATTGTTCATGCCGTATACTGTTGCAGAAGAAGAAAATACAATCGTCTTGCAGTCAAACTCACGCATGATTTTTAATAATACAAACGTGCCGTTTAAGTTGTTTTCATAATATTCAAGAGGCTTTTCTACAGATTCGCCTACTGCTTTCAGACCCGCAAAGTGTACAACAGAAGAAATCTCCTGCTCCTGAAAAATTTTTCTGAGAGCTGCTTCATCACGAATATCTGCTTTATAGAAAGCGACATGTTTTCCGGTAATTTTTTCAATCCGACGGATAGCCTCTTCTTTGGAGTTGCTTAAATTATCCACTACAACAATTTCATAGCCGGAATCTAAAAATTCTACACAGGTATGGCTGCCAATAAAACCAGCACCACCAGTTACCAAAATTTTACTCATAATATTTTACTCCTGTTCTGATGTTAATTTTTTTCCTCCGGTATTGCGTATTCGGAAGATGTGGCAGCGTTCTGCACCAAGGAATGAGTTAATCTGCATTTTGAATTCTTCTGCAAATTCCAGAGGCACATAGGCCTGTACTGTTCCGGCAAAACCGCCACCATGTATCCGGACTGCCCCACGTCCATTGAGAATTTCTTCACATAATGCAATTACAACAGCCGCTTCCTGCTTTTCCGGTTTGTCATAGACAGAAACATTCTGAAGATACTGGAAGGAAGAAAGGCCGGAAGCCCTGACTTCTTTCAGATAGCCTGCAAAATCATCATTTTGCAGTGCCTGCACCTGCCGCAGCACACGGGCATCATCATTGAAATAATGCAATGCACGCAGTACCGCTCTGTCACCGCATGTCCGGCGAAGTCCGGCAAAATGGGACATAAATTCTTCTTTGGTGATTTCTGAAAGTTTTTCTTTGCTGAACATTTTGGCAATATTTTTCATTTCTGTCGGGATTGCCGCATATGCCGGTGTTAAATCTGCATGGTCTGCACCAACATCGATAATGCAGAGGACATAACCGGCTTTCTGCAAATCAAAATTGATTTTAGTGATTTCCGGATTTTCAGACCGGAAATTGATTGCAGTTACACCACCGACAGCACTCGCCATCTGGTCCATGAGTCCGCAGGGCTTGCCGAAATATTCATTTTCGGCATATTGGCCGATTTGTGCAGTCTGTACAGAATCAACATTTCCCTCTGCAAAGAATGCAGAACAGATTGTGCCGATAAGCACTTCAAAAGCTGCTGAAGAAGACAGGCCGGAGCCTTTGAGAATATCCGAAGTGGTATAGGCATCAAAGCCGGTGACGGGATAGCCGAGTTCTGTAAATTTGGCAGCGATGCCACGCAGAAGGGCAGCGGAAGTATTCAGTTCTTCCTGATGCGGTTGCAGATTGGATAAATCTACAGAATCCGGTTTCATGCCTTCGGATTTCAGATTGATTTCATGAGTGTCACGCTTTGCGGCTACAGCGATAATATCTGCATTGACACTTGCTGCAAGGACATGTCCGCCCTGATGGTCGGTATGATTGCCGCCGAGTTCTGTCCGGCCGGGGGCAGAGAATAAAGCGATTTCTGTCGAATCATCTGCTTTGAATTCTTCCTGAAAGGCTCTGACGGCATTCAGAAAGCGGGTTCTGAATGCACTACAGTCTTCACAGGCATACAGGCTTCTGAGCGTACTGTCGAAACGACCTTGTTTCAAAGCTTCTGTTGTATCATGAAGATTCATAAATTCCACTCCTAAAATGATAAAATTCTCTATAGTATTAGTATATAACAAAAATTTTATTTTTGCAAGTGGTTTTTGAAAAAAGTTTGATTTTTGTGCATTTTTTCAGATTATTCGACCTGAAAGCATATGCCGGAAAAGGCGGGAAGGGATAATATAAATTCTCCGTTGCTGCCTTCGATGACTGTGCCGGCTGTATCCGGCCTTGTACCACTGTAGATATCAGCACTGGAATCCAGCAGGACAGTCAGACGTTTTGCATCACAGTGCAGGATATACTGTTCCTGCGGTGTACCGGCGAAATTGAACACACCAATCACAGATTCTTTGGAGGAATTTCTTTTCATGGCATAACAACAGGGGTAATTCTGCTTGCAGTCAAGCCACTCGAAACCGCCTTCTGTATAATCACGTTCAGATAAAGCCGAATGTGTCAGATATAAATGATTCAGTTTTTTGATATAATGATGAAAAGCATCATGAATCGGGTATTTCAGCATGAACCAGTCCTGTTCTCTGGATTCGTCCCATTCCCGAAGCTGACCGAATTCACTGCCCATGAAATCCAGAAGTTTTCCGGGGTGAATGGCATTGTACATGTAAAATGCTCGTGCCTGTGCAAATTTGCCGTCATACAGGCCGTGCATTTTCTGGAGAACGGTGGCTTTTCCGTGGACATTCTCGTCATGGGAAAATGGCAGGATATAATATTCAGAATGATAATACATCATAGAGAAGGTTAATTTATCGTAATTTCCGAAACGATATAAGGGGTCTGTGCGGAAATAATTCAGCGTATCATTCATATAGCCCATATCCCATTTATAATCAAATCCAAGGCCGCCACTCCAGACAGGGGCGGTGACTTTGGGGTAGTCTGTGGAATCTTCTGCACAAAGAAGGCAAGTCGGGAATTTTGCTTTCAGGCCGATATTCATATTGCGGATAAAATTCAGAGCGTTGTTATTGACACCGCATTCCGGCTTTCCGTGCCAGTAGATTAAACGGCTGATAGCATCCATTCGCAGGCCGTCAAAATGAAATTCTTCCAGCCAGTAGCAGGCACTGGACTGCAAAAAACTCTGTACTTCGCCTTTGGAATGCATGAAATTATAACTGCCCCATTCGCTGATACCAGCACCGGCATCGGGGTATTCATATAAGGGCATACCGTCAAATCTGGCTAATCCATAGCTGTCAATGGCAAAATGCACTAAAACAAAGTCCAGTATGACACCAATATGATTCTGATGCAGCTTGTCTATGAGAATTTTTAACTGCTTTGCCGTGCCGTACCGTGCAGTAGGGGCAAAGAAGCCTGTATTCTGATAGCCCCATGATTCATCACAGGGATGTTCAGCAAGCGGCATGAATTCAACATAGTTATAGCCCATTTTTTTCAGATAGGGGATTAAAATATCAGCGAGTTCTTCATAATTATAGAAATCGCCTGTTTCATCATCGGGCTTTTTTTTCTTTTGCTGCCATGAGCCGAGGTGCATTTCATAGATATGCAGGGGCTTGTCTTTGCAGTCAGTCCGCTGCCGCATCCATTTGCTGTCATGGAACTGATAATCTGATAAATCCCGAATGACAGAACAGAATGCCGGACGTAAATCCATGCCGAACCCGTAGGGGTCGCAGTGTTCGGTATAACTATCGTCTTTATGCCAGATTCTGTATAAATATCTCTGTCCGGCCTTGGCAAGCGGAACATTGACTTCATGAAACTGGCTATTAAATCCCGGATACATTTCCCAGTCCTGCCAGTCGTTGAAATCTCCGACAAGCGTGACACGGTTGGTATGGGGGGCATATACTCTGAATGTATAGCCTTGTTCGGCTTTATGCACACCAAGATGCTGATGGGCATCAAAAATTTTTCCTGTGTAAAATCCGTAAATATCCAAAAAAATATCCTCCTGCGAAAAAAATATTAAAAAATACTTGCATATTTCTGTGAAATCTGCTATAATAAAAACAATACCATGCTATGCTGTGAAATGCGGTTTATTATGTTTATATAAGATATATTATATATAATGTATAATATATGCGTAAGTGACTGCACTATCAGCCTGACTATAGTTATTATATTCCTTTTTCCAAAAATATGCAATCTGTATTTTTAGATTTCAGTCGTTTATGCGACTGATATTTAAAACAATCTATTATTCTAAGAGAGGAGGAATTTTATGGACTTAAGACAGCAGCGTACCAGACGAAGTATTATCAATGCTTTTCTTACACTCCGAAGCGAAAAAACTCTTGAAAAAATTACTGTCCGTGAACTCGCCGACAAAGCTGTGATTCACAAAGCCACATTCTATTTGCATTATCATGATATCTATGAGCTTTCTGAATCCCTCGAAAAAGAAGTCATTGATGATATTCTGCATGGACTCTCTGACCCTGCCATGCTGCTGACAGATGCTGACCGTTTTAATGAAGAATTATACTGCCTGCTGATGGCTAATGAAAGCCTGCTCAGTATCCTGTTTTCTGACAGCCGTGCCGGTATGCTTGCCACAAGACTGGAAGCACGCCTCAAACAATATATCTTTGCCAGACACCAAGACTGGGATACACTCGAAATCAACGTGATTTTAACTTACCTGATTCAGGGTGCATACTGTGCCTATATGCAGTACCGCAGCACAGATGCCAAGGAAGTCCTGCGAATGATTAATACAATGGCTTCTTCTGTGCTCCGGAAGTATACGCAGAACCCCACCAAAACAGAAAATAAAGAAATTTGTTCATGATTTCACTATAAAGATTCTAAGAAACGGCGGTTTGTATAGACAAAATATTAGTATTTTTGTAAAATTTGTACAAATATAAAATCAAAAAACCTCTATTTTAATAATTAAATTTTTTTACTTATGTAATAAAAAGTTTTTAAATTTGCTATATTTTTTCTGAAATTATTACTTTTTGTATATTTCAGCCGCTTGTTTAGTGAAAATTTCTAAAAAAAAAATCTGGATTTATGTAAAAATACAGTTGCATTTTTTTTAGTCAAATGGTATAATTAAGATACTGGGATATTATGCTGAAATGCATTTTATCCAAAATATTATGCAGCTCAAATATTATTGGAGGTGGTCGAATGAAAAGTTTTTCCTATGTTGCCACTACGGCAGCCGGTAAACAGGTCAAAGGTACCGAAAACGCTGAAGATGTGAAAGAATTTACTAAGCGTATGAAGGACAAAGGTTACACTGTTACCAAGTACGAGGAAAAAGACATCGAAAAGAAAAAGACTATCAAGAACTTTAAAACCAAAGACCTTGCGTTTAACTGTCGTCAGCTCGCTGCAATGCTGACTTCCGGTCTGACTCTGGTAAAAGC
>CADBOP010000025.1 GCA_902796255.1 uncultured Ruminococcus sp.
CACCTGATGTCACAACAACGGCAGCGAGGACACCGGCAGCAATTTTCTGACTATTTTTCATAAAAAACAATCCTCTTTTCTTTCTCTACTTAAATTTGTTTGGGGAAAGCGTGACATCGAATATAAAAAAATGATTAGACTCCACCCCAATTATAGAATTATTATAACATACTTTTTTTAATTAGTCAATATATGGATTTCAAACTTATTGAATTTCGACTCCTTGCCCAAAAATCACTGATTATTTCCGGTCATTTTTCACAAATTGCCAAAGTATCCGGCAGATTGTTTTTCCTGTCCCGCCTGTCTGAAATATCCGCTGTTTTTGGCTGAAATCAGGCATAAAGCAGAATGCCCCTCCTTTTTTTGGCATACTCCTGTTTTTTTATTTTCCATACCCCCTTGACAAATCAGACAAATTCTGCTATAATATCTAAAAATATTTTCTACGGAGGTACGTATTATCATGGATGAGAAAAAAATTTTTAACATGAACGACACTATCACTTTTGATGAGCTCGTCCGTCTGCTGGAACAGTATCTGAGTTTCAACAAGCACCTGACAACACAGAGATTCAATCTTGATAACAGAGCCATTCTCCAGTGTGTGGACAGCGATTCAAGCTGGAAACAGTTTCTTGGCCTTGATGCTGCTTTAACCATCGAACTGGCACAGTCCGGAAATGATACACTGACTGTCACTATCGGCAATGCCAAGTGGCTGGATAAAGTCGGCGTGGCTGCTGCCGGTGCTTTGTTCTTCACCCCTCTGATGGTTGCAGCCGGAATTGGTGCAGTACGTCAGGCCATTCTGCCGACAGAAATTTTCACTTTTATTGAAAGCAAGCTCGGCACTCCGGCTTCTGCCAAGCCGTTTCCGAACCCGTTTGATGCCGCAGCCGAGACACTCCGCAGTGTCGTAGAACCGCAGAATCAGACCAATGCTGCTGTTACCTGCCCGTGCTGCGGGGCACAGATTCCGAAAAATTTCAGCTTCTGTTCCAAATGCGGTACAAAATTATAATCCCTTCTGTCTCAGAATAATTTTCAAAAGCCCTGCTCTTTTGCAGGGCTTTTTTCGCCTGAATGCGTATATTTTTTTATTATCTGCCTATACTTATCAAAAAGATGCAAGAAAGGCGGTTATCATCCTATGCAGGCAATACTTTACTGCGATAAACACACGGACTGCATTCCTGTCCGTGACTGTCCGGAAGCACTGCTTCCGATTTGCAATATTTCCCTGATTGATTATTTACTGCACTATATCGAACAAAAAGGCTTTCAGAAAGCCATTCTGCTGGCAGCTGACGAACGTGTGCGGCATGTGACAGAATCCCTTTCTTTCAAAATACCTGTGCAGTATGCCCGTTCGTTAGCCTCGCTCCATGCCGATATGCCGACCCTCCTCCTGCGGCGGCTCTGTATCCCTGACTGGGATATGGGAGAATTATTTGCTTTCAGCCGTGAAAATACCGTCCGGCTGTTTCATGCTGACAATACCCCCACTTTTGCGGAACTGCACCCACAGGGTTCTGTCCTGCTTGAACCGGAAGCCACAGCTATGGCAGAAATTTCCCGTTTCCGGCATATCCACACACCAGCCGAATACAGAGCTATACAGCAGAATTTATTATCCTCTTCCGGAAAATTCCGCCGTCTGCGTATCGGGCAGGGAACAAAAATTCCGGATTCTGCCGTTATTGATGATACCACTATTATCGGAAATGACTGCATTATCGGCGAAAATGCCAAGCTTCAGGGCTGCTGTTTAGGCAGCGGCGTACAGATTGGGGCAGATGCCATTCTGAAAGACTGTGTCATCTGCCGGAAAACACTGATTGATTCCGGCACACATCTGGAAAATGCCGCTGTCCCTGAAAACACCGTCTTATATCCGGATTCCAGAACAGCACAGAACAGAAAGCACCTTGTCTCCCAGTATGACGGCATCTGTGAAGGCCTTCCGAAATGGAATACTGCTGAAACGGCTCTGAAAGCCGGTTCTGCCCTGACGGTACTGAACAATCGTATTGCCATCGGCTACAGCCATAAAAACGGTGAAAGCCTTGCGGCTGCGGCTGCGGCCGGAGCGGTTGCACACGGGGCATCTGTCTGGCTTGGTGGGGCATGTACACTTTCACAGCTTATTTATCTTGCCGAACTGACAGACTGTGAAATCCTGCTCTGGATTCAGGGAGAAAAAATCATGCAGCTCCGGCCTTTCAATGCCGGTGGCTTTCTTCTCACAGAACAGCAGGCAGGCCGTGTCTGGCAGGCTCTTGAAGCGGATACCTGCCGGCAGATTCTCCAGTCCGGCAGCCTGCATCATGCCGAAACGCTTCATGCATTATGGGCGGAATCCTGCCGGAAGCTCCTCCCTCCTCCGGAATTTGATATCACTGTCAGCTGTGCCAATCCTGCTCTCCGGTCAGCCGCACAGGAATTATTCTCCGGCGGAACAGGCCGGAGAATCACCCTTTCCCTTTCTGAAGACGGCACGAAAATCACTGCATTTTCTTCAGAATCCGGAATGCTTCGCCATGAACAGTTATTATTATTATCTCTCCTGTCCGTCCGTGAACAGAACCAGCCGCTTGCTGTTCCGGCAGATTTTCATCTTTCTGCGGAAGACTTTGCCGCACAGTATCACGGGAAAATTATCCGCATTCATGACTATCAGGATACCGGTGCTGCACTTTACCGTTCACAGGCACTCTGTATGGACGGCATCAGATTATTTTCCCATGTCCTGCGGGTTCTGCATGACAAGCACCTGACACCGGCTCAGGCTGCGGCTCTGCTTCCGGCATTATGCACAGTCCAGCACGAAGTCAGCACCTCTCTGACCCGTCAGAACATTGCACAGCTTTGCAGCTCGAATCCGGATGCAAGAATCAGCATTATCATGCCCCCTCACAGTAAGCTTGTGAAACTTCGTGTCCATGCCGATTCTGTTGAAACTGCCGCTGAACTCTGCGGTTTCTGGGAGAAAAAACTCCGTATTTTAGAATCAGAAAAATCCTGAAAAGCCGTTTCGCTTTTTTATTATATTTTTTATGAAAACTATCCAATTCTATCCAGAAGGCTCTGCTCTGCTCTTGACAAAATCTTTTATTTAGATTATAATAGAAATTAAGTATTGCAGTTTCTCTGTCAGCAGAGAAAACGTTTTTCTGGATTACTTCTGAATTTTTGGCTGTATGCCTGAAATAAACCCCATTTATTCTCTTTAAATCAGGAAGCCTCTGTGCTTCCGTACTTAACAGTCCGTTCTGGCGGCACGGAAACCGTCAGTCAAACCACCCGCAAATCACTGTATCTTTATATTTCTGCCAAAATAATTTTCAGTTATTTCTGTCCGTTCATGGCGATACACCACACACACAGCAGCAGAAAAAGCCATATGCAGTATTTGCACACTATGAAACGAGGTATCTATTGAATAATCAAAATTCCCACAATTTCCGGAACGCAGGGCAGAATCCGGATTTCAAGTCAAAAAAATATCCCCCTGCACAGAATACAGAACCCAGACTGTACCGGCCACAGAAAAAAAGCCCGAAATCTCATGAATCCCATCGGGCACCTGTCCGGATTATTCCTCTCGGCGGCCTGAATGAAATCGGCAAAAACATGACTGTCTTTGAATGCAGCAATGATATGTTTATTCTCGACTGCGGTCTTGCTTTCCCAGATGCCGAAATGCCTGGTGTAGATATTGTAATTCCCGATTTTTCTTATGTCATACATCATAAAGACAAACTGCGGGGTATCGTCATCACACACGGCCATGAAGACCATATCGGCGGGCTGGCCTATCTTCTCAAGAAAGTCAATGCCCCTGTGTACGGCTCGGCAATGACAATCGGCTTAATCAAGCACAAACTTGAAGAACACGGCATTTTAAACAAAGTCCCCCTGCATGTCATGGATGCCCGCAAAACTATGAAAATGGGCTGCATGACCGCAGAATTTATCAAAGTCAACCACTCTATCCCCGGTTCTATGGGCGTGATTATCTATACTCCGGCCGGTGTTCTGGTACACACAGGAGACTTTAAAGTCGATTTCTCTCCGGTAGACGGTGAGCGGATTGACCTCGGCTATTTCGGAGCACTTGGCAACAAGGGGGTTCTGGCACTGATGGCAGATTCCACTAATGCCGAACGTCCGGGCTATACACCTTCTGAAAGCAAAGTCGGTGCATCATTTGAAAAATTATTTGCCAGAGCCGGCAACAGAAGAATTATTATTGCAACTTTTTCTTCCAATATTCATAGAGTACAGCAGATTATCAACATGGCCGCCAAAACCAAACGAAAAGTCGCTGTGCTTGGCCGGAGTATGGTAAATGTAATTGCTACGGCTCTGGAGCTTGGCTATCTTGAAGTGCCTAAAAATATTATTATCGATATTGAAACTATCGACCAGTATGCACCGGAGCAGCTTGTATTAATCACAACCGGAAGTCAGGGCGAGCCGATGTCTGCCCTGACCAGAATGGCGATGCATGACCATAATAAAATCAATATTACACCACTGGATTTTATTATTCTTTCTGCAACCCCCATCCCCGGAAATGAAAAACATGTCACCAAAGTTGTCAATGAATTATTAAAATCCGGTGCGGAAGTTATCTATGAATCCATGTATGACGTTCATGTTTCCGGCCATGCCTGTCAGGAAGAACTCAAACTCATGCTTGCCCTGACAAGACCGAAATTCTTTATCCCTATGCACGGCGAATACAAACATCTTGTCAAGCACAGGGGGCTTGCTCTGGAAATGGGCATTCCCAAAGAAAACATCTTGCTTTCTTCTATCGGCAATGTAATTGAAACAGACGGCAATACCATGCAGATTGTCGGGCAGGTACCGGCCGGCCGTACCCTTGTGGACGGTCTGGGCGTAGGTGATGTCGGCTCTATTGTCCTGCGTGACAGAAAACATCTGTCTGAAGACGGCCTGATTATTATCATCATCGGTATCCAGAAAAACACAAACGAAATTGTAGCCGGTCCGGATATTGTCTCCCGTGGCTTCGTCTATGTCCGTGAAGCAGAAGACATGATGGTACAGGCAAAACTGCTCATGAAACATGTTCTTAACGGCTGTAGTTATGCCGAACTTCGGGAATGGGCTTCCCTGAAAACCAAACTCCGTGACAAGATGTCAGAATTTATTTTTGAACAGACAAAACGCAGTCCCATGATTCTGCCGATTATCATGGAAATCTGAAATGCTGTATCACCAATTCAGGAAAGGGGTGTGAAAGGTTGAAACCCAAATATCATGCAGCACTCTGGGGGCTGACTATCCTGCTGCTTCTGCTGACTGTGATTGCAACAGCTATCTTGTACCGCAGCGGTGAAAAATACAGTTTTCTGTACAGTCTGCCGGCATTTCTGCTTGTGGGTGTCACCGGATTTACACTCCTTGACTCGCACAAAAACCGTGTCCGCTATATTGCCAAACTCAGCCAAGAATGCACCGAAGCCGAACTTGCTACTTTCCAGCAGCTTGATATGGGGCTTTGTGTAGTCGATGAAGACGGCATTCTTCTGCATTACAATGATTATTTCAACGAACATATTCTTGATGCAGAAGACATGTTCGGCAAAAAATTAGATACATTTCTGCCGCTGGATGTTTCTCTTGATTTTCAGGAAATCCACTGGCAGGACTGCTATTATCAGGTAAAAGCTGTTTCCTATCAGGGAGAAGAAAAAAATCTGACAGCTTTTCTCTGGAGAGATATCACAGAACTGGAAAAAATCAGACAGGATTATCAGAATTCCCGTCCGTGTGTAATTCTGATTGTTGTCGATAATTACGAAGATTTAATCCAAAATACAAAGGAAAGTGTCCGGCTGGAACTAAGTGCCTCGATTGAAAAACTGCTTGAACAGTTTATTTCTCAGACAAACGGCATTCTGAAACGTCTCCGGAATGATAAATTTATTGCTGTTCTGGAAGAAGAACATGTGCAGGCACTGATTGCAGAAAAATTCCGGATTCTGGACGATGCCCGCAATATCCATGCTGATGACAAGAACTGTGTGACATTCTCCATCGGTGTGGGAGAGGGTGCAGCCAGTATGCAGGAAAGTGAAACTTGGGCAGCACAGTGTTTAGATATGGCTCTTGGCAGAGGAGGCGACCAGGCGGCTGTCAAATCTGATGAAGGTTTCCGCTTTTTCGGCGGTGTTTCCAAAGGTGTTGAAAAAAAATCCAGAGCCAAAACCAGAATTATTGCCGAAGCCATTCAGGATTTAATTTTAAACAGCTCGAATGTCTATCTGATGGGGCATCGTTTTGGCGATTTGGATTCCATCGGCTCGGCCTGCGGGCTTGCCGGTGCGGTCAGACTGATGGAAATTCCTGTAAACGTCATAGTCGACCCTGAAAAGAATCTCTCCAAACAGTTGATTTCTCTTGCTGAAGCAGAAATGGGAAAAGAATTATTCCTGACCCCCAAGCAGGCAGTGGATACCATCACAGACGATACACTTCTGATTATTGTCGATACACATAATAAAGATATTTTAGAAAGTCAGGAATTATATCAGGCAGCAAAGAAAGTTGTCGTGATTGACCATCACAGAAAAAATATCAATTATGTAGACAATGCACTTGTCTTTCATCACGAGCCTTATGCTTCTTCTGCCTGCGAGATGGTGACAGAACTGCTCCAGTATTTCAAGCTTGATGATTCTGTAAACTCCTGCTGTGCAGACTGTCTGCTTTCCGGCATTATGCTGGATACTAAAAATTTTGTCATGCGTACAGGAGTCCGGACATTTGAAGCAGCCGCTTATCTGAAAAAAATCGGTGCAGACACAGTCAAAGTCAAAGGCCTGTTTTCCGGCTCTATTGAAGCCTATAAAAGCCGTGCGAAAATTGTCGGTTCAGCAGAGATTATCGGCTGTCATGCGATTGCAGTTGCTCCGGAAAATACACCTGAAATCCGGCTTGTTGCTCCGCAGGCAGCGGATGAATTACTGAGCATTTCTCACGTAGATGCTGCTTTTGTCATTTATGCTGTCAAAGATTCAGTTTCTATTTCTGCCCGTTCTCTGGGGGCAGTCAATGTACAGGTCGTAATGGAACAGCTTGGCGGCGGCGGTCATCAGACCATGGCCGCAACACAGATACAGAATACCACTCCGGAAGAAGCCAAAAATCAGCTTCTTGCTGTTCTTGCTGATATTCGGACAGATTAATATAATAATTATTTAATTTAATTATAAATTTATTTTACTTAACAGAAAGGATGCGTTCTCCCTATGAAAGTGATTTTTATTCAGGATGTCAAAGGTTCAGCCAAAAAAGGCGACATGAAAGAAGTAGCTGACGGCTATGCCCGCAATATGCTGCTGAAAAAAGGTCTTGCCGTGGAAGCTACTCCGGAAAATATGAACAAGCTCCAAGGTCAGAAAGCTTCTGCCCAGCATAAAAAAGATGTAGAAAAACAGAATGCCGAAGAAATCAAAGCTGCTGTAGACGGCAAGACGGTGACCATCAAAGCCAAAGCCGGCACAGGCAGCCGCCTGTTCGGTTCTGTCACCTCTGCACAGATTGCTCAGGAACTTGAAAATCAATACGGACAGAAAATCGACAAGAAAAAAATTGTCCTGAAATCTGATATTAAGGCATTCGGCAGTTTCTCTGCGGAAATCCGCCTGTATACCGGTATTTCAGCTAATATCAGCATTGAAGTCATCGAAGCATAAGAGATGATACGGGCGGCACTCTGATAGCCGCCCTTTATTCAGGGAAAGGGGAATTTTATGCCTGATTTTGAATATATCAATATGCCGTACAGTCTGGAAGCAGAACAGACCATCTTAGGTGCTGTCCTGCTTGATGCCGATTCTTTAGGCCTTGTTCTGGAATATATCAAGCCGGAATGCTTTTATATCGAACAGCACAGAACTTTATTCATGATTATGACAACTATGGCGGCATCCGGCCATCATATCGATGCCATCACAGTTCTTGACCAGGCCGTGAATGCACATGTTTTTGAAACTTCTGCCGAAGGAAAAAATTATCTTGCCAGTCTTGTGGACCTCGTTCCGACTACTGCCAATTTAGCAAGTTACTGTAAAATCGTTGCAGATAAATATTATATCCGCTCGCTGGCAGAAACTGCCCAAAAAATTCTGGAGAATATCCAGAACGGCGAAACCAATTCACAGATGCTGCTTGACAATGCAGAACAGCAGATTTTTTCTATCCGTCAGGGCAGAGACATCAACGGCCTGACCCCCATCAGAGAAGTAGTAGCAGATACTTATAATCAGATAGGCCGTCTGGCAGGGCCTGACAGGGAAAAATACAAAGGCATGGGCACAGGGTTTGCCTATCTGGACAGCCTGACTTCTGGTCTGAACAAATCTGACCTGATTCTGATTGCTGCCCGTCCGGCAATGGGAAAGACAGCATTTGCATTGAATTTAGCACAGCATGTTGCCCAAACCCATCCGGAAGAAGCTGTCTGCATTTTCTCTCTGGAAATGCCGAAAGCCCAGCTTGCCGCCCGTCTGTTGTCGACATCGGCACAGGTGGATTCCAATAAACTCCGCAACGGCCGCCTCAGTGGTGATGACTGGCTCAGACTGGCCGCCGGTGCAAGCTATCTGAGCAATATGCCCATTTTTATTGACGATACTGCAAGCATTACCGTTCCGCAGATTAAAGCCAAACTCCGGAGAATCAAGAATTTAGGTCTTGTTGTGATTGATTACCTCGGTCTGATTCAGAGTACCCTGAGAACAGAAAATAAAGTACAGGTCGTTGCAGAAATCACCCGTCAGCTTAAAATCATGGCAAAAGAACTTAATGTTCCTGTGATTCTGTTATCCCAGCTTTCCAGAGGGCCGGAAAGCCGTACAGATAAAAGGCCTATGCTTTCTGACCTGCGTGATTCCGGCTCTATCGAACAGGATGCCGATATTGTATTATTTCTCTATCGTGATGCGTATTATAACAAAGACAGCAAAACCCCGAATGTTGCAGAATGCATTGTTGCCAAAAACCGTCATGGTGAATGCGGTACAGCCAATTTAATCTGGGACGGCCAGTTCACAAGATTTTCATCTATGGAGAAAACTGATGCGTCCGTCTGAGGCTGTCAAAAATTTTCTGGAACAGAAAAAAATAAATCACATGCATATTACCTGTGCATTGTCCGGCGGTGCAGACAGTGTCTGTTTATTATACTGTCTGCTGCATTTCCGGAAACAATATCACCTGAAAATTTCAGCAATGCATATCCAGCATCATCTGCGGGGAGAAGAAAGCCTTCGGGACGAAAATTTCTGCCGTACACTATGCGAAAATCTGGGAGTTGCCCTGCAAGTGATTCCTGTAGATGTACAGGCCTATCAGGAACTGCACAGGCTTTCCACAGAAACCGCTGCAAGAGAATGCCGCTATCAAGCTTTTGCTGCACATGCAGAAGGGCTTGTGGCAACCGCACACAATGCCTCGGATAATCTGGAAACTGTAATCTTTCGCCTGATACGGGGCACAGGAACAAAAGGCCTGTGCGGCATTCCGGAACAGCGTGACAATTATATCCGGCCTCTGCTGAAATCCAGCCGGAAAGAAATTGAAGCATTTCTTTCTGAACAGCATCTTGCCTATATCACAGATTCTACAAATCTCGATACAGCTTATACCAGAAATTTCATCCGGCATACAGTCATTCCGTTATTTTCCAGAATTAACCCCCGCAGTTCAGAACATGCTGTTTCCATGATGACAGATATTCTCACACAGGAGGAAGACTTTCTGGAACAGACTGCAAAAGCTGTTTTTCTTCAGCATTACCAGAATCATACTATGCAGCATCTGGAAGCACTCCATCCGGCTATGCAAAGACGCTGTATCCGCCTGTTTTTAGAAGCCGGCCATATCCAGCCGGATTATTTCATGATTCTGAAAATCCAGCAATTACTCTCACATGGCGGCAAAGCCGAAATTATCCGTGGAAAATTAACCGCCCGTGTCAGTCAGCATATTCTGTTTTTAGAACCCCTCTTGCCGGAAATACCGGAACTTCCGCTGAAACTCGGAGAAAACCGGATTTTTCCGGAATATCTTGTCACCGCAGAGCTTGTAACAAAAAAAAATCCTGATGAATTTGAAAAAATTCACACATTGTTTGCAAATTCTGCTCTGGATTATGATATAATAAAAGAGTCCGCAGTTCTGCACAGCAGAAAAAATGGTCTGCACCTCCGCCCAGCCGGAAAAAATCACACCATTTCTGTAAAAAAATGGCTTCAGACACAGCCCGTTTCAGAACGAAAATTTCTGCATTATCTCTCCGGAACGGACGGCCGTCTGCTCTGGGTACAGAATTTAGGTGTTTCTGAAACTGCTGCTGTAACAGAATCCACACAGAATATGCTGATTTTGCATGTTCACAGAACCGACACGGAATCAACATCAGACTATCACAATTCTGATGTATACTAAATCATCAAAAATTAGCAGTCTCCCTTTGAGAGTGCCAATTTCAGATATTTTTATTTATTTTATCAGAAAGTCAAAGTCAAAAAGGAGTGAAGCACTTGACACCAAAAAGAAGCAGAGGCATTGTAGCCTATCTTCTCATTGCAGCATTGCTGATTTTCCTTGCAGCCTATATGCTGCCACGATTCAATGAGAAAGAACCGGAATACACATATTCACAAATTGTTTCGCATTTTGATAATCTTGAAGTCAAGGAATATACGCTGGATTTGGGAACAGGCGACCTCGAACTGACACTTGATACAGGCGAAGAAGTGGAATATTCTGTCCCGAATGTAACACTGTTTCTGAATGATACAGAAGATTACAGAATCAAGTATAATGCTGCCAACCCCAAAACCCCCCTGAAACAGGATTATTACAAAATTACAGATAATTCATGGCTGATTACCTATGTGCCGACACTGATTATTTTAGTCATGGGTGTTGTCCTGTTTATCTTCATGATGCGGCAGGCCGGCGGAACAAAATATACTAATTTCGGAAAAGCTACTATCAAGACACAGGCAGACAGCAAAAAAGCCACTTTCAAAGATGTTGCCGGTGCAGATGAAGAAAAATTCGAGATGGCCGAAATTGTGGATTTTCTTAAAAATCCCAGAAAATATGCCGAAATTGGTGCAAGAATCCCGAAAGGTGTTCTGCTGTTAGGCCCTCCCGGTACTGGTAAAACCCTGCTGGCGAGAGCAGTTGCCGGAGAAGCAGGCTGTCCGTTCTATCCGATTTCCGGTTCTGATTTCGTAGAAATGTTTGTCGGTGTGGGTGCTTCCCGTGTGCGTGACTTGTTCGATACAGCAAAAAGAAATGCACCCTCTATTATTTTCATCGATGAAATTGATGCTGTCGGCCGTCACAGAGGTGCAGGCCTCGGCGGTGGTCATGACGAACGTGAACAGACCCTGAACCAGCTGCTTGTAGAAATGGACGGCTTTACCGGAAATGAAAGCGTAATTGTTATTGCTGCCACAAACAGACGTGATATTCTTGACCCCGCTCTGCTCCGTCCCGGCAGATTCGACAGACAGATAGTTGTCGGCTATCCGGATATCAAAGGCAGAGAAGATATTCTGAAAGTGCATACTAAAAACAAGCCCCTTGCACCAGATGTCAATCTGACAGATATTGCAAAAACTACTGTCGGCTTCACTGGTGCAGATTTGGAAAACCTGACAAATGAAGCTGCTCTGCTTGCCGCAAGAAGCAACAGAAAAGCTATCACCAATCAGGATATTGCAGAAGCTACTATCAAAGTAGTAGCCGGTCCGGAAAAGAAATCCAGAGTCAAAACCGAACGGGAAGTCAAATTAACAGCTTATCATGAAGCCGGCCATGCTATCTGCACTTATTACTGCCCGCATCAGGACAAAGTGCATCAGATTTCGATTATCCCCAGAGGTATGGCAGGCGGCTATACGCTGTCGCTTCCGGAGCATGATAAATCTTATAACAGCCTGAAGGAAATGCATGAAGAAATTATTGTTCTGCTTGGCGGACGTGTTGCGGAAAAACTTATCATGGACGATATCTCCACAGGGGCTTCCAATGACCTCGAACGTGCTACCCAGACAGCAAGAAATATGATTACACGCTATGGTTTCAGCGAAAAGCTTGGCCCTGTTGTCTATGGCAACGACCAGAGCGAGCCTTTCCTCGGACGTGATTTCAGCAGCACACCAAATTATTCCAATGAAGTGGCTGCCGAGATTGATGCCGAAATCAGAAACTTTGTAGAACAGGGCTATGCGAAGGCAGAAGAAATTCTCCGGACACATATTGACCAGCTGCACACAGTTGCACAGTATCTGATTAAGCATGAAAAAATCGAAGGCCCTGACTTTGAAAAGCTCATGAAAGGCGAATCCCTTGAAGAAACTCCTGTTTCAGCAGAACCGGAACAGCCGGAAATGCCGGAAGGGGCTTCTGTAGAAGAATAATTTAAAAATAAAAAGCCTCTGAAAATCAGAGGCTTTTATTTTTATGCTTTCATTCTTTTTCTGAATATCACTGCCGCAGTCAGTCAGGCCAGAAGAGCGGCTGTAATTCCTCCGGCTGCCGATGTCAGGCCGCCTGTCAGGATTCCCAGTGCTCCCTGTTCTTCAACCGCTTTCCGGACACCCTTTGCCAAGAGATGCCCGAACCCTGTGAGGGGAATGCCTGCCCCCTCTCCGGCGAAATCCAGTAAAGGCTGATACAGTCCCAGACCAGACAGCACAACACCTGCTATGACATACAGTGTTAAAATTCTTGCCGGTGTCAGTTTTGTATAATCAATCAGAAGCTGACCGGCAGCACATATCACACCGCCGATTAAAAATGCTTTTATCAATGCTATCAGCAAGCTAATCCCTCCTGACTTCTGATTTCTACCAGATGACAAATAGCCGGTATGCTCTCCCCCTGCTGAGGAGACATTGCTGACAATAACGCTCCGGTCGCTGCAAAGAGAATTTTTTTATATTCATTATTTTTCAGTTTCGGCAGAAAATAGCCGCATAAAATACTCGCAGAGCATCCGCAGCCTGAACCGCCTGCATGGGTATCCTGTTTCTGTTCATCAAACATCAGAGAGCCGCAGTCCTGATGCTGTGCCTTGATATTAATCCCCTGCTTCAGCAGCAAATCCAGCAGCAGCGGTGAACCGATATTTCCTAAATCTCCGGTGACAATGGCATCATAATCTTGAGGATTGGTTTTAGTATCCTGCAAATATCTCATGATAGTATCTGCTGCCGCCGGAGCCATTGCCGCACCCATATTGGAAGTATCTGTTACACCTAAATCAGCGATTTTTCCGATACATCCGCCCATAAGGAAGGGAGCACCTCCCTCGGCGGACACCACAGCCGCTCCGGAAGCGGTGCAAGTCCACTGTGCTGTGGGGGTTCTCTGTCCTCCGTAAGAGAGGGGAAAGCGAAACTGTCTTTCTGCTGTTGAAAAATGGGAAGATGTCACCGCTGCTGATTTTTCGGAGAATCCTCCGTCAATGAGTACTCCGGCAAGCAAAAGGCTTTCCGCCATAGTTGAACATGCCCCATAAATGCCTAAATATGGAATTTTAGTTTCTCTGACGGCAAAGCTTGAACCTGTACACTGATTGATTAAATCCCCTGCAATAATGCAGTCAATATCTATCTGCCGCAGTCTGCCTTTTTGCAGGGCGAGTGCAAAGGTATTGGACTGGAGACGGCTTTCTGCTTTCTCCCAGTTTTTTTCTCCGAAAGTCGGGTCTTTTTCGATTTTATCAAAATAATTTTTCATAGGCCCTTCGCCCTCTTTCTGGCCGACTACAGATGCAAAGCTGTAAAGAGAGCGTGGCTGACGGAATGCGATACTTGAACCGATTCTCATGCTGATAACCTCCTTCAGGAATTTTCTGACTGCAATTAGTATTCCTGAAACATTCCGGTTTATGCATGTTTATTTTTCAACAATTCCACTGTGGAATGTTGAAAATTCAAAATCAGGTTTTATTTTTCTGATAAATCAGCGACAAGCCTTTTAATAATAAATCATCATCTAAAATAATTTCAGATTTACAGAGCGGAATCACTGTACTGGAAAGCCCTCCGGTTGCAATCACAGTGCATTTCTGGCCGAGTTCCTCTTCAATTCTGGAAATCATACCGTCCAGAGAAGAAGCCGTTGCATACATGATGCCGGATTTCATACAGTCGACTGTATTCGAGCCGATGACTTTTTTTGGTGCATCAAAGCTGATTTTTGGTAACTGGGAAGTTTTATCGACAAGGGCATTCATAGAAACGGCCATGCCGGTCATAATCACACCGCCGATATATTGTTTTTTAGCGTTAATCACAGAGAGTGTAGTGGCTGTACCCATATCAATAATAATCTGGGGCACAGGATATTCATGCAGTCCGGCAACGGCATCTACCACCAAATCCGAGCCGAGCTGTGCAGGATTGTCAATGACAATATTCAGTCCTGTTCTGATACCTACCCCGACTATCATGACTTTTTTTCCGGTATATTTCATCACAGCTTCTTTC